>CAJWWK010000063.1 GCA_913048295.1 uncultured Dehalococcoidia bacterium
TTCAGCTTCGCAAAGCTAGCGAACCTGTAACTCTCAGGCTAATCACGCAAGGAAAGGTTCCCTGAGGCCACTCGAAGGGCACCTCTCCGGCATACGCCCGCCGCGACACATGAGACCACGTACGCCGCCGCCCTTCGACCAGCTTCCCGACTCGTCGGGATCTTAGACAGGATGGCTACTGTTGCAGGTTCAAGTTAGTACAACGCGCCACAGCACATACGTCTTTCCGGAATCGTAGGCTCAGCGGAGATGTCCGGAATTCACGCACACTCACACGCGCAACACGCGCTCACACATGTAGGCGTGAGTCAACTGGCAGCATCCGCTATGATGATCCTGTGCCGAGTTAACTGATACACCGAGGGCTTTTACGGGCCGATAGATTAATTTATGGATTCTAAAAAACTTGAACTAACCCAGTCATACTCACTATTGGATCGTGCACGTGATTTGATCCCGGGGGTGGCGCAGACCTTCAGCAAGGGTCCGACGCAGATAGTGCAGGGCGTCTCACCGCTGTATCTGGAGCGTGGGCAAGGATCGCACGTGTGGGATGTGGACGGAAACGAGTTCATCGACTATCCGACATCACTAGGTCCTATCGTGCTGGGCCATAACGATCCTGATGTGTCGAAAGCCGTGATCGAGCAGATTTCAAAGGGCACCGTGTTTTCGCTCTCGTCGCCGATCGAGCTCGATGTGGCAGAGACACTGATCGACGCAATTCCATGTGCCGACATGGTCCGGTATGGGAAGAACGGTTCCGACGTTACAAGCGCTGCGGTACGGGTTTCGCGGGCGTTTACCGGTCGTGACATCGTGGCATTGAGCGGATATCACGGGTGGCAGGACTGGTATATCGGAACGACCACTCGGAACGCTGGTGTTCCGGCTGCGGTGAGCGATCTTTCGAAGAAGTATGTGTATGGCGATACTGCGTCTCTGGAAAAATTGTTTGCTGAGTACCCGGACCAGATCGCCTGCGTGATCATGGAGCCGGTGGGGGTTGTTGAGCCAGCTGAGGGATATCTTCAGGCAACTAAAGATCTATGTAAGAAAAACGGTGCGCTCCTGATTTTCGATGAAGTTCTCACCGGATTCCGTATAGCGTACGGAGGTGCACAGGAACGTTATGGCGTTGTGCCAGATCTTGCGTGCTACGCCAAGGCTCTTGCAAACGGCTATCCACTGTCCGTAATTGGTGGGCGCCGTGATGTTATGGAATTGTTCGACGAGATATTTTTCAGCTTTACGTTCGGCGGTGATGCGATTTCGCTCGCTGCCTCACAGGCAACGCTGGCGAAGATGCAGAGCGAACCGGTTTTCGAGCATCTCTGGCGACAGGGTCAGAAGTTGCAAGACGGGTACAACTCTCTGGCGCGAGAAAACGGTGTAGGGGATTTCACGAGTTGCATTGGACTGGCACCACGGACTGTGGCTACGTTTAGTGACCCGGAATCTGGACACGATAGTCCTGCTTTGCGCTCTCTGATACAGCAGGAGCTTGTTCGGCGTGGTGTGCTGTTCCTGTTCGGCTTCAACATTTCATACTCCGTGAGCGATGCTGACGTGGATCACACGCTCGAGGCGTTGCGCGCTGCTATGGGCGTCGTGGCATCAGCGATCGATAGCGGAGATGTCGAGAGTTGGGTCGACGGCAAGATAGTTAAACCAGTGTTCAGACAGGCATAGGACTGCGATTCCGGGTAATCTCTCCGCAGTCGGTGTCGAATCCTCCCAGATATAGTAAAAAGAGACCCTACGATTCCTATTACATGGTGAAGGTGAATCATAAATATACAAACGCGTCGACTTGGAAAAGATGGACCTGCCGTATCGGTGATCTGTCTTGGTGCCTGGCCTATCGGCGGCGGTATGGGGGTAATACCTGATGATCAGGCAATCGCCACAATTCACGCTTCGATTGATGCTGGTGCGAATTTCATCGATACAGCCGAGGGGTATCAGACAAGTGAAGGGGTGCTAGGAAAGGCACTTCGAGGTCGTCGTGATGAAGTGTTTTTGGCGACAAAGCTGACGGGTGATCACTCGTTGGAACACATGATGCAGGCTATTGAGAATAGTCTGAGTTCGTTGGGTACCGACTACATCGACCTTTATCAATTGCACAGTCCGCGTCCTTCTACGCCGATCGAAGAGACGATGGCGAACCTAGAGAAGCTTCGTGATGACGGCAAAATTCGTTACATAGGTGTGTCGAACTTTTCTAGCGAACAACATCGAGAGGCAGCTCAGTACGGTGTTATCAATGCCTCTCAGCCTCGGTACAACATGCTGTACCGGAAGCCTGAAGAAGAAATTCTACCGGCATGTTTGGAACTAGGAATCGGGGTTATACCTCACTCCGCTCTCGCTAAAGCGATGCTCACCGGCAAATATCGTCCGGGTCATGTATTCCCAAGCGATGACGAACGATTCAACAAGCCAGAATTCGAAAACGATGTGTTTATCCCCGCAATGCTGGTAGTAGAGAAGTTGCTAGAGTGGGCTGGCGATCACGGACACGAAGGGGCTCAGTTAGCGATAGCGTGGACTCTTGCTCATCCGGCTGTAACGAGCTGTATCGTCGGGGCTAAAACGCCTGAGCAGGCGATATACAACGCCGCTGCCGGAGAGTGGTCGCTGGACGAGAACGATATGTCGGAGATAACAGAAATTCTTGGAGATTTTCAACTCACGCGTTTTTAGGTTTGACACGATCGGAAAAGCTATTACCGTATCGCTGCTTCCGATGGAGTACTCGAAATACCGTCATAAGGGGTAAATAAGGGGTAGGAACGCGAAAAGCCCCTGCATTTCTGCAAAGGCTTCTCTAGTTCAATTTACGTATGGAGCGGGGGACGAGATTCGAACTCGCGACATTCTGCTTGGAAGTTAGATTAGTACTGTTTCTCAGCGTCTCAGGATGACCATTTCCTGAGTTGGATTCGTACTGATAACCGTTAGGAACTGCCCCACACTGCCTCAGGCTATTCCAGAGCGTCCGTTACAATGACCTGCCCCCGATAGCGTTACCACTTATTATCTCGGATTTGCGACCAGCCGAAGCGCTGGCATGATTGCCTCAGGCACTGGTGGCCGGTATCCGAGTGAGCTGTGAGGCCGGATTGTGTTGTACTCCTTCCTCCACCGTTCTGTCAGTATTTGCGCCTCCTTCAGCGAGTAAAAGATCTCACGATTTAGCAGTTCGTCCCTGAGCTTCCCGTTGAAACTCTCGTTATAGCCGTTCTCCCACGGACTGCCTGACCGACGCTCTTGCCACCGGCGACTGCAACCTCGACTTGCCGGAGCTTGTTGAGGATCTGTTCCGGGCAGTGTCTCTTTCTTTGGCATCTCTACCCCCTTTTAGAACCAGAGTTTCTAATATTTACTCTGGACTACTTATTGGGGGGCAGGTCAGCTATCCGACCAGAAACTACCGCTGCCGGACCAGCTTCTGCATCGAGCGCAGTTCGTGGTCGATGTTCCACCCGCCCCCGTAGTCGCTGTGTGAAACCTCGGCCACGTACACATCGCCGTGGGAGTCGACCGAGATTCCGTGCGGCGTGAAGAACCGCCCATGCTGCGAGCCGTAGCTTTCGATGCCCACTCGTGACAGCACTTCGCCTTTGGTGTTCATCACCGTCACACGTGGTCCCAGGTTTGTGCCCATGTGGTTCGAGCCGATACCCGCGAAATACTCGCCGATATAAACAATATCCTCTTCGTGGCGCGTGTCGATGTAGATGGCAGCGGTGCGAGACATGTTCACGAACTGGGTCTGGAACTCACCGTCCTGGTTGAACACCTGGATACGATGGTTCTCCCGATCCGCAACGTAAAGCAGCCCCTGGCTATCGATGGCGATGTTGTGGACGATGTTGAACTGCCCTTCGTCGGTGCCCGACTCGCCCCAGCTGGAGATCAGCTCGCCTTCAGGACTGAACCTGTGGATCACTGCGTTCGTGTACCCGTCGGAAACAAAAAACTCTCCAGAGGTGGGATCGACCGCAACGTGAGTTGGGACGTTAAACGGCTTTCCGCTCATGGGCGCAGACGTCTTGTTTGCCTCGCCGAGCGTCATTAGCAGCTCGCCAGACGGGGTGAATTTTCTAATCGTGCTGTCGCCGTTATCGACCAGGAACACGTTTCCGTCCGGGTCGATCGATATGCCGTGCGGGCTCTTGAAAATTCCTTCGCCCCAGTTGTCGATCATGTTTCCGTCGGTGTCGAAGACGACTATCGCGCTGGTACCGCGGTTGAACACCAAGACGCGATCCTGCTGGTCGACAGCCACCGCCGTCGCTTCATGGAATTTCCAGCCGTCGGGCAGTGTGCCCCAGTTTTCGCCTGTGACCGAGTAGCGATAATCCCCCTCGCCAAGCACCACCGATCCGGAAGGGCCGTCGGCCTCTTCGTGCGTCTTTCGGGGCAGTCCGTACTCTTCGAATTCAGTGTTCTCCGGCATCAGGGTCTCCTCGACGGCGATCTTACGCTTTTCATGGGTGATCGAGGCGTCTGGCTCTCCGCGTTCGATGCGATCTCGCCGCGCAGCGCGAGTTCCGCGAGGAGCGCGAGGAAATGGGAGGGCAAATCGATCAAAGATGGATTGGTAGGTCTGTTGGAGCGATACGAGGTTCGTCATCTAAAGCACAACGAACATGATCTGCGTGCAACCCGTCACATCATGAATCATGTCGTTCCGGAGCCCCGTGTTGAGACCCGAGAGCCCGAGAGGAGGGCGCGTGACTCTCAGTACGCGACACGACCATTTCCTGAAGATTCCTGTCCGGACTGTGGCGGGGTACTTTCTGTTTCCGTGGGCGTGTTTACCCGGGAACTACCACCTGCCAATGAGGGATGCGATATATCGCCAGCCATGCCGGGTTATTGGTGTGTCTACTGCTGGGAGGATTTTGTTGCTGTAAACGGCAAGAGGCCCCGTCGCTTCACGAGGCGAGATCGCTGCATGATGATGGTCAAGGATTGGGGATGGGCACCGAATAGCGTTGCGACGAACCAGGGAGTGCCTATCAAAGTTTTCAAGCGGTGGCTAAGAGAAGCCGAACTCAGCTGGAGTTGATTGTTGGACTTCAGCAAAAGTGGGACAGTTTTCGGGCTTGAAATAAGAGGGAGATCGGCGTCACCGACCACACTTATTACCGGTGGCGACACTCTTGCCGTTTGCCACGGCAACCTCGACCTGCCTGAGTTTGGCTAGAACCTGTTCAGTGCTATGTCCTTTTCTTGGCATTTCTGCCTCCCTTCAATATATCTAGTATCTGATCTTTCAGCTGGACTCGTTTAAGGGGTCAGGTCAATCTAGCCGCAGCCAAACGAAAAAAAAGCCCCCGCATTTCTGCGAGGGTTTTTTCATTATTTACAGTTTGGTGGAGCTTGCGAGACTCGAACTCGCTACCTCCTGCTTGCAAAGAACAGCGCGCTCCAACGCTGTACTCCGAGAGTCAACCCACCAACGCTGTGCTAACAATTATGGTGTACGCGATTTCGATGCAAACGCGATCCACAAGTCCCAGATTCTGTCTTGAATGAGAAGTGGGGTTCGGCAGTTGTCGAGCTAAGAAATTCGAGTTTGCGAAGTTAGTTGAGTGGCTCTCGTTTTTGCAGGATCAGCGGTTTTACGTCAAGTTTCGATTACAACGGCGGTTTCGGTAACGCTACAAGGAGGTTCTGTCAGAACTCAGCGCTCATGTACATCATGAATTCGAAGACTCCCGTTGCTGCAGCATTGTTGATCTCAGCAAATCTGTGGCGCCCTGGTCGAGCCTGTTTTGCGGTTCCGAAATGACCACGCCGTATTCGGTTTTTGCAGAATTAATCGACACCCTGCCGTCGAGTACGTCCTCTAGAACGGCTGTCGGATCCCGTGTCAACGGGTCGCCCCATCCGCCCCCTCCGGCCATTTCGTGGCGAATGACCCCCCCACGCTCTAACCTGACCTGTGCCAGTGTCGGAAGTAGAGTTTCATCTGCACCGGGATTGAGGATGTTTAGCGAAGGCGAACCCGTAGACCCGCCTTGCAGGCCGTATGGCGGGAATTTACGTTTGTCCGATCGAAGTTGAAGCGTCGCCGCATCTCCAAGATTCGTGATTTGTTTGACGTACGACTGTGCCCCTCTGAACTTGCCAGCACCGCCAGAATCCTGAATAAGTTCGTAGTCGTCCACGACCACCGGATTTTCCACTTCCATGATCTCTACTGGAGAGTTAGCCAGGTTTGAGGCAGGATGAGAAACTCCCTCAGCACCATCGCTCGTCGGCCCACCACCACGTGCGCCACCGAAGAAGTCGACCAGCGCGTACTGGCTACCGTCGGTTCTTTGACCACCAATGCTGATAAGCGTGTTCCCTCCCTCACCATCGGCAGGTACCCGATCTGGAATCGCCTGTGCCAACGCGCCCAGAACGGCATCCATCGTGCGGAAACCGGTGATACCTCTTGCAGCGACCGGGGCCGGATGCACCGGATTCACGACAGTGCCTTCAGGAACACTGATGTGAATTGGGCGGTGATAACCGGCCGCGTTGGGGATATCAGGGTCCATGATCAACCTGATCGCCCCGTAAACTGCCGCATATGTAAACGGAACAGGCGCGTTAATTCCCGCGGGAACCTGTGGAGAAGAACCATCGAGATCGACGAATATTTCGTCGCCTCTTATCTCGAGCTTCACCGCGATTCGAACCGGTCCGTCTTCGAGGTTTTCTGCGTCAATAAAATCTTCAAATTCGAAAACACCATCCGGTAAAGCGCTGATTTCGCTCCTTGCGCGCTGCTCGCTGTAATCGAGAAGAGCATCGTAGTACCCATTCAGATTTTCAGCGCCGTAGTGCGTAATCAGATCGAGTATCGCGCGCTCCCCGATGTCACACGCAGCGAGCTGGGAGCGCATGTCGCCCCGTACCTGTACCGGCAGCCTAACGTTTGTCTCAATAAAGTCGAATATCGCTTCATTAGGAATACCTGCGTCGTAAAGCTTCAAGGTCGGGATTCGAAGGCCCTCCTGGTAAATCTCGACCGACTCAGTCGAGTTGCTACCGGGCACAAGTCCGCCCATATCGGCCTGATGTGCAACAACCCCAACAAACCCATGCAGGCTTTTATCAGCGAATACAGGTTTAATGATGTACACGTCTGGTAGGTGCATACCTCCCGATGTATAAGGGTCGTTCAGGATGAACACATCGCCGACGTTAATTCGCCCTTCGAACTTGGTAAGTAATGAGTTGATTGCCGCGGGAAATGAGCCAAGATGCAGCATTATTGTCAGACCCTGGGCGATCACCTGGCCGTCGGCTGCGCAGAATGCAGTGGAATAGTCGAGCGCGTCCCTGACGACTCCGGAGTAGGCGGTCCTCATGACCGTAATCGCCATCTCGTCTACGAGTGAGTCCAGACCGTTTCTGACGACCTCGAAAGTAATTGGATCCGTATTCTCGTTAATCACGATTCGCGTCCAGATCTGTGTTGATCATGGTGATGTTGCCCTGTTCGTCAATCCTGGCATCCGTTCCCGGAGGTATTAACGTTGTCGAGTCGTACTCTTCGACGATCAGCGGACCCGATCTAAATGACCTCGTCAGCTCTTCCCGGGTAATTACCGGGGTCAGCATCCAACCTTGTTCTCGACCGAAGTAGGCCTGTCTGGGTTGCTGCTGTTCCTGAGGGATATTTACGGACTCCGGCACTATCCTCTCCGCGTCGATTCGATAGGTCGATCTGATCGTAATGAGGTCGACCGGTTCGTCCGAAGCACGCCGCCCGTAGGTTCGCTCATGCTCCTGGTGGAATCGTTCAACAATCATTCCCAGCAGGTCATCATTTGGCCCAGTATCCGCCGTTACGGTCAATTCATAAGCCTGCCCGCGGTACCGCAAATCGGCCGTTCTTGACCACGAGCCGGTGATGGCCTCGTTCAAGGCCTCGTCTTTCAATCGTTCGAGCGACGAGGATTCAAGTTGGTCAAAGGCATCGATAATCACGTCAGCACTGACCTGAGCGGGATCAGCGATCAGCGTTCTGGAGAAACCGTACTCGGGCAATGCTTCGAGAAGCCCGAGTGCGGAGAACACGCCCGGCGACCCCGGAACGATTATTTGCCGTATTCCGAGCGATCTCGCGATAAGTGCTGCATGAACCGGACCGCTACCGCCGAACGCCATCAGCGTGAAGTCTCTCGGGTCGCGGCCCCTGAAGGTCGTAACAGACTTGATGGCCCTGATCATCGTCGTATTCGCTACAGCGTAGACGCCATATGCCGCATCGGTCGTGTCTATTCCCAGTTGTTTTGCCGCTGAGCGATCGAGAGCTTCTCGAGCTGCCTCGAGATCGACATCTACCGTGCCGCCCGCAATCGCAGTCGGATTGATGTATCCGAGCACGACATTGGCATCGGTTACGGTGGCGTCAGTCCCACCTTGCCGATAGCAAGCCGGGCCGGGATCCGCACCCGCTGACTCAGGTCCAACCCTCAAAGCTCCACCAGGGTCGATCCGCACGATACTACCGCCACCCGCCCCCACCTCGGCGATATCGATCACCGGTAGCTTGAGCGCATGCCCGCGTCCTTTTACGAGACGACTCGAAAGCTGAATGCCTGCACCCACCTCGTGTTCGGTGGTCAGGTTCCGCTCGCCATCTTCAATCAGTGAAGCCTTTGCGGTTGTGCCGCCCATATCGAACGTAATCACGTCCTTCAGCCCTAGTCTCTTCGATAGCTGATGCGCCTCGACAACACCAGCCGCAGGGCCCGATTCGATGATACGAGAAGGAGTCCGCCGAGCAGCGGCGTAAGACATCACACCGCCGTTCGACTGCATTATCGAAATCGGGACTCGCACGTTTTCAGAGTCGAGGCGGAGTCGCATCGACTTCAAATAACTGTCGACAATTGGACCGATGTACGAGTTGATCACAGTCGTACTCGTTCGCTCGTACTCACGTATTTCTGGGAGCACATCGATCGATGCACTTACGTAGATGTCCGGAAATCGATCTCGTACCGCTTCTGTAACACGTTGCTCGTGATCCGGATTTGCGTACGAGTGAAGCAGGCAAATAGCAATCGCGTCAGGCTTTGCTTCTTCTAGGTCGTTCAACACACAATCCAGCGAAGTCTCATCAAGCGGACGCCTGATCGACCCGTCGTGCATCATTCGCTCATCGACTCCGAATCTGCGTCGACGTGGCACAAGTGGCTTCGGTGGCGTGTAATCAAGTGAGAATAAATCAGGGAATCGGAGCCGCCGAAACTCCAGAACGTCGCGGAATCCTTTTGTCGTCACCAACGCGGTACGAACACCCTTGTTTTCAAGAATTGCGTTGGTCGCTATAGTCGTTCCGTGAACGATCTCCGAAACAAAATCCGGTGTGAGTTCCTCGTCGGAAAGAAACGCCGTGAGTCCATCAACTATCCCTTTCGAAAAGTCGTCCATGGTGGTCGATACTTTTCTCACGGAATATTGACCATCAGATCGCAAGAAAACCAGATCGGTGAATGTGCCGCCAATATCTGCGCCCACCCTTAGCTGCAAAGAGGCGCGCGGTTTAGCCGAATTCAATCGTTTGGTTCCCCATAATCAGAGTGGTGATTTGATGTCCCGGACAGTCGAACCTGTAGGGTCCACGGGCTGAAGCAATTAGCGAAACTTGCCTCGTCCTGCAACTTCGACCACGTCTTCAAGAATCCCGTTTCGAACACAAAAATAGTAGTCGTGAATATTAATCGTGGTCCCGGCATGACTGGGAAGCAGATGGACAACGTCACCGTGCACCAGCCCTTGCGCAGACTCTTCTAACGCGAGGGTACCGTGCTCTTCCGACAGCTTGGTGAACTCGGCTCCGTCCAGACCCATCACCCTTGGCGGTCCATAATCATTCGCAATCGATTTCAGACCTACGTCGAGGATTGCCCGATCGGCCACCGGCCTGCTAATCACCTGGGTCATGATCGTAAGAGCAGGTCCAAACGCCAGTTCTTGATCGACGTACTGGCCGTCCATAAAGATGTAGCTTCCTGCCTGTATCTCAGTCACTTCTGGCACTTTGCTTGTGATGTCATGAGTGCTTGTGCCGCCCGCGCTCACCGTGCCCACCGGCAATCCGGCGGCTTTCACCTCTGCGACCGCGAACTGCAACTTCTCCAGCGCCTCGAGCGTCTCTGGAATCCGCTCATCTCCGAGGCCGAACACATGACCTTCATACCCGTTAAGACCCTCGAAATTCAGGCCCGGTAGTCCGTCAACAATCTTTGCGAGCGTCGTTGTAGGTTCCCCTGGTTCAACCCCACATCGATCAATCCTGATATTCACATCAACAAGGACGCCGATCTGCGATTTCGAAGCAATCGCAGCGGCAGATATGTCCCGTGCGTTGTCGGCGTCATCAACAACTACCTTGATGTCGGCGTTACGTGCGAGCGCTGCGAGACGCGCGATTTTAGAAGCGCTAATAATCTCGCTCGTGATTAGAATATCGCTGACGCCTCCCTCTACCAGTACCTCGGCTTCACCAACCTTCGCGCAGCAAACACCTACTGCACCAGCATCGATCTGCTTCAGTGCCCAGTAAGGGCTCTTGGTTGTCTTGGTGTGCGGTCGCATCGCCGCGCCACCCGAAGAAACGACGCGCTGAATATCGCGTATGTTCGCTTCCGCCACGTCGAGATCCACGATCATGGCAGGAGTGTCGATCATTTCGACAGGCGTGCCGGGCGGGGGTAAAAATTCGACAACCATTATTTTTCTGGGCTCCTCAGAACTCAAACGCCAACTCAATTGGTCGCCAATTTTATAGTTCCCAACCTCCGCGGTACCAAATGGCCTATCCAGACCGAGTGCCGAGGATTCAGAAATGAAAATACACCGGGACTAACAGAAAAAGCGACGGATTCTCAACCCGGGATTCGATTGAGCATCGTAGACATATGAACAGGTTGTATTGCTATCAATTCCAATACAGAACCACTAGACGGCCACAACGACGCTGGCTTGGTATTTGGCACCAAAACTATCGCTGCCCTGAGTTACAGAGAAGGCCTGATATTGCGCCATGACCGGACCTCTTCAAATGCCGCTGATGCTCTGAGAACCATCCTTTCATCCCCGAAGCGCCCGACGATCTGCATGCCAACGGGCAGTCCGTCGACAAAGCCGCATGGGACGGAGGCAGCTGGGTGACCAGTCATATTGAAGATGTAAGTGAACGGGAAAATGCCGTATGCGGAATCCACCTTCATTCCGGCAACTTCCGATGGTCGCTGGCCGGGCTCAAACGCCGTCACCGATGTCGTAGGTGTAACGAATATATCGAAGCGCTCGAACAGAGCGTCGATCTTCATCCGAAGGTCCGCAACCGCGCGCAGTGCAGTAGCGTATTCATGACCGGCGATCTCCCTGCCACGGCTCAAGACCTCCTGTACTCCCTCTGTAAGCAAGCCAGCGTCTTTTGCCAACAGGTGGCCATACTGGACGTAAGCGTTGGCACCGAATATTTTCCAGAAACTGTCGGCGAGATCGTTTCCGAGGATTATTTCCGACTCTTCAACGTCGGCTCCTAGCTTTTCGAAGGTCGAAAGACCCGATACAACTTGATCGAGGACTTGAGGATCGACCGCTCCGTATCCCAGGTCTGGTGAGAAACCGACGCGTAATCCATTCAAGTTTTCACCAATGCCAGCCGTGAAGTTCGGTGGCGTTGAACGCAGCAACTGCTGAGGATCCGCCGGATGCGGTCCCGATATCGCCTGAAGAAGAAGTGCAGCATCACGAACGTCATTTGCCATTGGGCCAGACTGTGAGAACTGGTTCGGATCGGGTCTCCCGAGCCCACGGGCTCGCGGCACGCGTCCGTTCGAGGGCTTCAAACCGAATACACCGCAGAATGACGCTGGGATTCGAATGGATCCGCCCCCGTCGCTGCCGATGGCAATTTGAATCATGTCCATAGCGATGGCTGCGGCGGATCCACCAGAAGAACCAGCGGTCGTCCGGTTTAGATCCCAGGGATTTCGACAGGGTCCTCGAACATCGTTATCGGTCAGTGTGCCCATATGGATGGCAATCTCGGGCGTATTTGTCTTGCCGATAACGACCATGCCGGCCGCACGAACGCGTTCGACCACTATCGAATCGAAGTCTGGGACAACGTCTTCGAACACACGCGACCCGACGGTAGTTCTGATACCGGCGGTGGCCTCAATGTCCTTGATGCCGACAGGCACACCATCGAGAGGCCCTAGCAATTTGCCCGAAATTGCGCGGCTCTCCGCGCTTCTTGCGGCCTCA
Source organism: uncultured Dehalococcoidia bacterium (assembly GCA_913048295.1). Classification (GTDB taxonomy): domain Bacteria; phylum Chloroflexota; class Dehalococcoidia; order Lucifugimonadales; family Lucifugimonadaceae; genus Lucifugimonas. The sequence goes on from CAJWWK010000063.1 coordinate 12,307, forward strand.
AGTGCCTGTTCAGACGCAACGGTGATAAACGCTCCGATCCTGTGATCGAGTTTTTCAATGCGCTCAATTGCGGCCTCGCACAACTCAACTGGAGACACCTCTCTTCGCGCAACCAGGTTCGCCTGCTCGTGGGCAGGAATCATGATTAGGTCATTTATGTTGGATGCGGGCATATTTGGAATTATTATTTCCACTCATCACGAGTAGTGCTGTGAACTTCTGTAGGACCGAGTTACCTGCACCAGACGTTACCAGACGTTTTCTAATAGCCCGTTGGGTCAACTTAGGGTCAACAGTCTCAATCTATGGAGTCGACATCCTTGATGCTGAACAGCGGTCGACTGGATTCAGGAGGAAGCGACTTAGGGTTGATCGGGTTACCCAATACGTCGTGGTCGCTGATCGTGATGGTGAAATCGCCTAAGCCCGGAGCCTGTGACCCCGCATTCACTGTTGGTTTACCGAAGCCACGGTCTGCAAGCCACGTAGCAGCATCCATGCGTTCTTTGGTGCTTGCACCGTTCTCTCCACGGAACACGCTTAGAACGAAGTCGGTCA
>CAJWWK010000064.1 GCA_913048295.1 uncultured Dehalococcoidia bacterium
GGGAAGAACCCCGATCTGAACATCTCCTGCCACAGCCGTTCGGTCTCCCAGGGATCGGCCCCCAACACCAGTTCTGAAAGGTGCTCAATGGCCCTGGTGATCGCAAGTCCCCAGCCCCTGATGCCGATCTCGCCGAGGCCGTAGTGGCCGGCATCGGTTTCGACCCTGACGATGAAATAATCGCGCCCCGACTCTCCCTGAACGGAGTAGGCCTTGATCTGTGTGACTTTCATTTGGTTCGTTTCTTGTGTGGGGTGGAGCATGTCTGAACGGTGGGAGTGTAACTCCCGGAGGCGGCACGGTGGCCGCTGGATGCCCGGATTCAAATGGCAATAAAGTAAATTCCACCCGGCAGGTTCCGGGACAACAGCAGAGAATCAGGAAACGAACTATTGGCGATTCAAAGAAGGGAGTAAAGATGGCGATAGCAGTAGGGCAGAATGCGACGCGGTCGATGACCGTCACGAGCGACACTGTGAGGCGCTATGCCGAGTTGACCGGCGACCGCAACCCACTTCACTTTGACGAAGAGTTTGCGGCCAAAACGCGGTTCGGCCGACTCATTTCGCAGGGTGGAATCGCGGTGGGGTTGGAGCACGCGCTGGCGGCGATGGACCTTCCCGGTCCCGGCACTGTATTCACCGAGCAGTACTGGGTGTTCCCCGCGCCGGTGTACATCGGCGACACCATCACGGTAGAGGGTCGGATTACCGAGTGGCGTGAATCAAGGAACAGCAGATGGAATTCGTGATCGTGAACCAGCAGGGAGTCGAGGTATTGACCGGCCCCACCGGGGTTTACCGGGCTGTCCCGGCCAAATGACCGTATTCCGGCACAACTTCCGGCTGGGCGCAGAAAACTGGGAAAACCTGAGCCCCCGGCAAGACTGTATTCGAAATCCGCAGGCGACGGACGACTGTAATTCGACGCACGGGTAATGGTCTAGGATGCAGAAATGACTATGTCAGCGACAACTGGGAAGTTGCATCCCGTTGCGAAGTGATCGCTAATACTTGGCCCACTTCTGGTGGTTGTGTTCAATTTCCTGTTGCCGACAAACGGGGTATCGCCAATCGATCCCGAAGATTCGACGAAGTACATCGCGACGTTGGGTGCCGATGCCGATCTGGCGCAGATTTACATCGTGGTGATTTTGCTCGGGATGGTGCTTTATACGAGAGCGATCGTCGGATTGTGGCTGGCATCGCCCATGGGCGACGCGAGGCAGCGGGATGACGATTGGAATGCTGGGCGCGGTGGCAGCGCTGGGCCTCTGGGGGGGTCGTTCTCGGGCTCGGCTTTGCCGAAACCTCCGTCGCCGAAAAATCCAACACTGAGCTAGCCGCGGTAGCAGCTTCTGGTGGTGTACCGGAGGCGGTCGCAGCCGCCACGGGCGCTGGTACTACAAAAACGCTGCATGCGGGTTTCTTTGGCGTGTACCAGGTCGCCGCGTATGTCGCGTTCATTTCACTGATACCAATCGGGGGAGGGATCATGATTGGCGGAATCGTCCGAAGGGAATTCGCCTGTTAATCATCGCAATCGGTGTGGTATCTCTCGTGCTCACATTGGTCATGCCGATCAAAACCGAAGAAGGTATCGTCGCTTTTGGGATCGCCGCCGCCGTATGGGGCCTTACGTTCCTGATAATGGGTCTGCAGATCATGCGGCAGGACATGAACGAGTCGAGCTCTTCGACCGCTTCTGTTGAATCGAGCGAATAGTCGAAAAGGGTGGCGCACCGCCCGGTGTGCCACCCTTTTGTCCTTCGGGGACACGAGGACCTAGTCCGTGAAGTAACTGCCGCCATTGGGCGAAATGGTCTGGCCGGTCATATAGTTCTGCTCGTCTGAAGCCAGCATCACGGCGATCGACGAGACGTCGCCCACCTCGCCCGGCCGCTTGAGCAGCGTCAGTGCCACGACCCCGGCCCCGCCTCCCGAGCGGAGTTCCTCGCGCGTGAGCTCGGTCTCGATAATCCCCGGGGAGATCGAGTTCACGAGAATGTTGTGCTCGGCTCCCCACCGGGCTAAAACCTGTGTTAGCGAAATCAACCCCGCCTTCGAGGCTGCGTAGTGCGCCGTCGTCGGCCCGCCGTACAGGCCACTGACCGAGGCAATGTTGATGATGCGGCCCCCACCAGCCTCGACCATCAGCGGAAGGACCTCCTGTGAAACCAGGAACGGGCCCTTCAGATTGACGGCCATGATTTCGTCCCAGTCTGGCTCAGTGACGGTGTCGATTGGCCCCTGGCGGTTGATGCCGGCGTTGTTCACCAGGACGTCGATCTGGTCTTCGGCGTCTACGATGTGGTTCACCCACGACTTGATCGACTCGCGGTCCGTCACTTCGACCGGCGTCATGTAGGCGGTGCTGCCGAGCTCGGCGACCGCTTCACAGGTTTCTTCTGCGTATGCCTCGTTCGAGACGTAGCTGATGGCAACGGCTTTAGGGCCCTCCGCGGCGAATGCGAGTGCCATCGCTTTGCCGAGGCCGCGGCCACCGCCGGTAATCAGGCACACCTTGCCTTTAAGTCGATCTGTCATTAATTCCTTCTTTGAGCATTTGCATTTGCCGCCACCGAAAACGATAAAATCAAAAACTACTTCCAACTGACCTCGCCGGGTTCGATGTCCTTGATCCACAGGGCCGCACCCTCGCGGCGTGGGAACGGGAATCCGGGTTCGCGCCCGAAGTCGACTTCCTGCATGGCCTTGAGTTTCTTCTCGCTCACCTCGATACCCAGTCCGGGTTTGTTGCCGAGGGTGATCCAGCCGTCTTCGATGTGATTGTCAAAGCTCTCGTACGCACCCTCTCGACCCGGGTCTACGACTTCCATCATGTTGTGGTTTGGCAGGGCGGCGGCCAGGTGTGCCATGTAGTTGGCCGAGCAGTTCATCATGGTCACGGGAATCTCGTAGGCGTAGCACATGTTGGCAACCTGCCTGGCCCCTGTGATGCCGGAGTGGCCGACGCCGATGTTTGCTATATCGATTGCCTGCTGCGAAATCAGCGGGTACATCTGCCCGACATCGTTCAGGTTTTCGCCTGATGCGACCGCGGCCGTAATACCCCGCGACACCTGTCTGAGGCCGTCGAAGTCCCAGCGTCGGGCCGGTTCTTCGGCCCAGAATAAATCGAAATGCTTTTCGATCTCGTTGATGTACCGGATCGCCTGCTTGGGCGACCAGTATTCGTTGGTGTCGATCATCAGGTACGGACGGTCTTTAGCTTTGCGGAAGGCATCGTTCATGATCCCGATCCGGCGCAGGTCGTCCTTCATGTTGAGGCCGATCTTGATCTTGCCGCCCTCTACCCCAACGTCTGCCATTCTCGAATAAAAGGCGTGGAGTTCATCGTCGGAAAGGTTGTAGCCGATATCCGAGGCGTACGCCTTGGCGCGACCTTCGCGTGCACCGAGCGTTTGCCACAGTGGCTCATCGTTCAGCTTTGCCTTGAGGTCCCACAACGCCACGTCGATTGCGGCGATCGCCCCGTTTACCGCGCCTTCGTTGTTGCCCTTGTGGACCCAGTCGACCATGTCTTTCCAGAGCCCGACTACCCCACGCGGGTCTTTGCCTTCGATGACGTGGAACAGACTGGCCACCGCGTCGTTGCCCGCCGGTGCCATGCCCGAGACGCCCTCGTCGGTCTGGATCCACAGGATGGCCATGCCCATCAGGTCGTCGCCCGCGGGATAGTTCGAATCGCCAATGGCCCGATCGAGCTGCTGGACGAATTTTTCTAGTCGATATCCGGTGATTTTCATTTTCTTGTCTTTTTTTATCGGGGTGAGAGAAAGGGGGTCGATTACTGATTTTGTGAACCGTGGGCAGGCACGTAGTGTTCGCCGTTGACTCCGGTGGCTGCCGCAGCAGCTTCCTCGGCGGTTGGTGGGTTGTCCCACAGGCCAGCGCCGGGACGACGCCCGAACGGAGAAGGCCCGGCCGACGCGGTTACGGTTTCGACTTTCTGGCGTGCGAGGGCTTCCGGGTCGAAGGAAACCCCGGTGCCGGGCTGGTCGCCGCACGTCGCCCAGCCATCGACGATCTTGATATCCGATGTCATCACTCCGTCGTCGGGGCCGGGGTTCTGGACCTCGAGAGTGAGGAAGTTGGGCATGCAGGGTGCCAGCTGTGCGTTCAGATTCCCCGGGGAACCACCGAGCGTTATCGGCAACTCGAAGCCATAGGCGGCATCGGCCAGTTGCATTGCGCAGGTGATTCCCGTCATGCCCCAGCTCACCTGCACCACATCGGCGGCGCGGTTGTGGAAGTAGGGGAGGAAATCGCCCAGAGTATCGAGGTTTTCACCGGCGCAGACCGGGGCCTTGATCGAATCGGAAATTCGGCGCAGCCCGAGGAAGTCCCACCGGCGCGCTGGTTCTTCCACCCATGCGATGTCGAACTGTTCTTCCATTTCGCGAACCTTGCGAATCGCCTGCTTCGGCGACCACATTTCGTTGGCGTCGACATAGAGATACGGCTTGTCGGTGGCCCGTTCTAGCCCCTTCTTCATGCGCCCAATCCGGCGCAGGTCGGCGTCCTGGTCGAGACCGACCTTCAGCTTCCCGCCCGTAAAACCGTGATCTCCGGCCATCGTGCCGTACCAGTCCTCGATCTCGTCGTCGGACAGCGGCGCGTCGAGGCCCGATGCGTAGGCGTGAACCTTCGGATTCGAGCCACCGAGGGTCTTCCACAGGGGCTCGCCGTTGGCCTTGGCCTTGAGGTCCCACAGGGCAACATCGAGCACGGCGATCGCATCGTTGACAAGTCCCGCGTGGCCGCCCTTGAACACACGGTCGACCATCCGCTTCCACAGTCCGGTGACCCTGCGGGGGTCTTCGCCCGCGAGAATGCCCTCGACCATCGATTTCACCTGCGGTCCGGCCCCGCCGGCTCCAAACGCAATTCCCGTCAGCCCCTCGTCGGTGAACAATTGAAGAAGGCTCGAACTACCCCTGATCCGACCCGACGGCGAATTCGCATCGCCCATGCGCCGGTTCAGTGGGAATTCGTAAAGGGTTGTCGAGTATCCGGTGATTTTCATTGCAATTTCATTTCATTGTCGATCTGGCCGGCGGGCAGCATATTCCTGTAGTCTGCTTCAACTCGTCGCGACGGCAGTTTCGTAGTCCGATTTTGAGGCTGTCGTGATAGTGGCACGGCGAGTGCCCGAGTCTAGGCACAACGCAATCTGCGGTCAACACCCGCACGGTCACCGCGTCCTCGATTGAAACAGGGCTGTTGCAATAAACACCCGGAATACGTACCGATGCCAATCTGCGCGTAATCGTCGCACGCACGTATCGTTGAATGTCTGATCGATGCCGGTTTATCGCCGTCATCGCCACTTACCGTCATCGCAATCTCTATTTCGGAGTTCGAAATGCGCCGCCCGTCTCTGGTAGCCCTCATCGCCGTCGCTGTCTTATTTGCGGGAGCAGCACTGCCAGCGCGGGCAGCCGACCCGGTTGGCGAAAACGGGGTGCTGGTCGTGCTCGTCGACTCGGGGGCGTCGCCGGTCCAGCGTGATCTCGATGCGGCCGAAACCGTGGCGCTATCGATGGCAAGGGGAACCACGGCAGGCACGATCGCCGCCGCCGCATATGGTGTCGAGACCAACGAGATAGTGTCCGCAAATTCGGGGACTGAGGGCACGAGGCTGGTCGATGACGTGATCACCGGCGTTCGGTCGCTCGATATCGGTCCGGCGCGGTCCGATCAATTCGCAGCGCTTACCAATTCATTTGCTTTTCTCTCGCGGGTCGACGCGGCTTCGGGTTCCAGGGTTGCGTTCATTACGTCCGGGCGAATACTGGGCGAATCGGAAAATACGCGGGAGCGCCTCCGCAGTGTTGCCAATCTCTTTGCTGCTGAAGGCTGGGTGATTGACGTAGTGACCCTGCCTTCGACCCAGCCAGTACTGCGCGACCTGATGATGGGGCTGGCGACCGGTTCAGACGGAAAGTTTTACGACACCGGCACTGCTGCCGGCCTCACCACGGTTTTCGAAGAATATGCAAACTTGACTCTCTCGGGCGCAATGGACGTCGAGATGCACGACAACTCGGCAACCATCGTCACGCTCGACATAGCGCCCCACACCACGGTCTTCTCGACGGTGTTTATCAGGCAGCACGTTGCCGTAGATGTTGCCGTGTTTTCTCCCAACGGCACCCGCGCCACCCGCGAAATGGAGAACGTCGAAATCCGGGAGACACCGTCCGCGGTGATTATCAAGATCTACTCACCGGTGCCGGGCAACTGGTCGCTGCAGGGCGTCGGTCCGGCATCGAAGCTGGTTGCCAGTGTTGATGTCGACAATCCGCTAACGCTCAAAATGATTGAACAGCCGCCGCTGCCAGTGGGCGAACCCGCAATCATCGAGGTTGCTGCATTCATCGGCGAATCCCCACAGCTACTCTCGGGTGCAGTGATCGAAGCGACGATCGCAAAGGCGAGTGGTACTACCGAGGTCGTGGCGCTGAACGACCGGGGCGAGGACGGCGACCGTTCTGCGAATGACGGGATCTACTCGGTAAGGTTGAGGGCTCCGAAATCCCAGGGAATTAACAGTGTTTCACTGGAGCTCTCATGGACCGACTATGCCGCGGTGAAGAGGAGCAGCACAGCTTTCCGCAGTGAATCGTTCCCGACGCTGAGCCTGGTAGAGGTCACCGATGTGGACACCACAGTTGGCAAATACGCAACGGTTGCGCGGGTGCAGGTGCGGGCCGGTGACTTCCCGTTCCTGACGAGCGCAACAGATATCAATGCGGTCCTGATCGGTGTTGCCGGTCAGTTCCCGGCCGTTGTGGTAGCGGTGGACGAACCGGAGCCCGGTAAGGCGTGGGAGTTCGACATATCGGCGATTATTCCTGAATCGGGAGATTACGAAGTCGAAGTAGTACTGGACAGTGTGTTCGAGGGCCGGGCATATACCCGAACCGCTCCGATCGTGACGACTCACGCAGTAATCATCGAAAAACCTCTGGAGCTGTTGGGACTGCCCGTATGGGTTGTCCCCTCCATTGGTGGGTTGCTGCTTCTTCTTGCTGGATTCGCAATCTGGAGTCTGCGCAAGACTTCCCCATTCGGCTACATTCTCGACGATCAGGATGATGTGGTGGTCGATTTTGCAAAATTGCAGCGGACTTTTACTCGTCAGCTGTTCTCACGGAACGCTGTCGAGGCTTCCGAGCTGACCGATCTACCGTTTGCCGGAGGGATATTCAAGTTCAGCGGCAGCCGGGTGAAGCTGGTCCATAAACGCGCTGTAGGCGATCCATCCATGCGCGTTAACAGCCGTCCGGCCGGTCCTGAAACCGAACTTGCCGAAGATGTTTGGCTGGGTGTCGGCGGCCGTCTCCTCAACTTCCAGCGTGAGCACCACAGCGCGGTCGATGAATCGCCTGAGGTGGCAGATGAAACCGACTCGGACAAAGAACCTGGAATTTCGGATGCAGCTCCGGCATCGGCCGGCGACTGACCGGTTTCTTCCACAGGTAATTGCAAAACGGGCCGTTCACGAAGAACGGCCCGTTTTTCGTTCTCGTTTACCCGCGCCTTTGCACCCGCGCCAGTACCCTGCGCTCTGTCCCCCTCCTTGGGGAGGGGTTAGGGGCCGCGTCGCAGACATGCGCAACCAAGTCGTCCGACGACGCCCGGCCCGAATAAAGATTGCGACGCGGGCCCAAGTCAGCCCCTCACGCCCGGCCCATGACGCTTTACTTCTCGTTAATCACTATCGTCTCGATCAGATCGCCGGGGTTCGGGTCGCTCCCCGGGTCACGTTCACGAATCGCCTTTACCACGTCCATCCCCCTGGTGACCTTGCCGAAAACCGTGTGCATGCCATCAAGGTGGGGAGTCGGGGCGAGCGTAATAAAGAACTGGCTGCCGTTCGTGCCCGGTCCGGAGTTCGCCATCGACAGAACTCCTTCGGAATCGTGGCGCAGGTTCGGATTGAACTCGTCGCCGAAGCGATAACCCGGCCCGCCGGTACCGGTACCCTCGGGGTCGCCACCTTGCACCATGAATCCGGGGATTACCCGGTGGAACGTAGTGGCGTCGTAGAACTCGGCCCGTGCGAGGTTGACGAAGTTTTCAACCGTTAGTGGGGCATCATTGGCGAAAAGCATGATCTCGAATTCGCCGCGTTCAATCTTGAAGGTTGCGGTGTATGACTTCGAAGTGTCGAGGTCGCCGGAAGGTGGCGTCGGTTGATTTTCAGGCATGGGTTCTCCTGCGCAGGTCATCTCGCTTGAGTGGGATGTGCGCTGATTAGCTTTCAGTGATGATGATTGTTTCGATTTTGTCGCCCGGCGTCTGAGCAGTGCCGGGATCGCGGACGCTGATACTCAGCGCGTTGTCCAGTCCGCTGACCACTTCGCCGAACACGCTGTGCTTATCGTCGAGGTGCGGAGTCGGTATAAACGTGATGAAAAACTGGCTCCCGTTGGTATTGGTGCCGGAGTTTGCCATTGAAAGCACCCCAGGCTTATCGTGCCTGCGCGTGGCGTCGAACTCGTCGATGAACCGGTATCCCGGTCCGCCGCCACCCGTGCCGTCGGGGTCGCCTCCCTGGGCCATGAATTCGGGGATGACACGGTGGAACATCAGGCCGTCGTAAAACCCGATTGTGGCGAGGTTGATGAAGTTTTCGACCGTTAGCGGGGCCTCATCGTCAAACAACAGCACTTCAAAGTCGCCCGCATCGGTCTTGAACGTGGCCGTATACGTCTTTGACGTATCCAGCGCGCCCACTGGCGCGGCGGGGTCGTCGCCGGGCGAGAGCATACTGGCTCCGGCCTGGGTGTCGGCCTGCGAGCCGCCGCTGGCCGCTGATGCCGGGGTTGCGGTGGGAACGGGGGCAGGTTCCGGGTCGTCCTCGGCGCATGCGGGGAATACGAGCGATGTGATAGAGAGCAGCACAAACAGGGCAAACAGCCGTTTCATTTTTATCTCCACTGTTTTCCTACGCAGGCAGACGCGCCAGAAAGTCACAAAAATTAGCGATGTGGCCTCTTTTAATTTCGAGAGGGTATTCACCGACCGAAAAGTATATCCAACAACCCCGTTCAACCGGTTTTTTTTGGCTTCAATCGACGATTGGCGCAACTATAATGACCGACCATGTCTGCCACCGCGAATAAATCGAGCAAACTCGGGACGACCTCGCCGCCGCTATCAGGTGAACGCCTGGTCGAGCTGTACCGCACCATGGTCCTCAGCCGTTATCTCGACGAGCGTGTGTGGCTGTTGAACCGACAGGGAAAAGCTGCGATCGCAGCATCGGCGCAGGGGCACGAAGCCGCCCAGGTAGCCTGTATCGAAGCGACCGACCCGTCCAAAGACCACTACCTGACCTACTACCGGCAGTTCACCGCGATGATGGCGCTCGGCACGGAGCCCGAAGAGATGCTCCGCGGATTTTTGGCAAAAGACGGCGACCCGATGAGTGCGGCCCGCCAGTTCCCGCTTCACGGGGCGCACCCGCGGGTCGACCTGTTTAATTTCTCTAACGTTATAGCCACGCAATTGCCGCAGGCCGCGGGCGTGGCGCTGGCCGACAAATTACGCGGTGACGACGCTGTCACAATCGTCTTTTTCGGCGATGGCGCGGCCTCGCAGGGTGATACCCATGAGGCGATGAACTTTGCCGGCATCCGCAAGCTTCCAATCGTGTTTTTCTGCGAAAACAACCGCTACGCAATTTCCGTTCCGCTCAACAAGCAGATGGCAGTCGACACCGTTGCGAGCCGTGCCGCGGGATACGGGTTTCCGGGCGTGCAGGTCGACGGTACAGATGTTGTTGCCGTATACGAGGCCACGCAGGCCGCGGTGAACAGGGCAAGGGCAGGGGACGGCCCGACCCTGATCGAGGTGTCGGTCGAACGGCTGCAGCCGCACACGACGGACGACGATCACACCCGGTACCGCTCGCCCGAGGACATCGCACAGATGGCCAATAAAGATCCCGTCAAAATCACTTCTGAAACGCTGCGGCGCAGGGACCTTCTGACCGAAGCGGAAGACGAGGCGATCCATGCCGAAGCGAAGCGTCGCGTGAATGTTGCCACCGATACCGTCGATGCCGAGCCGTACCCGGATACCGAGACGATGTTCGATCATGTGACGAGCAACCGCGACGAGGGCGGTTCCTGATGCCCGAACAGACGGTTATCGAGGCGGTCAGGGACACCATGCGGGCCGAGATGCGCCGCGATGAAAGCGTGATCCTGCTCGGTGAAGACGTCGGGCTTAGGGGCGGGGTTTTCCTTGCGACCGACGGCTTTATAGAGGAGTTCGGCGAGGATCGTGTGATCGACACACCGCTGGCCGAATCGCTCATATGTGGACTTGCGCTGGGAGCCGCCGTGAACGGCATGCGGCCGCTTGCTGAAATCCAGTTTGCCGATTTCGTTTGGCCGGCAATAAACCAGCTCGTCGGCGAGGCGGCGCGGGTCCGCTACGGCACCAACGGCGTGAAGACGGCACCGATGACCATTCGTGTGCCCTACGGCGGCGGCGTGAGGGGGGGGCTGTATCACTCCCAGAGCATCGAGGTGCTGTTTGCACACACGCCCGGCCTTACCGTCGTCGCCCCTGCCACTCCCTACGACGCGAAGGGCCTGCTCGCCTCCGCAATCCGCTCGGACGACCCGGTTATCGTCCTCGAGCACAAGCGGACCTACCGCCTCGTAAAGGGCGAAGTGCCCATCGAGGACTACACAATTCCGATCGGCAGGGCCGAGATCAAGCGACCGGGAAGCGAGATGACTATCGTTACTTACGGCCTGATGCTGCACTACGCGCTGCAGGCGGCGGAGACGGTTTCAGAGCAGGGATTGGACGTTGAGGTGCTCGACCTGCGTACGTTGCGTCCCCTGGACGCCGATGCGATCGCAGAGTCGGTGTCACGCACCGGGAAGGTGCTGATCGTCCAGGAAGACACCCCGGCAGTGAGCATTTCGTCCGAGGTCGCGGCAATCGTCGGTGAACGCTGCTTCTTCGACCTTGACGGCCCAATCACCCGTCTTACCGCACCCGAACTGCCGCCGATGCCGTTTTCACCACTTCAGGAGGCCGCGTTCATGCCATCGCCCGAGAAGATAGTTGCGGCGATTGCGAAGCTGGCGGAGTTGTAATGGTGGCCTTCAAGATAGAACTTCCACACGTCGGCGAATCGGTAACCGAGGCGATTATCGGCAAGTGGCTGAAATCACCCGGTGAGCACATCGAAAAATACGATCCGCTCGTCGAGGTAATAACCGACAAGGTGAATATGGACGTACCGGCACCTGCGTCCGGGACGCTCACGAAACTGCTTGCGGCCGAGGGCGACACGGTGCCTATGGGGTCGGTCATCGCAGAGATGGAGACCGACGAGGCGAATGTCCGGGGCGATTCCGAATCGTCCCCAACGCCCGCTGGGGCCAAATCGCCAGGCTCTCCGTTAGCTGGCCGCATCGGGACGTTGGTCCAGGGCGCAAATGTGGGTCCAACCGGTGGCGAATTCCTCGATACCAGCCTGTCCTCGCCCGAACCCGGCACCCGGCCAGCGACCGCGGCCTCATCGGGACCAGACAACGGGAAGCAGCACTTCTCACCCGTTGTTACAAGGTTGGCCGCCCAGCACGGTGTCGATCTGGGCACTCTCGTGGGAACGGGGCTTGGTGGGCGGGTTACGAAAAAGGACGTTCTGGCTGCCGCCGCAAGTGCACCGCCTTCGACGGCATTAGCGGATTCTATTTCGGCTGAGGACCAGGTGATCGAACCAACACCGATCCGACGGATGATCGCCGCCCACATGGTCAGGTCTACCAGCGAGATTCCACATGCCTGGTCGGCTGTTGAAGTCGATGTGACCGGGATGGTCGCCTGGCGGGCCGCGAACCGACAGCGTTTCCAGCAAACCCATGACGTACGGCTGACCTATTTGCCATTCACTCTCCTGTGCGTTGCCGCTGCATTGAAGGTAAGCCCGAGAATTAACTCGAGCTGGCTTGATGGCAAGGTCGTTCTCAAAGGGGCGATAAATGTCGGTGTCGCGGTCGCCGCGCCGGAGGGTCTCGTGGTTCCCGTTGTGCAGAGTGCGGCCGGTTCAACGCTTCTCGAACTGGCGCAACAACTTGATGGCGTCGTGAAGCGTGCTCGCAGCGGCACGATGACGCTCAACGATGTGCATGGCGGGACATTTACGCTCAACAACACAGGTGCGCTGGGCTCGGTGTGGGGTGGGGCGATTATCAATCATCCGCAGGCTGCCATCCTGACTACCGAGGCAATCGTGAAGCGCCCCGTTGTGATTACTGAAAATGACTCTGATTCCGTGGTAGTGCGTTCGATGATGAACATCTGCCTGTCGTTCGATCACCGGATTATCGATGGTGCAGAGGCTTCGATTTTCCTGCAGGCGGTCAGGACCGGGCTTGAAGCAATCGTTGTAGATACGGAATTCTGATCATGGACTCGCCCAGCGTGCGCCCCGACGAGATGGCCCCGAGTGACCGGGTCACTGAGGACCTCGGCGCGCCGCAGGCCGGGATGCGGGCGACATGGCTCGGTTCTGTCGACTATGGCACGGCTTTCGATCTGCAGCGTTCGGTACACGAAGCGCGCGAGGCGAACTCAATCCCCGATACCCTCCTGTTTCTTGAGCATCCACATGTAATCACGCTGGGCCGGCGGGCCGGCGAGTGTCACGTCCTGAGTGCGTTCGATGCACTGAGAGCCAGCGGCGTCGAGGTCCACGAGACCGACCGCGGCGGTGAAGCGACCTATCACGGTCCGGGACA
>CAJWWK010000065.1 GCA_913048295.1 uncultured Dehalococcoidia bacterium
TCTTTCTCCTGCCATATCTCGTCCGGCGCAAGCGAGTTCGCTGATGTTGGTGCATTGACACCCAGCCTGGGTTGATTGAGTCGTCAGGAATTGAATGTTCTGTTTTTCTTGCAAATTGTATGTCCAGATTGTCCGACCTTGGGAGTGACAGGGTATGAAATCGATTCAAAGCATCCGGTGCACTGAGCGATCCTCAACGCCGGTTGATTCGCGCGCAGTGGGGATTGTTCAGGAAGTGGTGGGGCGTCTGGCCAGGTGCGACCGCGTGATTCGTGAGGGAGACATGCATGCGAGTCATTGACTCACATACCGAAGGTGAACCGACGCGTGTGATCGTCGATGGCGGGCCAGAGCTTGGCGCTGGTTCCTTACGAGAGCGACTCGAGAGATTTCGAGATCGCGCTGACTCCTACCGACGGTTTGCGATTAGCGAACCGCGTGGTTCAGACGCAATGGTTGGCGCTTTGCTCTGCGAACCTGTCGATGAGGCATGTGCAGCCGGGGTAATCTTCTTCAACAACACGGGCTATCTGAACATGTGTGGGCATGGAGCCATGGGCGTTGCCGTGACGCTAGCCTACCTTGGCCGAATCGGCCCAGGGATTCACCGGCTGGAAACACCTGTGGGTGTCGTTCAAGTAGAACTTCTCAGTCCGAATGAAGTCGCGATTGAGAATGTTCCTAGCTACCGACACCGAGCCAAGGTTGCCATTGATGTGCCTGGACTCGGAGCGGTCACGGGCGACATTGCGTGGGGGGGCAACTGGTTCTTTCTCGTCGAACAATCACCTGTGCCGCTGGTGATGGAAAGCTTACGCCAGTTAGACGACGCAGCCCGCCGCGTTCGAGCAGAACTAGAGCGCCGAGAAATCACGGGTAGCGACGGCGGATTGATCGACCACATCGAGTTCTTTGGGCCACCAAACGCAGCGGATGCCAACAGCCGAAATTTCGTTTACTGTCCTGGCGGAGCCTATGACCGATCGCCTTGCGGAACCGGCACGAGTGCAAAACTGGCCTGTCTTGCGGCCGACGGCAAGCTCGCACCCGGAGAGCTTTGGGTCCAAGAGAGTATCATTGGCAGTCGATTCTCGGCGAGCTATCGCACCGACGAATCGGGGCAGATCATTCCGCGAATCACGGGCCGTGCTTATGTCTGCAGCGAAGCCACACTCATCCAGCAGCCAGATGATCCTTACGCCCATGGAATCGCATGAAACAGGCATTAGACGGTGAACGCGTGATCGTTGTTGGTGCCGGAATCATAGGCATCGCCTGCGCACACTATTTGTCGAAAGCTGGTTTCTCTGTAGCCGTCATCGACCGGGGAACGATTGCTGGTGCTTGCTCGCATGCCAACTGCGGCTATATCTGTCCGAGTCACGTTCTGCCGCTGACGGAACCCGATGCAATCGGCGTCGCACTCAAATCGCTGCTGAACCGCAACGCTCCATTTCGCGTCAAACCAAGTTTTCGACCGGCGTTTTGGAACTGGATGTGGCAGTTTACTAGGCGTTGCAATCATCGCCAAATGCTGTGGGCGGGAGCACACCTCAAAGCAATCCTCGATTCTTCGCTCGTCGAGTATCGTCAGCTGATTTCCGCTGAAAAATTCGATTGTGAATGGAAAGAAAACGGCCTGCTGTATGTGCTGCAGTCCGAAGCTGGCATGGAAAAGTTCGCCAAAATGGATCGTATGCTCACGGAGCACTTTGGGGTGACCGCTGAGCGTGTCGAAGGCAACGACTTGCCGGCGCTTGAACCAGCACTCAAGTCTGGATTAGCGGGCGCCTTTCACTACAAGGACGATGTGTCGGTCCGACCCGATCTGCTGAATGTCGCTTGGACCGACAGTCTGCAAGAATCTGGCGTCGAATTCATTGAAAACTGCCAACTGCTTGATGTCGTCAAGGCCCATAGTCAGATCACGCATTTAGAAACCTCGCAGGGCGAGCTGAGTGCCGACCGATTCATCTTTGCGACCGGAGCCTGGTCTGCTCAGCTATCGGCGATGCTCGAATGCCGGATTCCGATCCAGCCAGGCAAAGGCTATTCGGTTACGATGTCACGCCCTGACCCTTGCCCTCGACATCCGATCTTGTTCCCTGAGCATAAAGTCGGTGTATCACCGTTCGAGCAAGGCTATCGTCTCGGGTCGATGATGGAATTCGTTGGCTATGATTCGTCCATTCCTGCTCGACGTATCAAGCAACTTCGCCAATCGGCCGAGCCCTATCTGATTGCGCCCTTTACTGAAACGGAGCACCAACGCTGGTATGGATGGCGTCCCATGACGTGGGATAGCCTGCCCATCATTGGGCGAACTCCAAGGCTGTCAAACGCCTATCTTGCAACGGGCCACAACATGCTCGGGCTGAGTCTCGCCACTGCGACAGGCAAACTCATTGCCGAAATTATTCAAGATCAACCAACGCACATCGATGCAACCGCGTTTTCTCCAGATCGTTTTTAGTCAGGCAATTCATAAGCGAGACCGAGGGCTGACAAGAATCCAGCTATTTACTTCTGCGGTCCGATCGGTTCCCCTACTGCATCGGCAAGTGAGGAGAACGGCAGCGCGTTGAACCGATTTTTGGAATGATCTCGATTTCCGATGGAGCCAAGCTTGCAAGTATCGACGACACGACAGTGAAGTTTTGGGATTCTGCAAGTGGCAGTCAAATCGATTGTATCAGAGGTCCTAAGGGCTGCTTTAATTCTGTAGCCTGGAGCCCAGATGGGAGCAAACTGGCTAGTTGGGGGCTGGATGAAGGCCAATCGGCAGTAAATAACCTCTTTGATACTGGTCCAGCGACGGTAAGAGTGTGGGATACTACAAGTGGCAAGCAAATCCATTGTATCAAAACTCCCCGGGCGAAGATTGCGGCCATCGGCCAAAAAAATAGGGTTTATGAAGTTAAATGGAGTCCCGATGGGACCAAGCTTGTATGTGGTACGGATCCGGATTTTGCACTTAGTAGCGAGTATAGGAACTTCATCTCGTGCTCGGTCTGGTCCATTCCCAAGTAGGGTCAACTCGCCCGAAGGTCCCCCCAATCCGTATACCGTATACGTTACCCTGTGCAACGCGGTGTAAAGCGGTGAGAGCTGATGACGGGTTGCGCGTAGTTCGACCGGGTCCTTGCGGAGAACCGCTACCTGATTCGCAGAAGACTGTCAAGGTAGCAGGCGTCAGCCAGCAGCGAACCCTTGCATGGCACATGTGGACCGTTACGCGGTCCTTCCAGCGCGAGGTGGAGTTCGGGTGGACGCCGAAGTCCTTGGCTGCGTCGACGAGCTTCCTCCCGGCAGCAATCTGGCTTCTCCCCGACTCTCATCAGGAACGCTTCGAGCACACTTGATTAAGGCAAAGGATAGGGGTAGTGTCTGATCGCTGTTTGCCCGATTTGATCAGACTTAGCGGATCGGCAGGCGTGTAATAATGAAAAGGATGAGTTGGTACAGTGGTTCCAAGCGCGATCATACTGGCTGCAGGTATGGGCCTTCGCATGCGAGCGTTAGGCGAGCAGATGCCCAAGGGGTACATTTGCCTGGGTACCAGCCCGATTCTCGAAGAATCCATCTCACACCTCGTGGCGGTTGGCATAGGACACATCGTGATTGTCACCGGACACCTCGCGGAGTTTTTCGAGCCTCTTCCGGCGAAGTATAACGGCATCGTGCGATTGGTGCACAACCCCTTGTACGCCGAGTCTGGCAGCATGTATTCGCTGTACTGTGCCCGCGACCATGTGGACGAGGACTTTCTACTGCTCGAATCCGACATCATTTTCGAGCGCAGAGCCCTCACGTCCTGCTTAGAGAATCGTCATGAAAACGTAGTATTACTTTCAGGTTATACGAATTCGAGCGACGAAATATTCGTTGAGACCAACCGAGAAGGCCACTTGGTGTCGATGTCCAAGAACCGCGATGACCTGGGAGCCGCGATCGCAGGAGAATTTGTCGGGATCTCGAAGGTTTCCTCTAGATTATTCGGCGTGATGCTCGAGAAAGCCGTGGAGCGCTTCCGCACAACTCGTCGCGTGGACTACGAAACAGATTGCTTGGTGGCGAGTACCGGACTCCTGGATGTGCACTGTCACCTCGTCGAGGATCTCATCTGGTCGGAGATCGACGATGCGTCGCATCTCTCCCGGGCACGAGATGTTGTATATCCCAGACTGCCGGAACAGGACGATGGAAACGACTTGTTTCGTCCGGGCCGGCAGGGCCCGAGCAAACCACGCCCGATTCAACCCGCTACCTATGTCGCTCGTTGAAGGAAGAAGCCAAAGAAAATCAGTATCGCAACAGACGCGGGTAGCACCCACAGTCGGGTCTCAGAAAGAGAGAATACCGTTCAATGAGTGATTCGAGCCGGAACGCTGTGGCCAAGGACTCGGCCCCTCCCGCGCCTGACTTCGTTCATGCGCGACGCCCGAGCATGCTCGCCTTCCTCAACGACCCTGCCAACCTCTTTACTTTGGGGGGACTCGGTTGTGGCGTTCTCGGAATCTACTTCGCCGTCCGAGGTGTCTTTTCTGCGGCGATGATCGCAATGCTTTGGGCCGTTTTCTTCGACTGGTTCGATGGGCCTATAGCCCGTCGAACCGCCGGGCGAACAGCAGATCTCCGAACCTTTGGTGGGCAACTCGACTCCCTCGTCGACATCGTGAGCAGCGGTGTTTGTCCGGCCGTCGTCCTCTTGAGCTACGGTCACTTCAACGCGTGGTTTTTACCAGGCGCGTTCGCGCTCATTGCGGCAGGCGCTGTGCGACTGAGCTATTTCAATGCGTTTGGTCCCGAAAACGACTCGACTTTCCTGGGATTGTCGATCGACAACAACAGCATCCTGGTCCCGCTGGTCTTTCTCTTGGAGGGATTCGTAAGTTACAATGTGTTCGTGGTGACTCTTTACGCGACGATCGCGGCGCTGGCTATCTTGAACGTGGCTCCCTTCCGGATTCGGAAGATGCAAGGCCCCTGGTACTTTGTCATCACGGTTCTTATTCTCGGGCTAACGGCTTTATACGGTTTGCGCCTGTCGACCGACCTGACCTGAATCGTAACAGGCTTGGAGGCCTCGTTATGACGACTTGCAAAGGTAAATATGTAAATATCATGCCTGCTGAACGGGCGATGAAGTCTGCACCGAGTTCGAAGAGAGTTCGCCTCCCCTTCGAGCCTGCCGCAGAAGAGCAGGGCGCGACAAGCCGTTGGAAGGGACCCTGGTGGCGCCCGGGTCCCGGTGAGTGGCCTGTTCTTGGTTGGATCAAGGGCCGGTCACCGCCATGTAGCTACCAATCTCCGGTCATGTCAGGCCTCCCGCCCCTACATGGTCTGTCGGGATAGTATCGAGTATGTCTCCCAACGCATACGAACAAGCATCCGCGGCCAGGGCTCAGCCATGAACAGCCCTGGTTCGTCCGTCCAGCGTATCGACTACACGGTTGTTCGGCGCTATTTTCAAGCCGCGGGCAGCACCGCAGCGACCGCCAGCTATATGGCCCACGAGCAGAATCTTCCCGAAAGCTCTATTCGTTACCGTATGCGCACAGAGGTCGCGATGATCGCCGATTGGCTCGACGCGGTGCCCCGGGCGGGTAGAGTCCTCGATCTCGGTTGCGGCGCGGGAACTTGGACCAAGATCTTTGCAGCCCGGTACGACCGCGTCGTTGGCCTCGAACAAAGCTCATCGATGCTGGCGGCAGCCCGGACGCTCCTCGCTCCATTTCCCAACGCGGAGATTGTTGAGGGCGATGTACGAAAGAACCTCCCCGAGGGCCGCTTCGATCTGATTTTTCTTGGGGGGCTATGCATGTATCTGAACGACGTCGATGCGGTAGCATTGCTTCGTTCGTTGAAGGGCCGTCTTGTCGGAGGGGCCTCCATCGTTCTCCGAGAAACGACCGTACCACAACGAGAATTGACTTCTCGGGGTGACTACCAAGCGGTCTATCGAAGCGTGAGTCTTTACCAAGATTTGTTTCGGGAAGCGGGTTTCTCAACGTCCGAAGTTCTCCGGAACTACGGATACACGAGCATGGAAGTTGCAGTGGAGTTGGTGGAGAGACGGCGAAAGACCCTACGCTTCCTGCCTGCGCAGTCGCCTTTCCTAGGCGCTCTTACTTGGTATTCTCTGAGGGCGATCACCCCTCTCAGTTTTTGGTTGTTGCCCCGTGTTTTCTCACGACTCCAAATCAACTGGCCCCGCTTGCAAAACCACTTTTTTCGATTGCGTTCTCCACGATCGAGCTGACTTACGGCATGTCAGTCCACAGTCGCCCCCCCGTGCTGTCCAACAACCGAACCGAGCGGCAAATTGCGCGACCAGCACGGTCTGCGGGAATCCGGGGACGCGAATTGCGGTCGAACGCCGGCGATGGAAGAGGCGGGTGGTCAATCGGCGCGATTCGAGCCGAAGATCTCGGTCACTGAGTGGGGGACGGCGGTCAACGAAGGGAGCGCAATGTCTACGCTGCATTTCGACAGTAGTACCGTAGCAACCCGCCGAGTCGCTGACGGCATCGAATCTCACCATTGGCGTGGCGCGGACTCTCGTCGGGTTCGATCAGCCGGTTCTCGAGTCCTTGGTGACTGCGTTCGCGGTGATAGTGGTCGACGAACGCTCGGATGGCCCGTCGCAGTGAGGCTTCAGTGAAGAAGATCATCCGATCGAGGCACTCGGTCTTTACGGAGAGCACGAATCTCTCGGCGTAGGCGTTCAAGTTGGGACTCCGCGCTGACAGGCGCACGATGTTCGTCCCGAAGTCGGTCAGGAAGTTCCGGAACTCGTCAGTGTACTTTGCATCGCGATCCAGAATCAAATAGCGCTTCTCGAGGAGGAATCCGTCGAAAACATCGGCCAGATTGCGAGCCACCTGGAGCATGAAGTGGCAGTCAGGATTCGGTGTGACGCCCGCTATGTGGACACGCCGCGTCGAGAGATCCATGACGAACAGGGCATAGTACGTTACGAGGCCCCAGGGTCGAGCCACCTCGACGGTGAATAAGTCGGCAGCTGCCAGCGTTTCCCAATGAGCCTTCAGGAAGACTCGCCACGGCGTTCGCTTGCTTCGTTCGTAGGCGGGCTCGATTCCGTTCTTCTTGAGGATGTTGGCGATCGTTCCACGCGAGACTTCGTGGCCGAGATGAGCCAGAGCGCTTTTGATTCTCGTGTAACCCCAGCGCGGATTGTCCCCAGCCATGCGGAGCACGAGGTCCGCGATCTCGTTCTTGATCCGTGGTCGGCCCGGTTTCTTCCTCCTCAAGCTGTAGTCCCACTTTCTCGCGATGAGTCGGCGATACCAGGCCATGATCGTGTCCGGCGTGACGATCCCCGCCACTTTTTCAAGGACACTTCTGCCGAGAGCCTCCCCCTCAACGCGAGCCGGCGCCGTTCGTCATCGCTGAGGTGGAGACGCCGCCCGCGGATCTGGCCCTTGAGGATGCGATTCTCCTCGACGAGGTAGTCGCTGACGTCTTGCTGGTGCCGGTTGATCCAGCCGGCCACGGTGATGACGAGGAACTTCCACGGTTGAATCGTGCTCATACCGGACGATGGTAATCGACAGAGCTCGCAGCCTGCAAATGGTGAAGCCGGTGCCGCTTACGCGTCGGTCGAGTTTTTGGACAGCACGAGGTAGAGGATGTTCTCCTTCGCAATATTTCGTGCCTCGATGTCCCTGGCAACGCCCGGGTTTTCCCTGAGAAACTCTCGGTACTTTGCTTCCCAATCGATTCTTGGCTTGCCACCTTCTTCGCCTCGATGTTAACGAGAAGCCTGCCCTGTTTCCTCTGAGGAGTTCAATGCCTGTGTTATGATTCCGTATTGCCGAGTCCGAAAGGAGCCCTGTCCAAGTGTCAGGCCAAGAAAGGCGTGGCGCCACAAGGAGGCCCCACGCAGAAAGAGAGATAAGAGAAATGGTGAACGATCCCGATAAATCTCTCGAGGAAATAATACGTGGATCGCCGGAGCCAAGATCTGACTGATAAATCAACTCGATGAATCCAGCTTTAGAGCCGTTCAAGCATCTCAGGTTTGACAACAGCTTTACTCACGATTTACCGGCAGACCCGGAGTCCAAGAACTTCCGACGCCAGGTTGCCGGGTCGTGCTTTTCGCGTGTCCTACCGGCCAAGGTCGCACAACCTGCACTGGTGGCTCACGCCCGCGAGGTCGCCGAGCTTCTCAATATCAGTGACGAGGTCTGCCGGAGCCAGATCTTCGCCCAGGTGTTCGCAGGCAACGTTGTCCTGGACGGCATGGATCCCTACGCCGCGTGTTACGGCGGGCACCAGTTTGGCGCCTGGGCCGGACAACTTGGCGATGGCCGAGCCATCAACCTCTGCGAGTTGGTCAGCGGCAGTGACGAAAGATGGACGCTACAGCTCAAGGGCGCCGGCCCGACACCGTACTCACGCGGCGCGGATGGCCTCGCCGTTCTGCGCTCCTCCCTGCGCGAATTTCTCTGCAGCGAGGCGATGCACCACCTCGGTGTCCCAACGACGCGGGCACTGAGCCTCGTCCTCAGCGGTGAGGAAGTCGTTCGGGACATGTTTTATGACGGCCGTCCCAGAGCGGAACGCGGCGCCATTGTTTGCCGCGTGGCTCCGTCGTTCACGCGTTTTGGAAACTTCCAGATCTTCGCTTCACGCGGCGAGGCGGACGTACTGAAGCAGCTCGCAGACTACACGATCCGTACCGACTTTCCCCATCTCGGCGAGCCATCGCCAGATGTCTACGTCGCGTGGTTCGCCGAGGTCTGCCAGAAGACTCTCGACATGATCGTCCACTGGATGCGAGTCGGCTTCGTCCACGGCGTGATGAACACGGACAATATGTCAATCCTCGGTCTGACCATCGACTACGGCCCCTACGGCTGGTTGGAAGACTACGATCCGAACTGGACTCCCAACACGACCGACGCGAGCGGACGCCGATACCGGTTCGGTCACCAACCGCAGATCGCCCATTGGAATCTCATCCAGTTCGCGAACGCCATCAGCTCTCTGATCGAGCGTGTCGACCCCCTCCAGGCCGTGTTAGACGCGTATCCGAAGGACTTCCAGACCCGTTGGCACTCGATGATGGCCCAAAAGCTCGGACTGCGTCGCTTCGAGGTTGAGACAGACAAGGACCTGGTAGCCGACCTGCTGACTCTTCTACAGCTCGTCGAGACCGATATGACGATCTTCTTTCGCAAGCTCGCCGCGGTGGATTGTCACGCCGAGGACAACGAAGGCGGCGTCGAAAATGACAGCGATGTTGAGACCGACGGGGAGCTCCTCCGCCCTCTGCGTAGGGCCTACTATCAGCCCGATCAGTTGACCGCGGAAAGCCGCGCTCAGATCGCCAGCTGGCTGCGTCGCTATCGAACGCGTGTCCGACAGGACGGCCGGCCAGACACCGAGCGTCGCCAGCAGATGAACGCGGTCAATCCCAAGTATGTCCTCCGGAACTACCTTGCCCAGCTCGCTATCGACAAGGCCGAAGCCGGCGATGCGTCACTCGTCCACGAGCTATTGGAGGTCTTGCGGCGACCCTACGACGAGCAGTCTGAGTACGAGAAACACGCCGAGAAGCGCCCCGAATGGGCACGCGATCGCCCTGGCTGCTCCATGCTCTCGTGCAGTTCTTGAGGCGATGCCTTGACGAAGAGTTGAAGATCGGCGTGGCTGTCCACGGTGCAAGTCAGCTTCCCGTGGCCAATCAGAGCTTCCGGATCGCCGTGATAAGCAGACGTTTGCATATCGCCGCGGTCAGCGGGACGTGAGGGGAAGATGATCGTTTGGTGCGGGGTGTTCGTGCTAAAATAAAGTCCGGTAGAGTTTCTGGGTAAGACAAGCCGAACGCACCACCCACGGTTAAGTCCAGCGCATGATTGCAGACAGGTTTAATAGGCCACTTAGGGACCTCAGAATCTCGGTCACGGACAGATGCAACTTCCGGTGTACCTATTGCATGCCGGCCGAGATTTACGGTGAGCGCTATGAGTTCCTTTCCAAGGACGAGCTACTGACCTTCGAGGAAATTACCAGGCTGACCAGGGTCATGGTCAGCCTGGGTGTGGTGAAGGTGCGCTTGACTGGTGGTGAGCCGCTGGTGCGAAGCGAGATAGAAAAACTGGTGTCTCAGCTTTCCCAGATCGAAGGCATCAAAGACTTCGCTATGACCACCAACGCCTACCTGCTTACGGAAAAGGTCAAAGCCCTCAAAGACGCTGGTCTGCAAAGGGTAACCATTAGCCTGGATACGTTGGACAATGAGATATTCAAGCGCATGAACGGACGAGGCTTCGGTATTGAAAAAGTTCTGGAAGGCATCGAGTCGGCCGAGAAGCTGGGGCTGAAGCCTATCAAAATCAATTCTGTCGTCAAGCGCGGCGTTAACGACCACACCATCGTGGACCTAGCCAGGTATTTCAAAGAGCGAGATCACATCGTTAGGTTTATCGAGTATATGGACGTGGGCAACCTCAATGGTTGGAAGATGGACGAGGTGGTTCCTGCCGACGAGATCGTGGCCAGGATAGACGCTGAGATCCCCCTGGTTCCCACCGAAAGCAACTACCGGGGCGAGGTCGCCTCGAGGTACCGGTACAAAGACGGCAGTGGTGAGATAGGCGTCATCGCCTCTGTCACAAAACCCTTTTGCGGAGACTGCACCCGGCTGAGGCTGTCCGCAGAGGGCCAGATATATACTTGCCTTTTCGCAAGCGTGGGCACAGATCTGCGGGGCCCTATGCGCGACGGCGCGACCGATATAGAGTTGGAGGCGATCATAGTAGGCACGTGGGGCGGCCGCGTTGACCGCTATTCCGAGGAACGCGCTTCCATAACCAAGCCCCGAGAGAAGAAGGTTGAGATGTACCACATCGGCGGGTAGGCGTCCTATGGTCGTCCTTGCGCACCAAAGAGATTGCCCACATCAGTTGGCAGCTTGAGATGATCCAGGCCCACTTCGCCCTTGCCATCCTCGAAGAGTTGTTCGATGTGCCAGCGAGAACCACCGCCCGGCTCTTCTGCTCAGTTCGATCGACCCCTATGGAGACGGATCTCGGGAGGAAGACAAGGATAAGTCCTTGGTCTGGGTCCCCACTACCGAACATACCCTCGAGGACGCGATCCTGATGATCGCGGTCTACGTTCTCAGGAATGCGGAGGTGCTTGCCCGGCTCAGTGAATTCGGTTTCGACCCGGCGAGGGGAATTCGAGACGACCGTCAGCCCGTGGAGCCCTATTCGGCTTTCACCGAAGACAGCGAGCGGAACTCTACGGCATGTGCCGCTGCTTGCCGGAGGAGTTCGGCCTGCAGGTTACGGTTCTGGACAGCTCGGCCATGAACCACCAGCTTTCCTGCCTTGGCGAGTATTCCATGGAGGTGAGGGTCTGCCAACAGACCTTCAGCCGCTTCAATGGAGCGTGCCATGATGGCATGCAGGAAACCGGTTCTCTGCCTCCTGCCGAATCTTAAACCCGATCATATTCGGGCGATTGCCGGGTAAGACCAAGCGAGCAATCGCCGGAGACGAACTGGGGTGCCGTCTCACTGGGGGTCAGAAGGTCGTAGGTTCGAATCCTGGCGCCCCGACCACGAAAACCCCTGCACGGCAACGAGTTGTGCAGCAGCTTTTTTTTGGCTTCAGTTCCCGGCGCCGCTATTGACGCGTAAATACCCCCTGCGCCCCAAGCCAGGCTGCAGTCCATACCGTTCTTGTCTGGACTGGGGGGATTGGCGTAAAATCGCAGCATAACTTCACTATATTAACGAGGGTGTTTCATGAGCAGGACGGTCTTCTTTTTTGTAGCCGTTTTGTCGCTAAGTTGTTGGTTGCCCGCTGCCCGGGTCCTTGCCCAGGATGCGGATGATGCGATCGTCAATACGAGCACAACGGGGGGTGACATCTGGACAGGCGGCGATGATTTTAATTTTGATTACGCTGAATTGTCCGGTGACTTCGATGTGTCGGTCGAGATTTTTAATTACACCCATTCGACCGGGGCGGGCCGTTGGGGCAAGCTCGGTCTGATGGCCCGGCGGGAGCTGACCCGCGACTCAGAGTTTGTCATGACCCAGATCCACGGCCCGGGCAATGAAGATCACGATGACGGAATCGTTCGCCGCTATACCGAGGCCTCCTTCAACCGCGAGGCGGATGTGCCCAGTCACCTGGTGCTCGATTCCACCAGCGGCTGGCTCTACTACGCCAACACCGGTGACGGGACGGTTGTGCGGTTGGACACAAGGTCGGGCGAGAATGATGGACAGGCTACCGGCGCTATGGAGGCCCTGGAAGAGTACAGTGTCTACGCGGACACCACGGTCGAGACCTTTGCCACTGGCTTCGAGGCACCCTCGGGCATCGCAATCCACAACGATCGGATCTTCGTGTCCGACAATGCCACGGGCGAAATCATCGCCTTTGACCTGGATGGAAGCGAAATCGACCGCATGGAGACCGGGGCAGAATCCCTCATGGGAATCGACATTGGGCCCTCGGGCCAGCTCTGGTTTGTCGACGCAGAGGCCAACACCGTCACGGTCATCAAGCCCTAGCGGAAATAATTGGCACGAATCCTGCTTAGAAAAAACTTGCC
>CAJWWK010000066.1 GCA_913048295.1 uncultured Dehalococcoidia bacterium
CCAGCGATCAGGAAGCAGCCGGCATGGAAGCCGATGACGCTCAGACCCGTGCCCTGCGCGGTATAACCAGCCGGGTACAGGCCGGGGATGTCGACCGATTCGAACGTTGCCTGATCCACCACCATTTGCATAAGTTGAAACCGAAAATTGTCACGCTTGGCATGAAATGTCAGATCGCCGAATGCACTTAGCAACCCGTAGTCGGGGTCGCCACCGATCTCGACAACTGCGTGGTCGACCTCGATCTGCACAGGACCTTCCGGTGTGGTGATCGACACGAGACCGCCCGCCCCGAACCCGGTCACCTGCGATGCGTAAAGCAGTCCCATGCGCGTTTGCTCACCTGCGAGGATTTCGGCCCAGCGAGCGTAGTAGGGCAGGAACTGCGAGTTGTATATCAGTTTGAGGTGCGGTTCCGGCTTCTGGCGCATTGCATAGACGACCGTCCGGCCGTCGTCGTGTAACTCCTGGGCAGCCCAGTCGGCCGAGCGCCCACCTCCGACCACGAGAACGCGTTCGCCCGGATAGTCGTCGGGGTGCGTGTAAGCGAGAGAAACGTAATCTTGGTCCTGCCCGTCTACATCCAGTCTTCTGAGAGCGGACCGCGGGCCCACTGCGAACACGAGATGGTCGGACGAGTACGTCGTTGACACACCGGAAACTTCGTCCACCGCTTCCAGGGTGAACCGTGGTAGGGAATCTCCGCCCGTGGGTTGCGTGGCAGGTGGCCTGATTCCGGTGACTCTGACACCGGTCTTAATGTGCTCGTTGAGTCCCAGCTCCTCAGCGCATGCCCGATAGTACGGAACAAGGTCATCGCGGTGGACCAGTGCGTTCAGGTCGCGATCCCGGCCGGTCTGCTCATAGAACTTAGCGATCGGATAGTGAGCGAGTTCCATCCAGTGAGCGGGGCCGAGCGTCAACTGTTGCCGGGGGACATTGTTCCAGATCCCGCCGGGTCCATCGGTAGTAAGCATTAGCCAGTCAGCACGGTCGTGTTTTGCGAATTTCAGTGTCCATTCACCGAGCGGAAGGGCGTCCTGAACCGGGTGGTGGCGCATCCTGAAGAACTCGATCGGCCGGTGCCCGCGCTCAAGGAGTTCGTGCAGGTCGAGTGCCAGCGGGTAGTGGGCGTGCTTGCGGGCCAGTTGCTGGACTTCAGGCGATGGGAACTCGTAGTCATCTTCGAATCTGGGGTGCCAGCCTTCGAGCGTCGCCGCAACGCCAAGCCCACCGGGACCTCCCCCGACTACTATTACGCTGTGGTGCTCCAAGTAGTTATTGCTCCCAGTACGGCAACCTGAATCGGAAAAACATCCGGCGTAGGTACCGGGCGGTGATTTTGTGCGCAATGATTCTAGAGATCAGATGACGCGTGTGGTGGCGGACTCTGGGACGAGTGCATCGAGTCAGCCGAACCGGCAATGGCAGATATGTCGACAGTGATTTGCACGATAGCGGAGTGATGCAAACCGTCACTTGACCCTTCGACAGGCTCAAGATAGTGGAACGGAAGAGATCGGAATCATATTCAAATTGATCGCAGAATTCATAAAAGTGAAGGTTCGGCCGGGCAAGCGAGAAAAATTGCTCGAATATCTGAAGTGGTAATGCCAGGTAGCACGGGACGAGGAGCCGGATGTTCTTCGCTTCGACGTGTTTGAAGATGCGAATGACGATAGCGTGATTTATTACTACGAGGCCTATGTCGATGAAGCAGGATTCGAGTTGCACAGGACATATCCGCCGTTCCAGCAGTGGACTACCGGATTGAGAGACGAATGCATCGAGTCGACCGAGGGCTTACTCCCGGTTTGGTCGGCTGCGGTCTGCGCGATCGCGGAATAAAAGAGTGGGATAGACCAACGTCCTGAGCACAAACGCGGTGTGATAGCAACGGGGTGCCCTGTGGCCATTCGGATCCCACGTCGGGTCTGTCGTATTCGACTATCATGCCCGTCATAGCACTTGCGGACGAAGTTGAACCAAAGAGAGCGACGATCGGGTCAGACCAAGCATGAAGATCACCGACGTAAAAGTAATTTCGTTCAAAGCCACAACTCGCTTCAGTCCAACGCGCTGGGGCTACGGCGTCTGGGGCGAAGAGCACGACGAAGTCCAGCGGATACTGAAGATCGAAACGGACGAAGGTGCCGAGGGCTACTTCACCGGGGGGAACACTTACTTCGTACCGCCAGCGCCCGAGGTGATTGAGCGGATCGTGAAGCCTATGCTGATCGGAGAAAACCCGCTGGACCGCGAGAAACTGTGGCAGTGGATGATGGGCCATCGCGGGCTTTCGGAAGCAGTGATCGGGGTCGTCGACTGCGCGCTCTGGGACCTGGCGGGCAGGATGGCTGGAGTGTCGGTAGCGAGCCTGCTCGGTGGTTACCGTGACAGGGTAAAGGCCTACGCGAGCACCGCACCAAATCTCGGGTCGCCGGAGGTCTACGCCGAGCACGCAATCGAATGTAAAAAGCGCGGCTACACCGCGTATAAGGTGCACGCCAACATCTACTGGGACCCCGAAAAAGAAGAGCCCGCGCCCGGTAAGCCGGCGTTTCCTGAGGCCGACCTCGAGATTTGCCGGGCGGTGCGCGAGGCCGTGGGCGACGACATGGTGCTGATGCTCGATCCGTGGGGCATCTACACGTTCGAGGAATCGCTTTACGTCGGACGAGAAATCGAGAAGCTCGACTACTACTGGTTCGAGCATCCGATGGACGAGCGAAAGACCGAGCCGTACCGGAAGCTGACCGAGGCGCTGGACATCGCGGTGCTTGGCCCGGAGATGGAGCCGGGGAGTCTTTACACCCGCGCCGAATGGGCGTTGCAGCACGCTTCGGACATGGGCCGGATCGATACGAACTTCGGCGGCATCACCGGTGTTCGCAAGGCGTTGGGGTTTTACGAGTCGATCGGCATGCAGTGCGAGCTACACGTGGGCGGTTTCGGCAACCTGGCGCTGTTCGGTTCCACCTCGGAAGAGACGTGCGAGTACTACGAGCGCGGGCTATTGCGGCCCGATGAGGACTACGACGCGATTGTGCCGCCCTACTTGCTGGCCCCATGTGACCTGATGGACGAAAACGGCTATGTAAGCATCCCGCAGGGTCCGGGACTAGGCATCCAGCTCAACTGGGATTACATCAACGACAATCTGGTGTATGGCTGAGGTGCGTGTCGATGTGTGCACCCGAACGCGGTAAGAACCACATGTTGAATCTGGAGTAGGGTGTTGGGCGGGAACGGACGCTATCGGCGGCATAAAGTCCGAGGAGATAGAACATGCGGGCAAGATTCGTCCCGACATTGCTGGCAGTTGCGGCGACGCTGCTAGTTACCGCCTGCGGTTCGGATGCGGAACCACCTGGCGCGGCGTCGCAGCAAGTAGATGGGGGTCCCTTCGTGCTACGGGCTGATGACATTTTCGACGTGGACTCTGTGACCCGTGCCGGCTGGAAAAAATCGAAGCAGCTCTCAGCAGGTCTTCTGCCTGGCGCGGTCGAGGTCTGGTACGGATTTTTTGAGCAAAAGGACATCGAAATTCGTTTTTACGAGTCGCATGCCAATGCGCTGGCGCTCGGCGTCGATCCGGCCGACGAGGCCATCGGTCGGGTAGCGCAATCGGCAGAAGCAGGCGGCAAGCTCGACCAGTCCCGGGCTCGCATCGGCTACGACGCGTATTTGGTCGTCGGCAACATGGTGATGCTGTGCGAACTGGAAGTCGCGACGTGCGAGGCGTTGGTGGAACGACTCGATTAAAACAGCCGACTCGAGGTGGGTACCGAAGTGGCGGAAAAATTCGCGGAACAGCTGCATATGTGGCGCAATTCGATTTTCCCGATCTGCCTCATCGTTGTGGCGTTAGGGGCTATATCGGCCTGCGGGTCGGGAGACCCGGGCGCGGGTGTTGCATCCGATCAGGACGGGCAAACGGCCGCAACCCCTGTTGACGATTCCGGCACGTCGATGGTGCTCGATAACGGCGGGATCTACACGGTTGAAGATTTTGAAGCCGCAGGTTACAAGAAAGTGACGCAGTTCGACCTGGAAACACTCCCGGGCGCCACCGACGCATGGTTCGGATTCGCCAATCAGAAAAACCTCGAGATTCGGTTTTACCCGTCGCACCGGGTGGCACTCGATGAGGGGGTTGAGCCGGCAGAGATTGCCATCGGCAAAGGGGCGGTACCGTGGCAAAAGCAACCTCCTGTTCGGTTCTTCGCTTATGTCGTAGTCGGAAACGTAGTGATGCTGTGCGAACTCGAAATCGCGACATGCGAGGCCGTTATCGACCGGCTCGACTGAGCGCCTGGAGTGGGTATTACACGGGATAATGTTGCCGCCGGGCAGGCACCAGTTATCTCAAATGATCTGACTGATCTCGGAAACCACATCTGATCAGTGCTTCGCTGCTGGTTGAGCGGGTCACGGTGAGTCCAGTCGCGGCCCCAGATTGGCGGCCACTGGTCGCTTTTAGTGATTCCACACGCATCGGTTACGGGCGATGGTGTTCAAGGGCACGGACGCGCCTTGAGTGCGGATTGCGGAACCGGCCCAAAGAAAGGCGTCAGTTGATTATTCGACGTGTGGCTACTGGGGTGAGTCCCGAGGGGAAGTCGGAGGTCGTATTCGACGGCGATACGCCCGGATACTTCGACCTGGCCGTTTCTGAGTTCGACGTGATCTGGCTGAGCGACTCATCACCGCCTGACCTGCTGGGTTCAAGCGATCCAGCAGATGTCGACCACTATGTGATGAAACCTCCTCCGGGCGGCATCAAGTGGGTCGTTATTCGGATTCCTCCCGAAAGTGAGTCCAGCGCGGTTGACCGTTCGTCACCCGAGTTCGCCGAGTTGATGTCGAGGTTCGATGACGGCGGCGTGATGGAGCCGGGAGGCGATGGCTGGCATGCGACTCAAACGCTCGACCGGAACTGTTGGCGGTCCACCTTGAAGCCTTTCGACTCCGCCCAAGCCAGCCAAGCCGGTTCACTGTCCTTGACACGTGATTTCAGCTCCGTAATGCCGATTGACTTCGCGTGCGCCGTAACGTCGTCAATCAGGGCCGACCCGATTCCCTTGTGCCGGAAATCCGGATGGACGATGAGTGATGTGAAGGCCCGGGTTTTTGGTTCGTTTTCTGAGCGTCTCATCACCGACCAGCCGACGATCACAGCGTCGTCATTTTCTGCGATCACGGTCCGATTTAGCGGTAAGACTGATTTCGTACCTGCGTTCAGGTTTGCGACAGTCATGCCGTTGGTCATCACCCAGTCCAGCATGGCAGCCAGCTCAGAAAAGTCGTTTCCGGTGTTCACGGGTCGTATCAGGTGCTTCAGAAGGAGCCTCGCTTTGAATTGCAGTTACTAAGTCCAGGCAGTGTACGAGACGAAAAATACGTGTTCCGTAGATTGAACTGGTTACTTTTGTGTATTCGAGTGTAAGCGGGCCAGAATGCAGCGAGGATAACAACCCGCACCCTAATCAAACTCGCGTGTCACTATCCGTTGCGGGATCAGCCTGATTAGTCCGCGATTTCCTCGCTCGTAGATCGACTCCATGTACGGCCCGAACTCCTCGGGTGTCTTGTACCGACGGACAATCTCCCGGGTTAAGTCGTACACGTCGCCATCGTCGAGTTCGGCCACACCCGCCACGTACACATAGTGGCCATCGTGGTGGTCAACTATCCCGCTGCAGTGCGGATCGCGGAGCAGGTTCTTCCACTTGGCCGTAGCGGTAGTTGTTGATATGAAAAACGCGCCGTCTCGCCAGATGTACCAGACCGGTGAAAGCTGGGGACCGCGAACTTCGCCTGAAGGTCGCCGGAGCGTCGCTAGTATCAGGTTTGGCTGACTGGCCAGAAACTTTTCGACCTCCGGGGTGATTTCGTGTCCGGGCATTTTGAGTCGCCTCTGGCTTCCGCTATTCCGCTGCGCCTCCAGCCACGGACAGTACAGTGGGGATTTTTCAGATCCGGGTTACTTCAGTTCGATCAGCACGTTTTTGTAGCGCTTACCGGTGTTGTTTATGACCCGGTGGATCTGGTGCGAGTCGTGATAGGTGAAGTCGCCGACAACGTTTTCGCTCAGGTTGGCCGTGCCGTCCCCGTACTCGGCGTCGAGCCCGCCGTTGCTTTCCACGACAACCGTCACGTAATCGCGACCGTGGAGGTGCCAGTCGCTGGACTCACCGGGCTCAACTGTCAAATTCCAGATCTTCACCCGGTCGTTCTCGAACAGCACGTCGGTTGCGATCTCGCCCAACTCTTTGCCATCGGGTCCCATTTGCGTACCTCCTGCTCGTTTTTGATTTGGGCGGATTATAGGTTGCGCAATGATAGTGAGCGAATTTGTTGATTCGGGTACGTGATCTTTCGGCTATGAGTGCGCCGCGAGCCACGGCATGACAATTGGGAGCGCCAGCTCCGGGTGATTTCGGTTTATGACGTGACCGGCGCCCACGACTTTTACGACTGTCCAGTCGCCAGTTTTCGGTGTTATTTCTGCCAGGAACTCGTCCTGCAGAATGCCGCCCTTGTCGGGATCGGCCTGCATAAGCAGCACCGGGCAGTCGATCTTCGCAAGCGACTCTTTCGGGTCCTGGACTCCGCGTCTTCGGCCCGCAACGACATCCCGTAGAATTTCGGGGTCAATCTGGGCCAGTCTTTCCGCTTTCCAGGGCGCGTAGTAGTCGGGCATCCCTGGTTCAGATTGGGCTATGCGGGAAGCCATTTCTTCTGCCGATATTCCGGCTTCTATGAGTTCAAGAGACGCACCGAACGGGCTGTTCACTGGCGCGCCGCCCGCCCGTGTCGACCGCGCCCGCCCAAAAATTGCCGGGTCTTCCAGTATGAGCGCCTTCAACTGCTCGGGCGGATCGGCGGCCATGGCAATCGCATTGGCACCGCCCATCGAGTGGCCCCACACGACTGTTGGTGACTGACAAACGTTTTCCAGAATGTAACGGATATCGCGGGCATGATCATCGTTGCTGTAGTGACCGGGTGTGCGCCCCGAATAGCCGTGACCGCGCTGGTCGATGGCCACCACACGGTGCATTTCAACCAGAGTGTCGATCACGGTCGGAAACGCGTCTCGCCGGTCCGTCAACCCGTGCAGCAGCAGCAGGGTTGGCCCGTTATCGGGCCCAATGGAATACGCGATCTCCACCTCACCGGTGTCGATGGTGTGATCGGTAAATCCGTTCAGCAGAAGTGCCACTGGAGTTCAGTCCTTTTGTGCCGATGATGTCGATTCAGATATTAGGTCTTCCGGGAGCGGCATCGAAAGTAGAGATTCCACCATGATGTTGATGCAGTCGACGACCGTGGGTTTCCAATCCCCTCCACCATCCCAATATGGAAAGATCATCCAATCGTCGGTGCAATTGCCGATTACGGCAAAGTCCGTACCTACCTTGATCATGGATTCGGTGAGGGCTGCTTGTTCGTTCAGATAGTCGGCTATGTAGTCGCTGATATCGGAGCCCTTTGTCGGCGTGCTCTGGCGCCACCTGACGCCATACACGCGTCCGAAAATCGGTATGCGTTTGAGTCTTGTTGAATAAACCTCCAGGTATCCACAATCGGACTCTTCAGGAAGGCGCGGGTCCGGGACGTGCGCGTAAGGTCTGTGATGACCGGATAATTTCGACAGAAAGCCAATATCGGCCGAAAGACCTTCCGGAACCCTGTCAACGAGTTCCGCTCCGGGCTCGAGATTGGAGATGATCCGTTGTTGCTTCTTTTTACGAAAATCCTTCAGGGCGGTCACAATTCGACGCGCTTCATCAGAATCGTTCACGAGGCCCTCCTTGTTTGCGATATGAAGCTGACTACTCGACAAGATGGGCGCTTACGACATCCATGTCCAGCTCGACGCCCAGGCCGGGTCCAGTGGGCGGAATGATAAAGCCGTTTTCAAACGCGAGCGGCTCTTTGAAGATCGTCTTGTGAAGCGGCCCCTGGTTTGCTTCCTGGATCAGGAAATTCGGGGAGCAGGTGTCGATTTGTATCGCGGCCGATGCGATTACCGGGCCGCAGTACATGTGGGGTGCGATCATGGCGTAGTGAGTTTCGGCGATGGCAGCGATCTTCTTCGCTTCGAGTATGCCCCCGCACTGACCGACGTCCATCTGGATAATCTGGGCTGCCTGCTTTTCGATTAGCTCGGCGAACTCGTACTTTGTAACCAGTCGTTCGCCACTCGCGATCGGGATGCTGGTGTGGGCCGCCACCCTTGCCATTTCGTCGACGTTCTCGGGGGATACAGGTTCTTCAAACCAGAACGGCTGGTACTCCTCCAGCGCGTTGGCAACGCGTATAGCGCTGTAGGTGGTCAACTGGCCGTGGGTGCCGATACCGACCTCCATCTTGTCGCCAACGGCGTTACGTATTCCCTCGAAGATTCCTGCTGCGGCACCGATCTCGGCGAGCGAGATATCGCGGGGTCCCGGATGGAGCGGCGGAAAAGGGTCGAGCTTGCATGCAGAGTTGCCTTCTTCAAGCAGCTGTAGCGCGATTTCGCCGGCCCGTTCAGGGCTCTCCTGGTACCCCCGCGGCATGTATGCGTAGGCGCGCAGTTTTTCGTGAACCCGCCCGCCAAGGAGGTTGTAGATGGGTTGATTCGATGCTTTGCCGACGATATCCCACAGACCCACTTCGAGGGCGCTCAACACCGACGTGTAGTGCAGGCTCGGGTGTCGATAATCGTGTCGGCTGCCGTACGCGTTCTGCCAGATGTTTTCGATGTTGAACGGATTTTCACCGATCACGAACGCCTCGGCTGTTTCGTGGATCAGCGCGATCTGAGATTTGAAGTCCTGCCAGTTACCGGAGTTGAACGAGCTTCCCGTAACTTTTTCTCCAAGACCAACAATTCCTTCGTCGGTTTCGATTTGCAAAATCAGGAAGTATTTGCCACCGATGTATGGTGGCTCGTTTTCAAGGACCATGGTTTTTACAGCTGTGACTTTCAACTTGATCTCCTCGGCTGGCCTGTGATTTTTTAGCTGGCAGGCTCGGCTGATAGCAGATGCCTTGGCGCCGGTTTTGGCAACGCGGGGAGTCTATACCTGCGAACTGAGGTGAAGGACCGCGATTCGGTATTGGGCGGCAAGTTGTAAATCTGGCAGGGCAGGTGCACGAGGGTCCGATTCCGCTCTTTGACGTAGACTATCTCGTCGCGCTGTTCACCGGCGAGATTTTGCATAAAACACAAGGGAGGAACGGGCATTGAAATTGCCGGGTGCGCTGGTTGCCAGGGCCATTGTTTTGGTGGCGATTTCGCTACTTGCGACTGCGGTCGCAGGGTGTGGTTCCGACGCCGGGCAATCGGCCGCGCAGTCAACTCAGGTCGCACCCAGCCCAACGTTCCAGACCATAAAGGTGACGGTTCCGCCTGAAGCGTCGTCATCGCCCGGCGATTCAACTGACGCCGAGGTGGAAGCAGTATCGAAGGGCGGACTCCGCCAGTTCCCTGAAATCCTCAAGCAGTCCGAAGGGCTGACAATAGGCCCCGTCATCAGCTCATGGCAGTCGTACCTTGACGATGGCGTTATTGCTTTCGATGACGAAGAGTGGTCGCTATGCGCTGGGGGGCGCGGAAATTCCGTTGGGGACATTTTTAGCGGAAATATTGTCTGGACTCTTGGCCCACCGCCACCTGATTTGAACTCGAACGAAATCATCTTTCAGGCTTGGGAAGTAACTCGGGATGTCAGGCACAGATATGTGCTGAGCGTCCGGGATGATCGGCCCGCGCTCATCCCCTTCAACCGCGATGCCCCCCTCGGCAGCGAATCGAGATTTAACGAGGCCGAGACGCGAGGCTTCGAGGCGTACGAACTGCTCTTTTGCACAAACACGAGATAGCCTGGTGTTCGTGGCGAGGCGTGCATGACATCACAACCCTGCACAAATGAAACTTGATGTCGTCGCTCCCGGGCCAGACCGTCGGTTGTTCGAGTACACCGGGGCGCTACAGGTCTCAATCACGGATGACGGGATCATCTCCTGCCCCCCGATTTACGGAAACACCAGCCCCACCTTTTGTGCAAGGCTCAGGTAATCGTAGTACTCGAGGTTTTCCTGTATCAGCCCGTCTCGGACCGTGAACACAGCCGCTATTTCAGCCTTCGCGTCGTTGCCGGTCGGAGCGTAGGTTTTTCCACCGGGAACGGTGTAGGGAATCGAGTGCGTGCCGCCCATCTGGCCGAGCAGCACAACGCGATCGCCGGTCGCAAATACTTCGTGGCGTGTAACGACACCGTCCCGCCACGTATCGAAGAACACCTGCTGCTGCTCACGAATCATGTCTCGACCCCGGATACCTTCCGGCCCGAAGACAAGTTCCAGCCGCGGGCTCCAGACATGGGCGTCCGGTGCGTACGACGCCACCACGCCCTCAAGATCGCGGTCGTTGACGGCCTTTCGCCATTTCTCAACAAGTTCGATGTTTTCTGCGCTGCTCACTATTGAACTTCCTTTGACACGAAGCCGAGTTCAAATCATCTGAACTATTGTTCTCGCCGGAGATTTATTGTCCGTTCTCCCTATCGACCAGACACCCCGCGCCGAACCGCATCACGCTGATCCGATCGTTAGCCACCAGCAGCCTGTACGCGCCTATATGGAACGTGGGCGATGTCGGGAACGGTTCTGTCAGAACTCAGCATCGGGGCAGAACCGCGTTAGCCGCCTGAACCGCCCGGGCGACCCCACCACAGACCCTTTCCAGAACTCTCCAAAGCTTTGGCCAGTGAATCGATCGCTTTCAGAATTTCTGAGTCGTTCCCCGAGTCAAAAGCCTCTCTTAGCACCGAAATCGCCTCCTCAATCTCCTTTCCATTCGCCTCCTCAAAGTAAGCCGGGTACTCTTTTAACTCGTACTCTGCCATTTCGATCAACTGTTGTCCGTTAGCCTGGATGTCGGTCTGCGACTGGGCGCCGCCACCGCCTGTGGCGCTATCGCTGTCATAAGAATCCCAGGCAGTTTCCATTGCCTGGTACAGGTTGTCGATCAACGCCTGCACGTCTGGCTCTTCGTTGGCTACTGCAGTTTTAAGGGCCTCGAGCTTCTGTTCTATGTCCTCTCTTTTTTCTTTACTCAGTGAGTCGCCGTACTGGGTGAGTTCCTGCTCGACGAGGGCAATTGCCTCAGATGCCATCGACGAGTTGCTGCCAGGCATCAAAACCTGTTGCTGCCACTGCTCCTCCTTTCTAATAGCCCCATCCATTACGGAAACGGCCTCTATCAAGTCGCCCTGTTCGAGAAAGTAAACCGCCTTTTCCAGCTCGGTTTTCATTTCCGCAATGAACTGGGTGCTCTGGGACTTTATATCGGCTATGGTTTCATCCCGGGTTTCCTGAGGCATGTCACTCAGCATTTCAGTGACCATGAGATCCACCATGTTTTCATACGTGTCCGCAAATTTTTGAAGCTGCACAGCCAGCGCAGACACATCACGCACATCGAATATAAAGTCGTTGTCACCTGAGATGAAAGACCCTGCTAAGTCGGCGACCATGTCATCGAGTGCCGTAACTGTTTCAAGGAATTCCTGAACCTCTGGCGAAGCTTTGGCCATGGCCTCCGCGAATGCGCCATCGAAACCGGCATCTATCTGGGACCCGTAACCGTCCAGCTCTGCCGTTAGCTGCTGGTCGCTAAGGCTGGTTGTGTGGATTTTGAATTCCTGTATTCGCTCGTACAAATGGCTGGCAGTTGATATCAGTTTGGCTGACTTGCCAGGTACCAGGATCACCTGTCCTTTTTTCAGTGGCTGATCCAGCTTGATTACTTCCCCGTCTTCGCACTTAAGTGATGCCACCCCAAGTGAGCTGATTTCTAAGACCTCGCACTCTTTGTGGTCCTTTACGAGCACTACCGTGCTTGCTCCTGCGGGCAGATCAGCCTCGTTCAGTTCCAT
>CAJWWK010000067.1 GCA_913048295.1 uncultured Dehalococcoidia bacterium
CTCATCGGATGGTCGAGTAAATTACGCCTCCTTCGACAACAACACCAGCAACTCGTCGACCGGTTCAAGCACCAGCTCCGTGTCGGGCCAGCTATCGATCGTAGGCACCGGAACCGCGAGCCGGGCACAGGGATGGATCCAGCATGAAGTCGCCGAGGGAGTGGAAGGTCCGGCCATTACGGCAAGTAGTACGTTCGACGTGCCATTCTGCTCTTGAAGCACACCGTTCAAGACAGGCTCCGGCAGCGTCGCATAAACGATAAATACCTGCCCGGTCAATCAAATGAAATCTGCCAATTTCGATTCTCCCGGCATCCCCGCGCCGCCGCTACTCCTGGTGCAATGTCACCGATCGCATTGGCGGCGCGAACTGGTGCGGCTCCAAGCGAATGACCTCTTTCTGGTACACCTGCAACCGGTACGACCCCGTATCCGTAATGATCAGGTGCCCGGCGGCATCAACCGCTATCGACCGCGGCTGACGAAGTCGTTTCTGCGGCTCCAGCACCGCCATGTCCCGAATCCGGTTCGGGCTGGCATTGGTCAGCATGTATTCCCGCGCAACGTTCGAGAGCGTCGCATCGCCAACGAACTTGTCCACGTATCGCGCTTCCGGGTTGAACAACTGCACCCGGTTGTTCCCGCGATCACACACATAAATATCCCCATCTGCATCGACCGCCACATCGGTCGGACGGTTGAACTCGCTGTTCGCACTCCCCGACTCACCGAACTTCATCACAAACTCGCCGTCTGAAGTAAATTTCTGAACCCGGTCGTTCCGCCAGTCGGCAACGTAAACATCACCACCCTCGTCCACCGTGATCCCCCACGGCATATCGAACTGGCCTTCGCCATTGCCAAAAGCGCCCCACCCCAGAACGAACTGCCCCTCCTTCGTGAACTTCTGCACCCGGTGGTTCATCGAATCGACAACGTAAATGTTCTCGTCCGCATCCAGCGCCAGCCCGGCCGGACGGTTCAGCTGTCCCTCACCCGAACCCGGCTCGCCAAAATTTGCCTGGAACTCGCCATCGCTATCGAACGAAGAAATTCGATCGAGTGCCTCGTCCGAAACGTAAACGTTCTCTTCAGAGTCGGCAACTATCGAAACCGGCCACTGGAACTCGCCATCTCCGTCGCCAACCGAACCGAACGTCCCGCCGTCCTCATCATCGAACGAATACTTCCTGACCAGCGCCGCACCCTCCTGGCGACACAGCACGAACATCCGCCCTTCCGCGCCAAGTGCAATGCCGACCGGGAAGTTGGTCAAACGCCGCATCCCCAGCGACTTCAGATACGGGAACCCCGCGCGTAGCAATCCATGCGGTCTGGCCATCAGTTTTTCTCCAGCTCTGTGCGGACCCTCATTAACCCTGCGTCACCTTGAACGGCTGCAACTGCTCATACTTGCCGTGAACGATGTCGACGGAATCGACACTCAACCACTGCTCCAGCAACGTCGCGTAGACACCCCGGAAATCGAACGTGTGCGCAAGGTCCTCTCCGTTGGCAAACGTCTTCGGGTCGAGCGATGGATACTCGGCGTAAAGCCCGCCATCGACCCGCTCACCGACAATGAATGCACCCCCGCCCGAACCGTGGTCGGTACCGCTCCCGTTGTCCTGCACTCTCCGGCCGAACTCGGTGAACGCATACACAACCACCTCTTCGGCCGCATCGTGTTCACGCAAATCGGCCATGAAGTCACGCAACGCACCCGATAACTCGTCAAGCAGCTTTTCGTGTGCCGGCATCTCGATCGCATGATGGTCATACCCGGCGTGCTGCACATAGAAGATGCGCGTGCCGAGACCCGCTATGTGAGTCCTCGCAACATCGCGCAAACTCTTCGCGATCGGGTTGTCCGCATACTCCACCGTCGACTCGTATCTGCCCGGCACGGTCTGCAGCCGGTCGATACCCGATAGCACGTCATCCCCCGTCTGCTGTAGGTAGCTCATCGTCGCCCCGCTGCCAATCGCCGGGGTGTAAAAGCGCTTGAAGATATCGAGTTCCTCGGCCCGCTGCTCCTTGATATCGACCGATGTCATCAACCCGTAGCTGTCGATGTCGCTCACCGAAGTCACCCGCACTCCCGGCGCAGCCATCGCCCGCGGCAGCCCGCGGCCGAAGCTGACGCCGGTCAGAACGTTTTTGCCATCCGGGTCGAGCTGCGTAATCGCCTTCGCCAGCCAGCCCTCCGTCGATATCGCATTTGGCTCGGCCGTGTGCATGATGTCCATCGCACGGAAATGCGACCGGTTGGAATTCTCATATCCAATGCCCTGTACGATCGCCACATCGCCCTCGTCGAACATCTCTTTCAGCGGCGCAGCAGCCGGATGAAAGCCCAATTTATCGTTGATGCTCAACACACGGTCCTCGGTGATGCGCACCGTCTGACGCGAGTCGTAGTAAAGCCCCGATGTGTACGGCACAAGGGTGTTCATAAAGTCGTTGCCACCGGTCATTTGAACAACAACCAGCACGGACGCTTTTCCGTTTCCGTTTGTGGTCCCGTTTTTGGTCAATGTAGCCATCTCCTTACATCAGGCAAAAATACGAACCGCTAGGCGAACTGGTACTCAGGAGTCGAAACGGTAAGGCGCAGCATCCGGACTACCCGCGACCGGTCGTCATCGCCCTCCGAATCAACTGCAAACTTGACGAGCGCTGCGCGCGTCACGTCCTCAACCTCAATCGGCCCGATCGCCTCCAGCGTGCCATCAACAAAAGATTCAG
The DNA here is from genome assembly GCA_913048295.1 of uncultured Dehalococcoidia bacterium. GTDB lineage: Bacteria > Chloroflexota > Dehalococcoidia > Lucifugimonadales > Lucifugimonadaceae > Lucifugimonas. The sequence continues at coordinate 2,749 of CAJWWK010000067.1, forward strand.
GCGTAGAGAGCGAATCACCTTCTACAAGCCGGTCGACAATACGTCGGATCCCGGGTGAAGAACCGTCGCCGATCTCCCCAACCGCAAAATTCACCCGCTCGGTCAGGTTTCCCCCGTCGATCCACTCCTTGCCGGTGTGCCAGCCCTCTACCGTCGGCGGGTCGAGCAGCTTCTGGCCCATCAGCACCGTCGTCGACTCGGCATATTTGGCAAGCCCGAACCTGAAATCGTCGTGCTCACCAACCGCCTTCAACACGCCAACCACCAGCTCCACCGGACTCTTCACTTTCTTGAACCGGGCGTTTTTGAACGAATCGGAATTGAACATCACCCGCAGCACGTCCCTGATCTCGCCACCCGAATCAAGGAACGCCTCAGACATCGCGCCGACCAGCTCCGGGTCCTGCGGCGGAAGGTCGTTCCAGGTCGGCACCTGCGGCTCGTCGGCAACAAAAAAGTTGTACAGGTGGCGCGAAATGAACGCCGCACACGCCGGCTGCTCCACGATGATGTCGATAATGTCAACGCCATCAAGGTTCCCCGTACTCCCCAGAAAGGTCTTCTCGCCCTCATCGTGGTCTGCGGGGTCAAACCTGAAATCGGCCGGATAGTAGCCGTGCGGATACAGCGGTGGCGGCTGCCCGAACGTCCAGCCCGTAAACGCCCTCGCCGCATTCTTAATATCGATCTCCGAGTAGTTCCCCACCCCCAGCGAAAACAGCTCCAGCAACTCCCTTCCGTAATTCTCGTTCGGCTCGCCAAGATGGTTCTCGTTGTTATCCAGCCAGAAGATCATCGCCGGATCATGCGAAAGGTCAAGCAGGATCGTCCGCATGTCCCGCAACCCGTTGCGCCTGAACAACTCGATCTGGTCCGAGGCCGCCAGCACATGCTCGTTCTTAGCCAGCCCGGTCGCGAAAACATGGTGCCAGAACAGCGCCATCTTCTCCTGCAACTGGCATTCGGAATTAATCATCCGGAACAGCCACGTGGCCGTGTAGGCGTGCGGCGCCTCACCACCCATGTACCGGGCCAGTATGTCGTCCGGGACCCCCGCCTCTGGAGTCGGATTCAGCAGGAACTCGACAGTATCCTCGTAATCCTGAACCCCGAGCCGGTCGAGCTGCTCCCGGGTCGCCCCGAATCCGGCCCGCCGATACAGGTGCGCAAGCAGCGCGGGATCGGTTCTCGCTCCCACAGCACCGGTGCTCATACCCCATGACCTCCCCGGCCAATTAATAACTGCAATAATTGGCAATAACTGGCCGAAACCGGCCACCGATATAACCAGTCAACCGCGAATCATGCATTGCGGGGCAGTCTAGGACGCACCGCCCACAAGGGCAATGCGCGCGAGGCAGCAATTCAAGCAATCTAGCCAGAAAAACAGGTCAAATATCCAAATCGACCGGCGGAAATAACCCTAACGAACGTCGTGGATGTGCACTGAACCCGGTCTCGGCGCAGCGGTGACCTCGCGGACCACCGGCCACGGCAACGCCCCCACACGCTCGGCCCAGTCTTCATACATCTGCGACATTCTCTCAAGCACCTCTGGGTTACTTGCCGCCAGATCGTTCAGCTCCGTCCGGTCGCTCTTCATGTCGTAGAGCTCCCACCCGGTGTTGCCTTCGCTAACCAGCTTCCAGTCGCCCAGCCTCACCGCACGGTTGCCCTCGTGCTCCCAGTAGATCGGTGCCGACCTGATCCACCCACCGTTCTCAATCACCCTGCGGAAGCTATGCCCCTCGAGCGGGGTCAACTCCGGCCCCGCAATCTCAGCCGGGTACTCGGTACCGGAAATATCGTAAATCGTCGCTGCTATATCGACCACGTGAGTCGGTTCGCTAACCAGGTGAGGCTTCCTGATACTCTCGGGCCAGCTCAGGATCGCCGGGGTCGAAATACCCCCTTCATGCACCCACCGCTTGTGAAGTCGAAACGGCGTGTTCGAAGCGTTCGCCCACGGCAGGTCGTAACTCTGGAACGTATCGGCCCCGCCCGGTGCGATTTCGGGGATGTTGCCCATCCGCATACGCTCGCCGTTCCACATCGGCGTATCGAACTGCACCGGGTCGGGAGTGTTCGAATCCTCCGCAAGAAACTCGGCGCAACCACCGTTGTCCGAAAGGAAAATCACCAGGGTATTCTCACGAACGCCCGCTGAATCCAGCGCGTCCAAAACCCGCCCAACACCCTGGTCCATCCGGTCGATCTGCGCTGCATACACCGCCATCCGGCGAGACTCCCACTCCTTGTTTTCAACCTCCTCCCACGGTATCGAGTCACTATCGCGCGGCGACAACTCCCACGATTCGTCAACAATCCCAAGCTCCTTGAGCCGGGCGTGACGAGCAAGCCGGAGCTCATCCCACCCTCCCTCGTACACCCCACGATACTTCTCAATGTCCTCTTCAAGCGCATGAAGCGGCCAGTGCGGCGACGTGTACGCGATGTACGAGAAAAACGGTACGTCTCCCGCAGCAGATTCTTCAATCATCCGCACTGCGTGGTCCGTTATCTCATCGGTGTAGTAAAAATCTTCGCTGGTCACAGTGACCGGGGTATCACCGTCCATCAGAGTCGGTGGAGCGAAGAACGACCCTGCACCCGTAAGCGTGCCCCAGAAGTGATCGAACCCCCGCTGCAGCGGAGTCGGGTGCCGCGCATCGCCAGGCGTCCACGATTCCGGCTCCTGCAACGGATAATCGCCACCGACATGCCACTTACCAGAAAGCTGGGTCCGGTAACCGCCGGTCTTCAGCACCTCGGCGATCGTAGCACAACTCTCGTTCAGGTAACCCTGGTACTCCGCAACCCCGTAATCGCCAACCATGTGCCCCACACCGGCCTGGTGCGGGTACAGACCGGTCAATAGCGACGCACGGGTCGGACAACACCGCGCCATGTTGTACATCTGGCTGAACGCTATGCCCTCACGCGCCATCTGGTCGATGCTAGGGGTGTCGATCTCGGAGCCGTAACAACCGAGGTCGGAAAACCCCATGTCATCAGCAAGGATCAAAACTATATTCGGCCGGGTCATCGGTCACCACAGATCATGAACGCAACGCCAATCCGCCGCGTCGGCACCCTCACAGCGACCAGACGCTCGTCGTCGAAGCAACTTTTTCGTTTTGGGCGAGTGTGCCGGTCAGATCGAATACGAAACCACCTGGCGAGAGTAACTCGGGCAACTGATCTTCCAGCACGTCGAACTCGGAATGCCCCACGGCCACAACAACGAGATCATACTCCCGCCCCGAGCCGGCAGGATCACCAACCACCTCGAATCGCCTCTCCAACCCGTCCTCGGGATCGAAATACGGATCGTAGACATGTACGACCCCAAACCTTCCCGCGAGCAACTCGGCCAGCACAATCGCCTTGCTGTTACGAGTATCGGCAACGTTCTTTTTAAATGTCGCACCAAGCACAAGAACCCTCGCTGAATCAGGCTCGCCCCCGCGCCCACGCACGAGGCTCACTACCTTTTCGGCCACGTATTCCGGCATCCCCTCGTTGATAGCCCTGCCGGTCAGCACCACGTCAGCGTCGTATCCCGTCCTGGCCGCTGCGTAAGCAAGGTAATAGGGATCGACCGGAATGCAGTGCCCACCCACCAGCCCGGGCTGGTACCGGTGAAAATTCCACTTGGTGGCCGCGGCATCGAACACATCGGAAGACTGAATGCCCATACGGTCAAAAATTATCGACAACTCGTTGAACAGCGCAATGTTCAGGTCCCGCTGCACGTTTTCGATCACCTTCGACGCCTCAGCCGTTTTTATACTCTGCGCCATGTGAGTCCCGGCTTTAGCGATCAACCCGTACGTCTCGGCAACTCTCGCCGCAACCGCCGACGTCTGACCCGACACAACCTTGACGACGGTTTCCAGCGTGTGCTCTGCATCACCGAAATTCGTCCGTTCCGGCGAATAACCAAGAAAAAATCCCTCGCCCGACCGCAAACCCGATTCACGCTCGATAATCGGCCCGCAAAATTCCTCGGTACAGCCGGGATAAGTGGTCGATTCATACACAACGATCGGCGCTGGCAAACCCTCGGAACGCCCCCGCAGTTGGTCCCCTATAGACGCACTTACCGATGCAAGAAGACTCAGATCTGGCTCGTGGTCGTCAGTCACCGGGGTCGGCACCGTTACCACTATGAACTCAGCGTCCGCGATGCACGATACATCCGTCGTAAGGGTCAAATTCGACGACAGTATCGTTGCCGAATCCACCTCGCTGTTGTGATCGATACCCGCCCGCAACCCATCAACCCGCGGCGCATCCAGGTCGAACCCTGTCGTCGGCAACTTTTTCGCAAACGCCAGCGCCAGCGGTAAACCAACATAGCCAAGACCAACGACAGTTACCCCGCCCGGCAACGATTCACTATCGGCCATTGAAACTGCACCCGACCACGCTGAACATTTCCGTTTTTACAGTCATCTTCATCTCGATCCCAGCACGTCGAAAGTTATTCCAGCAGCTTCCAGCGCACCCGCCGCCAGAATGCCCCTCGTGTCGATCACATGAGGCGGATGCCCCCCCGCACCAGCAGCAGACCAGTCAATATCCGCATATGAAGGCTCAGAATTAAGAACCACCACAACCTCCGCCCCCGCCAGCACCTCAGTAACGTCGACCGATGCTTCAAGCTCCGGTTCCAGCTCCTTCGCCTCTTGTACCGCAAGCAAATCGTGGCCCACCACCGACGCCCCCTGGTCACGCAATGCACGATACAACCGCACCGAAAGCGAATATCGAACGTCGTTTGTGCCCTCCTTGAAAGCGAGTCCCAGCAACGCGATACGCCTCTGGTACAAACTCGAGCCCAGCGCCCCGGTTATCTTGTTCATCACTTCCTGCAACTGGAGCTCATTGCGGCGCACCACGCCGTTAAACATCACAGGGTCGTACGAATTCTCACCCGCCACGGTAATCAGCGCACGAAGGTCTTTATCAAGACACGGACCCCCAAATCCGATACCCGGATTCAAATAGCCGGGACCAATCCGCGGGTCAAGGCCAAGCCCATACACAATATCGCCGATATTGCCACCGACTTTTTCACTGATACCCGCTATTTCATTAATAAACGAAATGCGAGTGGCCAAATACGCATTCGCTGCGTACTTAGTCAGCTGGGCCGATGTCGAATCCGTTTCAACGTACGGAATCTCCCGGCTCGAATCTATCCACGGAACATCAACCACCACACGTCCACTCAGCAGCGGCTCGTAGATCTCACGCAACACCGCCAGCGCCCGCTCCGACCTCGAGCCAACAATGACGCGCGAAGGCGAGAAAAAATCGATCAGCCCGCTCCCCTCACGCAAAAACTCCGGGTTGGAAACCACATCGAAATCTTCGCGCTCGCGTAATTTTTGCGAAAGAACGTCATTCACAACCTCGATCGTTCCAACAGGAACCGTGCTTTTCACAACGATCACGGTGTACCTGTCAATTTCATCACGCAGCTGCTCAGCGACCGAGATCACAGCAGAAAGATCGGCCGCACCATCGGCTAGAGAAGGTGTACCCACCGCGATAAACAGAACCTCTGAACCCCGAACGGTCTCGCTCAGGTCGTCGGTGAAGGAAATCTGATCCATTTCAATCAACTCGCCGAGAATCGCTTCAAGACCGTCTTCGTATACCGCAGACTTCCCCGCGCGCAGCATCTCCAGCCGCCGCTGATCGATATCCTCCGCAATGACCCGGTGCCCGAGCGCGGCGAGACCGACCCCGGTTACGAGCCCGACATACCCCGCCCCACCAATTACTCCAATATCAGTCACACGCAATCCTTCCATCCCGCGGTCCCGCCCCGCCCGAGACACGCGCAATCCCTAAAGCTCAATATCCTTCGCCCACTCGCGATTCTCCAGGTACCACTCGACTGCCGAGGATATCCCATCCTTCAGCAACACCCGGGGTTCCCATCCCAGCAATTCGCGCGCCCGGCTGATATTCGCCCACGTCGCATTAACGTCGGTCGAAGGGAATGGGTGCCGCTCAATCGTCGCCGTCATGCCAAGCACCGCCTCGATCTCGCCGATGATTTCGTTGATCTCCACCGGATTGTCCGATCCAAGATTGATCGTCTCGTACCCCGGTCGCCGGTCCAGCGCCGCAACCACACCCCTCGCCACATCATCGACATGGGTGAAATCCCGCCGCTGGGTCCCGTCTCCGTTCAACTGCACCGGCTCACCCTCGGCAATCCACTTCACAAACCTGAACACACTCATATCCGGCCGGCCCGAAGGACCGTAAACGGTGAAAAATCGGAACACGGTAATGTCGAAATCGAACAGGTTCCGGTACAGCTGGCACAGATCTTCGGACGCCTTCTTCGAGGCGGCGTAAGGAGACCGCAGCGTGTCGATCAGGTCGTCCTCAAAAAACGGCATCTCGTTATCGCCATAAACGCTCGAAGTCGACGCCTGCAAAAACCGTGACACACCGGCTTCCCTGCAGGCTTCCAGCAGGTTCAACGTACCCGTGACGTTCGTCTCGTAGTACACCCACGGATCGTCAATCGACTGCCGCACACCCGCACGCGCCGCAAGGTTTATTACCGCATCCGGTACGAAATCGCCAAACAGCGATTCGACCGCAACCCTATCGGTAATATCGCCATTCACCCAGTCGATGACGTTCGGTGCGAGCAAATTCTCAACCCGCCAGTGCTTCATCCGCACATCGTAAGCATCGCTCAGATTGTCGATCCCCAACACCTCGTGCCCCTGCTCAACAAGCAGGGCAGCGACCCGCGAGCCAATAAACCCGGCGCAACCTGTTACAAGAACCCGCAATTGAAATTCGACCTACACCGCACCCCGGCAACGGGCGCCCACTGGCTCGGGAATCATGGAAAGCAATCCACGATCACGAACGCTCAATATGTATCGCTCAAGTTTAGATTGCCCTCGCAACCAATTCCTACAGTTACCGAACCCGATTGCACCTGGCTTTCAGTACCGCGCACTCCCCACGACCGTCTGAACCGCTCGACCCGCCCACAATATTCACCTGAAAACGCGATACCCAACCCGATAAGTTCGACATCTGCTGCCCACCCGGCAAACGGGCGGTTTACAACCCGATTTATATTGACCGAAACGCCGCCATCTAGTTCAATAGATTGTTGGTTGGGCACGACTTTCGACCCAATGGCTCAGTCGCTAGCTGCACGTAGCCGAAAACTGATCCACCGGCAGTCGAAAATTCAAGTCCGTACAGCCCACGGTTCCCAACCGCGCAAAACACAATCCCGAGTAGCTCAGTGGTAGAGCAGCTGACTGTTAATCAGCGGGTCGTAGGTTCGAATCCTGCCTCGGGAGCCATATTGCATCCAAACTGAAAAAGACCTCGGCTCAATCCGGGGTCTTTTCGCGTTTTGGTCACAAACTGGTCACAACGATGTTGACGTTGGGGTCTCGTACGGCCTGATTTGATTAGTTCGAGTCGTCAAAAAGTCTTCGCAAAGTCTGCCCAGATGTTGCATAACCGTGCGACGCCACCATGTTGGCGATAGTGCCGTAATGAATTTTTAACAGCATCGACTCAGCTTGACGGTCGTGAGTTGGCACAAAGAACTTGCCAGCTTTGACTTGTTCGCCGCATCCACACCAACATAGTCCGTTCGCTTCGGCCTTGATTGACATGAGTCTCCCTTGCTCAATGTGCGCACCCGCGTTTGTAGCAATTTTGGTGAGAGCTGCATCTCGTTCAGAGGCGCTTGCGTAATCGAGTTTGGCTCCTTCGAGCAGTGAATTTCCGAGCTTGTTAGCGCCAATGTCTGGGCACGGAAGTGTGGATAGCCGGTCATATGGTTCAGCACGGCTAGCGTCAGTATTTTCATGGGTGTTCGAGGTGGTCGGGACGGACAGTAGCTCAATTCCGAGATCGTCAAATGACCACCTTGGACCGAAACTAGGAGACCTGGCTACAAGCGCTGGCATTACAAAAATCCCTCACCGCGCTACTAGAACAGCAAACTCTAACAGCCAAAATCCCATCCACCGGCTCTGGCCAGCCGAATCAACAACCATCCAACACTCCAACACCCTGCGCGCACCCCGTTCGGGAGGGGCTAGGGTCCGCGTCGCAGACACGCGCGATCAAGTGCGCCTCGCACGCCCGGAGCTAACGAGATTACCAGTGGCACACTAAACCACCCGCGCCAGCCGAAAACCCGCATACACAAACGCCAGCCCACCAACATTCGTAAGCGTCAGGTTCGCCGCAAACCAGCCCCATTCCGAAGCCCGCGCCATCTGCACATTATCGAAAGCCAACGTCGAAAACGTCGTAAACGCACCCATGAATCCAACCAGCGCTATAACCCGGGCGTTCTCGCCAATCCAGCCACGCTCCTCACTCATCGCCCAGATCAACCCGAACAACAGCGAACCCACCATATTCGCCGCAAAAACCCCCCACGGCATACCGCTCACACCGTCCCGCTGAAACAGGCTCACCACCCCGTAGCGAGTCAGAGTCCCGGCCGCCCCGGCAATGGCAATGTACGCAATCTTTTCCAAAGCATTAACCCCTGTTATTCATCTCAACTCAACCAGAGTGTCGGCCTTTCCCGGCCACAACACGCGCATACTGCGCTGGTACCCACAGCCACCGCACCCATCGGCTCGCACCCGTGCGTCAGTTGGAACCACGATCAATTCGAACGGAGCACGATAATAGTGATCACAACGGGGTTTCGTACCTGAACTACGCCGTCTCGCCATCGCGATCCCACGCGCCCAACCCCCTGTTCGTTAGCCGCTGTTGGCTGAGGAGTCCGAGATAACGTCAGAAATCTTCGACGACACGATCGCCGCAGCGGGCCCCGTTCCGAAAATCCTGGTTGCAGAAGACATACCGGACCTTCGCGACGCCATCGTCATGGTGCTTGGTGAACAGGGGCCTGGTACAGGCTGCCAGCGACGGCCTCGAAGCCACCGCCCTGGTTCCAGCCTTCGATCCTGACCTCGTAATACTCGACATGCGCACTGCCCCTCACCACTTTGCTTCGATTCCCGCGTTTCTTGCTGAGTCGCGGCGTGTTTTGCGTGCGTCGGGTGTTTTGTTGCTTGTTGATACGACGACCAGTGAAAACGAGGTGGCGCGGGTGTGGCACTAGGATATGGAATGGCGCCGAGACCG
>CAJWWK010000068.1 GCA_913048295.1 uncultured Dehalococcoidia bacterium
GGTGCGCCCCGGGCGGAACGATTGCCAGTTGGGAATCGGCGTCTTCCATGAAGAATTTGAACTCGTCGACCGTGTAGGCAGAGTTCAGCGGCGCAGCCACGGCCCCCGCCCGTGCGACCGCCAGGAACATGACCATGAACTCGAGCGAGTTGGTGAGAACGATCGACGCGGGTCGACCGGGCTTTACGCCAGCGCCTGCGAGCAGTCCGGCGACGCGCTCGATTTCTTCGTCATAGCGGGCGTAAGAAAGTGTCGGGCCACCCGGAATGATGATCGAGTCGTCGTTAGGTGAAGAAGGATTGAGCAGGTTCGCGAGGGTGTTTGTGGACATGGGTTCCTGGAGGGGTGTTTGTGCGGGCCGCTTGTCGCTCGGTCAGAGCGCAGTCACAAATTGTAGTACCGACTGGGCGAGTTGGTCTGGGCGCCATCGTCCCAAGAGTTGACCTGTTACCCCAGTTGTTTCGCCAGTGATACGGCCTCGTCGACGAGAGGAAGCATTACTTTCAATCTGCCAGCGATCCGCTGAAGGATCTGTTCTTTATCAGCACTCCAACAACTCTGTATCCATTTCCGATCGCCAATATCAAGGTCGATCCCGTTGAGAAACTGCCTCTTTCCGAACGCGAACTTGAGCCTGCTGATTGAAATTGCCGGCCCCGGGTCAGTTCCGGCGTCGTTGATCAGGCGTATCCCGTTGTGTTGCACCGGTGTGCGAATTTCATCGCTCGACTTGAAATGGCCATTATTAGTATCATCTTGGTCGGCATCGGAGCCGGGACTGCGCTAGTTTGCCGGCGAGTTCAGGCGTGATTGCTTGGCCGGGTGTTTTGATAGGGATCGAATTGGAGAAAAAATGGCCGAGAGTTTCCCGTCGGGCAGCGACACGGTAGTTCATTTTGGACATATCGCTTACCGGATGGAGGAGCGCTACGCGCTGCGCGGTCCGGGCGTGAATTATTTCCAGACATGGTCGCCTGAAGAAACGATGGACCGCATCGGCGAGGCAGATGTTTTCGTTGTTTCGGGTTTCTGGGACAACGCGCTGCTGGAGCGGGCGTCGAAGCTGAAGTACATCCAGTCGATTGGCGCAGGTTACGACCAGTTTCCACTTGATGAGCTACGTGATCGGGGTATTCGGCTTGCGAACGCTTCCGGAGTCAACCAGAACGCGGTTGCCGAGCATGCGATGTCGCTGATGCTTGGTCTTAACCGGCATATTCACACCGGGCGCGACCACCAGAGAAACAGCAAATGGCGGGGCATGATTGGCGATCTTGCGATGCGGGAAGATGAGTTACTCGGTAAGACGCTGGTGATCGTTGGGATGGGTGCTATCGGTTCCCGGCTGGCGAGGTTTGCCAAAGCGTTCGACATGCGGGTCCTGGCGACGAAACGGGACCCATCGACCGCGGTCGGTCCTGCAGATGAGGTGGTGACACCGGACAGGTTGAGCGACTTGGTCCCGCAGGCCGATTTCCTTGCGCTCACGTGCCCCCTGACTCCCGAAACGACGAACATTGTCGATGCCGGTGTACTGGTTGCTATGAGGCAGACTTCCTACCTGATTAACGTTGCCCGTGGTCAGTGTGTCGACGAACCTGAACTGGTTAAAGCGCTGGATTCGGGCGAGATCTCGGGCGCGGGGATCGACCATTTCTGGGAGGACCCGCTGGGTGCCAATTCGCCATTCTGGGGCATGACGAATGTGATTATCACCCCTCACACCGGAGGCGAAACACGACTTTACGAAGAGCGGGTGATCGATATTCTCGACGATAACCTGGGTCGGCTCTGGAGTGGCGAGTCGGAACTCAGGAACCAGATCGTTTGATTGACGGAAGGGACTTTGAAATGCTGATAATCGATGGCGACTACCCGATGGCCCTTGCGGTGCGCATGAACCGGGACCTGACACTCCCGATCGACCAGGTGAGGTCGGCACCGGCCCTTCCCGGCGGTCGCCCGGACCGGGCCGATTCCGAAACGATGGCATCACTGCCGGAAATGCGGCGCGGCGGAGTGGCCGCCGCCCTGGTGAAGGTGGTGGTGGACCAGCACCGTGACGGTGCGCCCATGCCCGGCGGACCGCGCAGCGACGAGTTGTCGTACGCCCTGGGCCAGGGGCAGATGGCCTACTACCGGATACTCGAGACCAGAGGTGAAGCCCGAATTCTGCGCACGTCTTCCGACGTTAGAGAGCACATGCAGCAATGGGAGAACGCCGAGTCCTACGAAGACCTGCCGGTAGGGTTTTTCCTGGGTATGGAAGGGTCCGATCCTATCCTGTGGCCGAAGCAGGTCCACGAGTGGTACGACGATGGGCTCAGGATCATCAGCCTGGGCCACTACGGCCCGGCCCGCTACGGCCACGGCACGGGCACCGGGCTGGACGGGGGCCTGTTTGAAGACGGGCCGGAACTGCTCAGGGAGATGGACTCTCTCGGCATGATTCTCGACGTGACGCACACCGCTGACGAGAGTGTCCGGCAGGCGCTCGACATCTTCATGGGTCCGATACTCGCCAGCCACCAGAATTGCAGGGCGCTTGTGCCGGGCGAGCGGCAAATGAGTGACGAACTGCTGAAACGCTGTCTTGAACGAGGGGCCGTTATCGGGGCTTCGATGGACACGTGGATGCTGACCCGAAACGTCGAAAAAGACTGGAGTGGCCAGAGGGCCGAAAGACGGGAAGACCTGTTCAAGCCGGAGGACGTTACGCTCGAAGACGTAGTCGATCATATTGAATATGTCTGCGAAATGGCGGGAGATACGCTCCACGCCTCGATTGGCGGAGATACCGATGGGCAGGGAGGGGCGATCGGGGCTCCCTACGATGTCGATACGGTTGCCGATTATCAGAAAATTGCGGTGATTCTCGGAGAGCGCGGCTGGGACACGGACGATGTCGAGAACGTAATGTGGCGCAACTGGCAGAGGTACTTCGAGGAGAATTTGCCGGGCTGAAGGCGATCGTTTTCAGATTGAGTTGGTCTCGCTTATCGGTCCAAGTCATCCCCTCGTCCCGACCAGCGCAGCGGGATCAGCCGCTGGGGCGGCGCGGCACCACGATTCGATGGCTTGCGCTCCTGACATCTGCAAGTGAAGCGCGAGCCGATGTGAGAGGTCGTTGCGTGTGGGCTACTATCCCGCCGCTCTGGTCGGGAAAAGGGATCAACGCCGCCCCTTGCGGGCGATCACGATCATCCGGCGGGTTGATGGGGTGTACGGCTCGGAGTCAAAACCGCCGTATACCTGTTTGAAGCTCAGGCCGGCTTCGCCAAGCATCTGGATGATCTCAGTAAGCGTGTAGAGCCTGATGCGGTGTCCGATCGACTCCCTTTTTTTGCCGTGCTTATCAACAAAGGTGAAGGTCACCTGGTTTCGGCTGGTGTGCAGGTTAAGTTCTCGTTCTTCCAGTACCACGGTGCCATCGGCGTTTTCGCGCCTTTCCGACGGCTGGTTGTTTGCGATAACCCACTCACGGTTGATCAGGTCGATCAACACATGTCCATTCGTCTTGAGGGCCTTGCTGATCTCGGCGAGCACCTGTTGGTCGTCTCTCTGTGAATCGAAGTAGCCGAACGAGGTGAACATGCTGATTACGGCGTCGAAACGCCGTTCAAAGGGAATCGTGCGCATATCGCTGTTCACCAGCGCCAGTTCGACGCCTTCTCGTATTGCGGCGGCACGGGCATCATCGAGGTACTCGGCGCTCTGGTCCTGACCGGTCATGTCGATTCCTCGCCTGGCCAGTAGCACGGCGTGGCGGGCCTGTCCGCAGGCGAGATCGAGCACTTGGTCTCCGGGTTTCAGTGCGAGAGCGGTGATGACGAACTGCGTTTCTTGATCGGTGTCGGTCAACCCCGGCCCAAGGGCATCGAGGTAATCCCGACCGTAGAACTGCGTGTACCAGGGCGTTTCGCTATCGATCATTTGAGATATTTCGTTCGGTCTTCAACACCCGACTTCAGAAAGGCATCACGCCGTTCGGTGCATTTGTTGCAGTCGCCGCAATGCGAGGTGCCGGCGGGGTTCGCGCAGGTCAGCGTCAGTTCGAGCGGCAGACCGCTGTGGCTCCGTATCAAATCGGCTTTTTTGAGCTCGCGAAACGGAGCTTCAACGCTGATCTCGTGTCCCAGTCCTGCACTTAGCACGCTGGCGAACGATTCGAAGAATTCAGGTGTTGCATCGGGGAAGGGATTTCCGCCAAGTGATCCGATTGCGATACGGCCTACAACGTGAGTGCTGCACCAGACCGCTGTCAGCGCGATTAGCAGGACGTTACGCCCCGGGATGAACATTTCGCTGTCGGGCGCCTGCGCACCGGGAACCGCCTGACCTTTGACGCTCCAGTGAGAGTCGAGAAGTGGTCCGACGGGTGCCGACAGGTAGGTGACCGGTTCGATTCCGGGGTGTGCGAGCGAGGCAAGGAACTTTTCGAGTGAAGCTTTTTCGTCCTGCTCCCAGACCAATCCCGCTTCGATGTAAACCGGGTAGACCTGCGAATGTTCTGCCAGGTTGGCCAGCATGACTGCGCTGTCCAGACCTCCGCTCGCCAGCGCTGCTACTTTCGTCACGCTCAGCTACCCGATTCACTTGAGGTGTACGACGCGTAGCTTGAAGGGGTCTCCCAGAGTCGCGTTTCCATGATGTCCAACCCGGCGTTCTGCGCTTCTTCGTGGATGCGCTTTGCTATGTTCTCGGCAGTGGGATTTTCGTCCATCACATAGACCGGTTCGTTGAGATCCAGCAGCAAATTCAGGATGGGATCGTCTTTGCTCAGGATCATCTGGTGGTCCATGTTTGTATCGACCCACTCTTTGACGACATCCTTGATGTCCCCGAAATCGGCCACCATTCCTCGTGCGTCGAGCGACCCTGCGGCGACATCGATTTCCAGCAGGCCGTTGTGGCCGTGGAGATGCTTGCACTTGCCGTCGTAATTGAGCAGCCGGTGGCCGTAGCAGAATTCGATTTGCTTGGTGACTTTAAATTGCGACATTGCCATCGCCTTCGTTCCGCTTCTGCGGACGTTCCCGGGTAATACGCTTCACATCGTGCCGGGACCGGCGAGGTGTCGTCCGGAATCGACTCGAATCGTCTCGCCAGTGATTGTCTCAGACTTCAGGAGGGTGACTATCAGGTCGGCGATGTCGTCAGGCGAAGATTCCCGCTTCAGCGGGGCCCGGGCCAGGACGTCGCGCTGCCAGCTTTCCTCGCTGATTTCGGGCGGTCTCATGGTCGGACCCGGTGCAATCGAGTTGACCTGGATCCCGTGCTGTGCCAACTCGGCCGCAAAACCCCTCGTCATGAAATCGACCGAAGCCTTGGCCGTCAGATACGGCAGGTAGTCGGTGTACGGAGTTTCGCCTGCGGCCCAATCGCTAAACATCACGATGTGGCCCCGCGGTGGCCCGCTGTTTTTCATTAGCACCCGTGCAGAGTGAACTGCGAGCAGGTACGAGCTTTTCGCGGTGCTCATGGCCCGATCCCACGATTCGGCATTCAGTGAATCGAACGGCGCACGCGGGTAGTCGGAGGCCAGGTTGATTACGAAACGGAGACCGCCAAGCTGTCGTTCCGCCTCACTCACAATGCGCTTGACATCATCTTCGATAGCCAGGTCGGCCTGCATCAGTGCGGTGCGCTCGACGAGTGGTTGGACGGATTGCCGGAGCCGTTCTGCCTCGTCTTTTGACCGGCGGTACACGATAGCAATATTGACACCTTCGGCTGCGAGCCTGAGCGCGACTCGCTCGCCGACGCGCTTTGTGCCAACCAGCAGCGCTCCATTGTCCCTGAGTTCCATAGCGGGTCAGGATACGTTATGTGGGGGTGCTGCGGGTGTACGTGTCTCCTCTCCCTGCTAGGGAGAGGGTTAGGCTGTTGGTTGAAGTCTACCGACGGACCAGGGCCGAGGCGGCGCGACGTTTCACCCACCCACTAACTCCCTCCACGAGAGGGAGGACCAACCCATCTAGTCGCTTCTTGAGTACTCCCGGGGGGGAGAAATCGGAGCCCGCCCGGTCCTCTGGTTTGTAACCGAGCGCTTCTTTGGCGTGGGCGATATCGAAGATCTTCCAGGTGTTGTCGGACGTGGCGTTAAAGATGTCGTCGCGGTGCGATTTGGGAGCGTTGATGCACAGGTCGACGATCTGCGCGGTGTCGCGGTGGCTGAGCCAGAGCGAGAGCGCGCAGGCGGAAAAAGTTGGCAACGCGAGACTAGAAGCGGTGGTCGTTGGGTTTAAAGCTGGCTTCGTAGAAATCGGCGGCGTTGGTTCCGGGTTGTGCGAGCCGGTCGATCGCGGCGAAGTCATCCGCGGTCAACTCCACATCGAGGGCGCCAAGGTTGTCTTCGAGTTGTTCCATGGTGCGCGGGCCGATGATCGGTGCGGTTACTCCGGGCTGGGCGGCAACCCAGGCCAGTGAGACCTGGGCGACCGTTGCGGAGTGGGCTTCGGCGATCGGTGCCAGCCCATCGGCTATGTCCATGACACCGTCGCTGAAGCGCTTCATCTTGCCGGGGTCGGTCTCATCGCCGAAACGGGTGCCAGTGGCCTGGCTTTCGACACGCTTGTACTTTCCGGTCAGCCCCCCGGCCGCGAGTGGTGACCATGGGATGAACGCGAGGCCGTGGGTGCGGCACATGGGGATGTGTTCGCGTTCGGCCCTCCTGTCGGCGAGGTTGAACGGCGACTGTTCACTGACAAACCGGCCCAGTCCCAACTTTTCTGATGCCCACAGCGATTCGACCACCTGCCACGAGCCGAAGTTGCTGGTGCCCGCGTAACGGATTTTGCCGGACGAGACCAGGTCGTCCATGGCCCGCAGCGTCTCGTCGATGGCGATGTGTGACGTGGGGCGGTGCAGCTGGTACAGGTCGATATGGTCGGTCTTGAGACGCTTCAGGCTTGCCTCAAGACCGTTGACGATGTGGAGCTTGCTATTTCCGATGTCGTTGGGGTCGTCTGACATCCGGCCGTTGACCTTGGTCGCCAGGAATATGCGGTCACGCTTGCTGTTTCGTTTGAGTGCCTCACCCACGAAATCTTCAGAAGCACCACCGCCGTAAACGTCAGCTGTATCGAGGAAGTTGATTCCCTCGTCGATAGCGCGGTCGACAATTCGGCATGTGTCGTCGAGGTCGGTCTTCTGTCCGAACATCATGCAGCCAAGAACAAGCTGGCTTACCTGCACACCTGTGCGTCCGAAAAGGTTGTATTCCATGTGTTACTCCGGACTTTATGTTGCCGA
The DNA here is from genome assembly GCA_913048295.1 of uncultured Dehalococcoidia bacterium. Classification (GTDB taxonomy): domain Bacteria; phylum Chloroflexota; class Dehalococcoidia; order Lucifugimonadales; family Lucifugimonadaceae; genus Lucifugimonas. The sequence goes on from CAJWWK010000068.1 coordinate 7,255, forward strand.
ATCAAGAAGCGGCTGGAACAAATTGTGCGAGTAGAACGTTATATCAACACAGGCCCGCCGCAGAGTGGGTAATAAGATACTTCAGCGATTGCCGACCGGCATCGGGAACGATTGGTGCTGCCGGTGGTCCACACGGTGTAGAGGGACAGTTATGAATTTCCATTTCAACCCGCGATATTTTCTGCCTGTGATTGCAGTAATGGTGATGTCGGCCGCGATTGCTTGCAGTGGCGGGTCGGACGATAGCACCAGTGGCGCGTTCCTTACACGAGGCGAAGACAGCTCCGAGGAGTTTGGATTCGGTGCTCCGGAACCGGCCCATCTGGCACCTGGAAGGTTTTCGGGTGGGGCTGCCCCGGCCGCGACGGCCGCCCCCGCGGCAGTATTTGAGACGGAGTCCCTAAAACAGTCTGCTGGCGATGCCGATGGCGGATCGAATCTGATTTCGGTCGATTCTGTGAATGTGGGTTCATTCGGCGGTTCAGCTTCCGTTGAAGCCGAGATCGCGGCGGCGACCGACGGGCGGGTGATTGTCAGGACTGCCGACCTGGGTATCAAAGTCGAGAGCGTTATCGAATCGCTGGACGACATATCGAAAACGGCTGTCGCAGCCGGTGGGTGGGTCGTTTCATCGGTCCAGTCGAGGCGGTTCCAGGGCAGCATCTCGATCCGCGTGCCTGCCGATAGGTTCGACGATGTGATCGAACAGCTCACCATTCTCGCGGTTGAGGTCGATTTCGTGACCACGCGCAGCGAAGACTTCACGGAAGAGTTCACCGATGTCACCGCTCGCTCGCAAACACTGCACGACACGCTTGAAGCACTTCGAGTGCTTTACGACCGCGCGTTCAGCGTCAAAGACGCGATTACGATTCAGAAGGAAATCACCAGCATTCAGAGCGACCTAGAATCACTTGAGGCACGGCTTAAATTCCTGTCGCAGAGTTCTGCGTTTTCATTCATTTCAGTTTCACTCGAGTCGGTCCCGATCGATCTGGCGATTGATGCTGGCGAGGACATTACTGCCGCTGTTGGACACCCGGTCACGTACCGTGCGAAGTTCACCCCGCCCGAAGAGATGGAGGAGTTTGTCGTTACGTGGAACTTCGGCGACGGATCGCGAGAGCAATCGACTGATCGAATCGCCCCGACCGGTGATGGCGACGAGGTAATCACCGCTCCGATAGTCCATTTCTTCGATCGCGATGAGGACTCTCCGTTCATCGTCACGGTCGAGTTGAGCGGCTTTGGCGACGGCGGTGTTGCCGAGGGTAACGCCACGCTGGTGACCACTGTGAGCAGACTCCCGGTGATTGAAGTCTTTGCCGGTGAAAATCAGACCATTGAGGCCGGTAGCAAGGTTGAGCTGAACGCTTCGTTCACGCGACCTGAAGGAGTTTCTGAACTGGCCTACTCGTGGAACTTTGGCGACGGTTCGGCACCAATCAAAGGCAACCTCGGTGACTCTGAAGAGGCAGCGCAGGTCGACGCGATACACACTTACCGGAACTTCCGGTCCGACCCTTATTTCGTGACTCTCACGATTACCGGTCAGACTGATGTCGGTGAAGTAGAGGTTTCCGGTAGCTTACTTGTGTTCGTACGAGAAACCATAGGTGTGGCAGCCGCTGAGCTAGACGCTGGCAGCACCGTGCGGGACGCCGGGCGAACGTTGCAGTCGGTTGGGGTGTTTCTTGCGCAGGGCGGCCTGTGGCTGCTGATCCTCAGTCCCGCATGGCTTATCGGGGGCGTGATTGTGTTCGTGCTGGTCCGGCGACGCAAGGCGATCAGGCTTCCGAGGCGATCGGCGGAATAAAATCCGACTTGAATCGAAAACATGAGGGGCGAAGCCGAAACAAATTTTGGCTTCGCCCCTCACTTTCAGGCAAGGCGAATCGCCAGAAAATCCGACCGCAAGCGCCCGTTACCTAAACGTAAAGCTCCATCGAGGCCGATTCGGTGAGCCATTCGATACCGTCGTTTGTGATCAGGAACTGGTCTTCGATCGAGATGAACATGTCACCGCCTTCGGAGTGGCAGATCGTGGGCTCGAGCGTCTCGATCATGTTTGGCTGCAGGACCGTGTGGTCGTTCAGCGCGAGATATGGCGGTTCATGGACCACTCTGCCGACTCCATGTCCCGTGTACGGGACCACAGGCGGGTAGCCGATGTCGTCGTACAGCTTGAGTTCGATCTTGCGCACGTCGGAGGCCTTCATTCCGGGCTTCATCTCCTCCATGCACCGCTCCACCAGCCATTTTTCTATCTTGTGTGCCTCCGCCAGTGAGTCGCTCACCTCGCCGAAACCGACGATGCGGGAGAGGTTGCAGATGTAGCCCTGGTACTTTGATTGCCCGTCGATTCGGATGAACATCCCTTTTTTAAGTTCGAGATCGCCCGAAGCGGGCGATCCGTTAGACAGGTCGAGTCCTGCCGGCCCGAAGATCATGTAAGCACGTTCGTAATCGACTCCATTTTCGATGCAGAGTCGCTTGTACACGGATTGCAATTCGGGTTGGGTCATGCCCTCTTCGGCTTCGTGAATGGTGTCGAGCCAGACCTTGCTGCCGCGTTCACAGGCGATCCGGGCGCGGCGAATCTCCTCGTCGCACTTGATCATGCGCAACTGCCAGATCGCATCTTCGGCGTCCACAAAAGTAGCGTTTGGGAGCAGTTCACTGAGCCGTTCGGAATACTTTGAACCAAGAAATCGCTGTTCGATTGCGATTGTGCCGTTTCCGAGGCCTTTTTCTTTCAGAGCACTGGCGGCAACTTCCATCGGGTCGCCAACCGGGGGATTGGGGTCGAGCGGGTTGTCCCAGGTCTGGATATAGTAACCGGGACCCCAGTAGCGACGGTCCTCGATCCACGGGTCCATGATTTCGAGGGTCGTACCTTCCGAGGCACCGGCGACTATGAAGGCGTCACGCTCGTTGTCGGCAGGAAGGCCAACCATCGTCATGTGCGTTGCCTGAGTGTCCCACAGTACGTAGAACTGGTCGCTCACCGGGTGCCAGTAGTCGGACAGGTAGCCGACTCCGTGGCGGGAAGTCGCAAGGATTAAATCGATGCCAGTCGACCGCATGATGTGGGTGGCTCGGTCGTAGTCGAACAGGCGCATTTTTCGGACCTTTTCGGGCTTCTGGCAGGCTGCTGGCGCTTATCTGAACGTGCTGCCTAGTTTCGTATGCAGTCGATTATTTATCTGTGAACCGTGATTGTGCAAATCCGGGGAGACGTGATTGGACGCCCTCGGCTGCGGTGACCAGTTGCGCCCCGTTCAGGAGCGCGCTACCGTCGGCGTCAGATGTCGAGATCATTGAGACGAATACCCCCTCAGAAACAAACACGACGATTGCGCCGATGCCGCCCACGCTGATGTCGAGCATGTACGAGTTGGCACCAATCACTTCCTGCTTAACTTCTGCAAGGTCGCCGATCTGCTCAACACTGAGCAGGACAGAGGCGAGGGTCGAATCGAACAGGGTCATTGCAGTTTCGTTGTTTTGGAACTTCACGATAGACAGCGTCATGGACGAGCCCGGGAACGGGACATCGTTTGAATCGACGGTCTCGAACACCTCGACCAGGCAGTTGTTCACCGCGCCACTGTCGACAAGTCCGGGGACGCCTGTAACCGCGATTACGCGTTCGCGGGCCTGCAGGCCGGATTCCCCGGTGACCGCCTCGATGTTCGGCGCATCGACGAAACCCTTGCAAGTCAGATAGTCGCCGACGATTTCCGGTGATTGCTCCGAGGCGGTTGAGTTGCTCCCTCCTGAGCACCCAACCGTTGCGATTACCAGCAGGAACAGGGTTGCGAGGACGGTTCGGGTTCGACGCGAAAGAAGTTGGAAAATCGACATCAGCACACTGTATCGCCAGATACATGCCTGCGAAAACCGTTCGTGATGATTAATCGCAGAAAAGCGATAGTCGTGACGCTGGCGGACCGTTTATCGGGGGAGCCAGATGTATACGAAAGGTGTGACCTGACCCCCTCAAACGTATCCAGTTGAAAAATCAGATACTGGATGAATTGAAGG
>CAJWWK010000069.1 GCA_913048295.1 uncultured Dehalococcoidia bacterium
GAGCGCTTCAATGGCATTGAAGAGGTAGAGGGTTCGAATCCCTCCAGCTCCACCAGAATAAATACGGCAAGCCACTGAGAGATCGGTGGCTTTTCTGATTAACTGGCTTCTGTCACACCCTCGGGTACCGGACGGTCTGCCCGCGATTCAGCAGGTACATGTCGAATCCGCGATCGACTGCCAGCTATGTACACGCCGGCCTGATTTTGCCGGTGCCGCCAATAAATAGGATTTTTAAGATTGTTCCTTATTCGTGATTCGTGAATTCACACTTTCCCTTTTTGGGTCTGCCAAACTCAATGGCCCGACGCATAGTAGCTGATGCCGTGCGATCAACCCGCTCCCGTCTCACCGCGGCGGCGCAGGCCCACCCCGCCGGTTCGCAAGCGTTCGAGGCAACAGGTCGTATCTCGTCTCGTGCCCCGAGAAGAACCGCTCCATTTCGTCAGTCATCAGACTAAAAAACCGTGGACCGCCAAGCACGTTCACCCCGGCAACGTGAGGGGTGAGAAACACGTTGTGCATATCACGAACTGGCGAATCGGCCGGCACGGGTTCGGGGTCGAACACGTCAAGGCAGGCGATCATGTCGTGCTTCCTAAGCCGCTCGATCAACGCGTCGGAATCAACTATCGCCCCCCTCGACACATTTACGAACACCGTCCCCGGTCGCATCAGGGCGATCTCGCGCCGACCGATCATGCCGGCAGTGAAGGGCGTGAGCGGCGCGAGGCATATGACGACCTCGGGAATCGATATGACGTTGTCGAGTGAAGTCATGGTGATGTCGTAGATGTCGGCGATCTCAGGCGGCACGTACGGGTCGTGGGCGTACACCGTGACGTTGAACGGTTTGAGCAGTTCGAGGAGGCGACGCCCGATATGCCCCACACCGATAATACCGACCGTCCTCCCGGACAGTTCGCTTTTTAGATACCCCGGGTCGGTGTGCCGGTCGCCTGTCTCTGCGAACACGGTCTCACCTGCGATCATCCTGCGAAACAGCGAGCCAGCATTCCTCAACCCGATCATCGTCATCGCCAACGCCCATTCGGAAACACCAAACGACGACCCGTGTGTCGTATCGACCACCCGCACACCCCTGTCCGAAGCCGCTTCTACGTCTATCCGCTGGGCGAACCGGTCGCCCTCAAGTTCGCCGACGATCCGCACACGCGGTGCGGCATCAAGAATTTCTGCCGTGATTCGCGGCGAACCGTGGCAGACGATCAGCCCGTCGAGCCCACTCGCAAATTCAATCAGCTTCGCATCTGATGCTGCGTTGTGTGGTGGTACCTCATCCCATTCGGAAGGCTCGTCGAACTCCTCATAGTGGAAATCGGAAAACGCCTGCAGGCGCTCAACCTCCTGCGGCCGTGCATCCTGCTCGTAACTGGCACGATTGCAGGCAAGGCCAATTCGCGGCCGGTCGATAGACATTCTGAATATTCCTTCGGATACGCTGATTACGGCGCACATGTGGGCTCGGTGACCGATATCGTACCAACGATGAAACTACGAACATCCCAGGCAGGAACGCACTGACAGAATTCGATTACAGTACTGCCGATGTTACTGGTCGTGCTGATCGCGACAGCATCGTGTGATTCCACTGAGAGTGATGAACCGATCGACTTCAGAGAGAAGAGTACGGTCATTCGTGCCACGCCAGACGACCCTCCACCATCAGTAACTCCCGTAAGTGGTGCCATCACGCTCCCGCCAGATTCCGATTGGAACTGGCAATTAACGGGCGAACTGAAAATGACCGTCAATGCCGAGGTGTGGGACGTTGACCTGTTCGACACTGCTCCGGAAGAAATAACGCAACTCCATCAGGACGGCAAATACGTAATCTGCTACTTCTCTGCGGGATCAGTCGGGGACTGGCGACCCGATGCCGACGATGTTGACGAGAACGCGATTGTCCTGCCACTGGATGGCTGGGAGGGCGAGCGCTGGCTCAATGTGTGCGCCGAATCTATGCTGGAACTTGCGAAGTCGCGGCTACAGTTGGCCGCGCAGAAAGGCTGCGACGCCGTCGAGCCCGACACCGTCGACGGTTACACCAACGAAACCGGGTTCGAACTATCGCAGGCAGACCAAATCCAGTTCAACAGGGACATTGCTGGCGCCGCACATAAACAGGGCCTTGCGGTGGGTATCAAGAACACATTTAACCTGATCGGCACCCTGGCACGTGAATTCTATTTCGTCGTTACCGAGCAGTGCCACGAGTACGATGAATGCGAACTGACGGGTGCCTTCACGGAACACAGAAAACCCGTATTCAACGCCGAATATCCGTCCGATGAGGCGGCCGGATTTACCCTGCAGGACCAGTACCGCTCCGAAGTCGACCGGCTCGGCATGCACACACTGATCCTGCCCCTCGACCTGGACGGTTCATGGCGCATCAGTTGCGGTTAGCGCCCTTAACCACCATCATGCCCCATGACTCGCATCACAATAAAACAGTTCACATCACAAAGCAGCAGCACACCCCTTGCCAGCAGTCCCGCGGATTGATAGAAACCTAATCACCATGCAAGCTAACAGGTAACTGGAAACACCGATGGCAAATTCTGAACTTTACCCACCGGCCGATTCGTTCCGCGAAAACGCCTACTTCAATAGCAAGGACGAATACCAGTCCGAATACGATCGCTCAATCTCAGACCCCGACGCGTTCTGGGCCGAAAAAGCGTCCGAGTACTACTGGTTCAAGAAGTGGGACACTGTAAGCGAAGTCAACTTCGACCGCAACAAGGGACCAATTTCGGTCAAGTGGTTCGAAGGCGGCCAGACCAACATCGCCTACAACTGCCTCGACCGCCATCTCGATAACCGCAGCGACCAGGTCGCAATCATCTGGGAAGGCAACGAACCCGGTGAAGACCGCACCATCACGTACCGCGAACTGCACGAGGAAGTCAGCAAGTTCGCGAATGTCCTGAAGTCACGCGGAGTGAAAAAAGGCGACCGGGTCTCGATCTACCTCCCAATGATCCCCGAGCTGGCCATCTCGATGCTCGCCTGCGCCCGCATCGGCGCAATCCACTCCATAGTCTTCGGCGGCTTCTCGGCCGAGGCCCTCGCCGACCGCATCGCTGACGCTACCTGCACCGTGCTGATCACATGTAACGGCACTCACCGCGGCGACCGGCCGATTCCAATGAAGCCGGTTGCCGACGAAGCAATGACAAACGCCGAAACCCAAATGGGCGTTCCGGTCGATACCTGCATCGTCGTTGAACGTATTGCGGGCAGCGAAGGCGTTGACTGCGAGATGCAAGACGGCCGCGATCTCTGGTGGGACGACGTCATGGCGGATGCCAGCCCCAATTCCGAATGCGAAGTGATGGAAGCTGAAGACCCCCTCTTCATCCTCTACACCTCGGGTTCAACCGGCAAGCCAAAGGGCGTTCAGCACACCACCGGCGGCTACATGGTGTACGCATCCCAAACCCACAAGTACATCTTCGATTACCACGACGGCGACATCTACTTCTGCACCGCCGACATCGGCTGGGTCACCGGCCACTCCTACATCGTCTACGGCCCGCTCGCCAACGGTGCGACAACGCTCATGTTCGAAGGCATTCCGACCTACCCGGAACCCGACCGGTTCTGGCAGATAGTCGAAAAGTGGAATGTGAACCAGTTCTACACCGCGCCGACCGCAATCAGGGCGATTGCCCGGCTCGGCGACGAATGGCCCGGCAAGTACGAAATGAAGTCACTGAAGTTGCTGGGATCGGTTGGCGAGCCGATCAACCCGGAAGCGTGGCGCTGGTACCACAAGCAGGTCGGTAAGGAACGCTGCCCGATCGTCGATACCTGGTGGCAGACGGAAACCGGAGGCATTCTCATCAGCCCACTACCCGGGGCTATCCCGACCAAGCCGGGCGCAGCAACTGTGCCATTCTTCGGAATAGAGCCCGCAATTCTCGATCCCGAAAGCGGTAAAGAGCTCGAAGGAAACGGGGTCAGCGGCGTACTTGCTCTCAAGAGGTCGTGGCCGGGGCAGATGCGGACTATCTACGGCGACCATAAGCGGTTCGAAGAGACCTACTTCGACACATACAAGGGCTTTTACTTCACCGGTGACGGCTCGACCCGCGACGAGGATGGCTACTACTGGGTGACCGGTCGTGTTGACGACGTGATCAACGTGTCGGGTCACCGCATGGGTACTGCCGAAGTCGAGAGCGCCCTTGTGCTGCACTCGACCGTTGCCGAAGCGGCGGTTGTCGGCTACCCGCACGAGATCAAGGGCCAGGGCATTTATGCCTATGTGACCCTGAACATGGGTGAGGAATACTCAGACGAGTTGAAAACCATTCTTCGCGCCCAGGTGAGGACCGTAATAGGCCCGATCGCCATGCCCGACGTCATCCACTGGGCCCCCGCACTGCCGAAAACCCGCTCGGGCAAAATCATGCGCCGAATCCTGCGCAAGATCGCCACCGACGAGATCGACACCATCGGCGACACCTCAACCCTCGCCGAACCGGAAGTGGTCGACAGCCTCATAGCCAATAAGGGCGAGTAGCTCGGGAATCTCGATCTGCCGCCTTACAAGCACGGGATCGGAGGTTCGAGTCCCCCATCGCCCACCAAACTGCAACCAAACTGGAGAAGCCCTTGCAGAAATGCAGGGGCTTCTCGCGAAGTTGTTCCAATACGACCAAATAAAGGCCCTATTTGAGGTCGCATCGAAAGGGTCGCCGATACCCGCACGGCACTAAGACAAATCATTAGGTATGTGTCAGGGCGCTGAGTCGATGTAAAGTGTCGGCATGTGGAAGCTACGGGTAATCACAGCATGAACAAAAACGGCGAATTGGGCACATTAGAACTATTTGCCGGGGTGCAGATCGTCAAGTTTGTAGTTCCGTTACTTTTTCTGCCCTCGTAGTCATTCTTCTTGTCTTTTTGGCTATTTCGGTTATATGGGCTGCTTTCGCTTTCTTGGTTGACTGGTGGTTTGTGTGGTGTGGCGAGCGTGACAGACCACCTGACACCGAGCCATCGGAGCTAGGAGTAGCCGCCGGCTAGACTCTCCGAATGAAACCGTGGTCAAAGGGACCAGGCGAGAAGATATCACGATGCGAAAATCCTCAAGGGTAGCCACAGCACATGCCTGCCATTACCGGTGTTGAGTTCAGGCAGTTTTCTGCCAACCACCAAAATGCGCAGCGCAACTGGTTGCTGGCAAAACTCAACACCGACGACCCGGCCTTCTACGGTATCGGCGACGCATCGCCCATGCAGGACGATGAACGGGTCAAGAATTTAATTGCCGGGTTCGTCGAGAAATATCTCAAGGGCAAGGACCCCCTTGAATCGGAGGTGCACTGGACGACAATGTACCAGGACCCTCAGGCACGGGGCGGTCGGCTTGCGACCACTGCCATATCCGGAATCGACATTGCGCTGTGGGACCTCAAGGGCCGACTGCTGGGCCAACCCGTGTGGAAGTTGCTGGGCGGTGCACACCGGCGGAGCATCCGCGTCTACGCCAATGGCTGGTATTCGAGCCCGGGAACTGCCAAGCAGAACGCCGAAGAGGCGAAAGTCGTGACCGGCATGGGTTACAACGCGCTGAAATTCTATCCGTTCGGTCAGCACGACTACTACAAGATTTCGCTCGAAGAATTGCAACTCGCCGAGGACCGCGTGGCCGCAGTGCGAAAAGCAGTTGGGCCGCACGTGGATATCCTGCTCGAAGCAGATGCAAAATTCGACGTGATGAACGCCATCCAGATCGGCCTTAGGATGGAGCAATATTCCCCGCTGTTCTATGAAGAGCCGGTTTCACCGGAGCGCGTCGCCGAACTCGTGCAGGTGCGCAACAAGGTGAACATCCCGATTGCTACCGGCGAGCGTCTATACACAAAGTTCCCGTTCGCCGAGATTGTCGAGCAGCACGCCGCAGATGTCTTGCAGCCCGATATCGCCAACGCCGGCGGAATCACCGAGCTAAAAAAGATTGCGATCATCGCCGAGGCAAAACACATTACGATGGCCCCGCACAACGTGTGCTCGCCGGTCGGGGCGGTGGCCGAGATGCACCTGGATGCCTCGATCATCAATTTCGAGATACAGGAGTATCACGCCGAGTTCTACACGAAGCACTATTTCACCGTGCTGGACGGATTTGCACGGCAGGTTGACGGGTATGTCGAGCTTTCCGACGCGCCGGGACTGGGGCTCGAGCTGAACGAGTCAGAGATCGCAAAACACCCGCCACTGTCGAAGGTGACACCGGCAGGAGGCACGGTGCGTGGAATCTGAGGTGTGCAAAACGCGGCCCATATGGCTGCGTACCTGTCGTTGCGAGGAGTTTGACGACATGGCACCGGGTTCCAGACCGAGAGGGTCTGCCTACCACCGCCACCAGGTGCCAGCTTGCAGGCTGTACGCGAACAGTAGACGTGAGCGATGTCAGGAGATGGGTTGAGTGACTTGTCACAACCCCGAGCGACAAAAATTCAGTCCGGTAGGCAATGCCGGATACGATGATTCCTGGGTAAATCTCGACTTCGGACGGGCAGGTGCTGCAATGATCCGGCCGTCCACCCCCATGGCAGGACGTGCCAACGATCGGGTTTCAGTACGAAAGGCAACATTGGCGATCTCGATGAAACCTGTCGATTCTCAGAACTTGAGCAGGCAAACCACCGAACGCTGCCTATATTTCTGTTCACACGCTATTCGGCGAACGGGTCGTCATCGCCGCACCCCTGGTACACGGCAATTTCTGCCGGGCTCAGATCATCGCAAAAGTCGCTGGTTGTCTTGAATGTCGGGGCCAACAAGAACCACATGATCATCAGTCCTGCCACGATATAACTTGCCGTCCGCCACTTGCCCAGCACCGTTTTGGGCTTCGGATAGACAAGCCTGATCCACCACTTCGAGTAATTGCGCACGCTCGGTTCAGCGTTGTCCACTAGTACGAGAATTCCAAGCACAACCGCGCCGAAACTACCTCCCAGTACCGGGTTTCCGGTTGCCCCAGCGACAATCGATCCGAGTGCGAACAGAAAGGCGATCCACGTCAGTGCGGTCTCGAATTGATATCCGAACCTAGCCCACCAGGGCATCAGGTGCGTCCAATCCTTTTTCAGCGCCCGCAGTGAACGTGTAAAGCTTTCCTCAAGTTCTCCGCTCTGCATCAACGGGAGGCGGAGACTCGGGCTCCCGTCCGCGCTCCGCATTAGCTTGAGAAACACATCCCCGCTCTGGTCGACTATCCGCTTGAACGACTTCCAGTCACCAGCTTGCGCCGCATGTTCGAACGCTGCCATTTGTGCAAACTGGCTGTGGAGAATGTCTTCATGATTCGAGTCGATCCCGTACGAATCAACCAGTTTTACTTCTTCGTGTGAATGATCTGGCATGTTTTCTTAAAGCGAGGAGAAATTACTTATTCTGGTGTGATGACCTTGCGGTCGGACACAAAGATCGTACCCAATCACCGAACGACAACCGATCTGAATTCGTACTAATTCTTGGGCCAGAACGCCCTTTGGCTTCGACCGGAGTTCAGGTATAGACTGCCGACCGCATCTTACCTCTCGAATAGTCATCGATGGCTGCACCTGTTGTGTCAACAAATAACGAGGATATCGAGTTGAAAGTCACTGGCGTAAAGACAACTGTCGTTGAGAACGTAGAACTGACCTTATTCCCTCAAAGGTATCCAGTTGAAAGATCATATACTGGGCGTTTTGAAGGGAGGCAGAAATGCCAGGAAAGAAACACAGCCCGGAGTAGATCTTACGCAAGCTCCGGTAAGTCGAGGTTGCCGTCGCCGGTGGCAAGAGCGTCGGTCAGGCAGTCCATGGGAGAACGGCTACAACGAGAGCTTCAACGGGAAGTTGAGGGATGAATTGCTAAACCGGGAGATCTTCTACTCGCTGAAGGAGGTGCAGATACTGACAGAACGGAGGAGGCGGGAGTACAACACAGTCCGACCACCAGTGCCTGAGGCAATCATGCCAGAGCTTCAGTTGGTCGCAAATCCGAGATAATAAGTGGTAACGATCGCGGGGGCAGGTCACGAGGGGGATTCTGAACCCGGATCAGAATGACAATGTAAAAGCGAACTTCATTTACGTGATGTCAACAGAGCCAACCAAGTTCAGAATGACAGCGGTAAGATGTGTCTCAATGAATTCTTCAGTTCTCGCCGTTCATGCCAGCGGCATACACACCGTGTCGAAGAATGCGCTCCCGTCGATTACGCTGGTCGATGGTTTTGGAGTGAAAGGCGATGCCCACAGCGGAGCTACGGTCAAGCACCTGTCCCGGGTGCGACGTGATGCGACTCAGCCGAATCTTCGGCAGATTCACCTCATTCACTCGGAACTGCTCGATGAACTCCGGGAAAAAGGCTTTGCTGTGGAGCCCGGCATGATGGGTGAAAACATCACGGCTGCCGGGATCGATTTACTCTCGCTGCCGACAGGCGCGAATTTGAAACTTGGCGATCGCGCCGTAGTCGAATTGACCGGTCTTCGAAATCCCTGCACCCAACTGGACGGTCTCATTCCGGGGCTGATGAATGCTGTTCTCGATCATGACGCTGATGGCGGACCGATTAGCAAGATCGGCGTGATGGCAGTTGTCGTGGCCGACGGCGTGGTACGACCTGGCGACAAGATATCGGTCGAATTGCCGTCTGTCGCGCATGTGCCGTTAGTTCCCGTGTGAGGAAGAACCACTCGACCCCCTGAAGCATCACCCAACCAACCGGTGCACTACCCGTAGACTGACCTGCCCCCAGAACCTGTACCACTCGTTATGTTAGTCCGACGGCCTGCTTGAGCCTGATGGTCTCCGGTGCTGGCGGCCGACACCAGCCTGATCTATCTATTATCAAAACCGTCCCATTTTGCTGAAGTCCAACGATGGGGGCAGGTCAGTTGGACATTGGAATGTTGGCTTCCTAAACCCCCAACCTAGCCTCAACCGCCCCAAGGGCCTCGTCGATTATTTTGGTTAGGTTGTCGGTTTCGTCGGCTGTGATTGTTAGGGGTGGGGCCAGGGGGAGGATGTAGGCGGGGACTCGGATCCAGACGCCTCGTTTTCGGAGTTCCTCCGTCAACATCGCGTTTACTCCGACTGAGGGGTCGAAGTGTTTCTTCGTCTCACGGTCTTTGACGAACTCAATGCCCTGGATTAGTCCCACTCCTCGAACGTCGCCGATAATAACATGCTGGTCTTTCATCTCCAGCAAGCTCTCGGAGATCTGCTCGCCGCGGATGCGGGCGTTTTCGACTAGATTCTCTCGTTCGACGATCTCCAGGTTCGCAAACGCGGCCGCAGCACCGCCGGGATGGGCCGAGTAGGTGTACATGTGGCTCCAGACCTTCTCGGGTCCGCCCGCAAAAGCATCGGCGATCTTCTGAGTCGAGATCGAACCGCCCACCGGAAAGTAGCCCGACGTAATGCCCTTCGCGAAGGACATGATGTCGGGAGTGACCCCAACGAAATCGGCACCGAACCACTCGCCCAGCCTGCCGAATCCTGTGATCACCTCATCGAAAATCAGCAGCACACCGTATTTGTCACAAATCTCCCTGACCATCGGCCAGTAGTTGGAAGGCGGCACGACACCTCCAAGTGGCTGCGACACCGGCTCGCCGATAACAGCCGAAATACTCTCGGGTCCTTCGAATATGATCGCTTCCTCGATCTCGTTAGCCGCCCGTTCGCCGTTTTCTTCGGCTGACGAAGCGCCGTAGGTGTCGTGGTAGTAGTGGGGCTGTCCGACTGTCACGACGTTCGCAGGCTTCGGCTGGTAGTCGGTGCGCGGGAAGCCCGGGTGGCCGCCCAGCCACATCG
>CAJWWK010000070.1 GCA_913048295.1 uncultured Dehalococcoidia bacterium
TGGGTGGTGTGATTGGTCAGTATTTCACTCAGGAGTGCGAGAGGAGATCAGTTTCCTCACTGCATTACGTGCACTAACGGACGAAATCCGCCCGTTCAGGCCTGGTTGCCGGCGTATGAACCTGAGAGCAGGGCTCCTTTTTCAAAACGGTCGAGGCCGAGCGACGAAATATCGATAGACGATGACTTGCCGTCCACAATGTCTTCCGCAATGAGCTCGCCTACAGATGGCCCCAGCTTGAACCCGTGACCGCTCCACCCGTTGCAGTTGATGTAGCCATCGATACCGTCGACCCTGCCCAGGATGGGATGCCAGTCCGGTGTTACGTCATACAGGCTGGCGTAACCGCCGATCACTCTTGCATGGTCGGTAAAACCCGGGATCCGGTGTTTCAGTCGGGCCATTAACTCGAGTTCAAAATTAGCGTCGTGAGTGTTTTTATAGTCGTTGGGATTGACGAACTCATTCTCCTTTGGGTGACCATCCCCGGCCAGGAGCCGATCGCGATCGCGTCGCCAGTAAATCCGGTCGAGTCCGTCGGACACCGGGTACTCGGGGCGAAGATTCGCGTCGTCGGTTTCCAGTATAAGGTCTTGCTCGCGGGTTACTTTAATCGGCAGATCGATTCCTACCCATCCGGCAACTTCGGGCGACCAGGGACCGGCGGCGTTCACGATGATTTCGGTCGATATCTCGCCGTCATCGGTGGTCACCCCACTGACCCTGTTTGCCGTTAGCGAGATGCCGGTCGCCGAGACGCCCTCCACGACTTTGACGCCGCGCGAGCGGGCGACATCGGCAAGCCCCTCAGTCGTCGCTACGGGGTCGGCGTGACCCCCGCCGTGTTCGATCAGCGCAGACCCGATGCCGTCGGTGTTGATTCCGGGAATCAGCTTTTCGAGTTCGTCAATGGTCAGCAAATCCGCTTTCACCCCGAGCGGTCTGTGCCGTTCGATGAGGCGCTCCATCTCGGCGCGCATATCAGCAGATCCGATCTTGATCCAGCCTGTCTGACTGAACACTCCGGTGCGCCCGGTGCGGTCTTCAAACTCTTCGAATATCCGCACCGACCTGACCGCCATTTTGACGACTGGGTCCTGTGAATAGTGTTGGCGGACGAGTGCGCCGGAATGGCCTGTGCCTTCGGCAGCGAGGTGCTTGCGCTCCAGCAAGATCACATCGTTGAATCCTTTTTCCGAGAGGTGGTAGGCGATGCTGGCACCCATGACCCCGCCACCGATAATCACTACACCCGCAGTCGTTCTCAATTCGTTCTCTCCGGTCGTGCTGTAACGGGGGTTTAAACGTTCCAGGTGTGACCGACAGTTTTGACGGTTGAGGCGACAGTTTCGGCAAGCTCCCCGATCGGCGCGAAAACCTGGTCGTGGATTGGCCGGGCGACCCATTCGAGTCGCAGTTCTTCCGACTCCCAGTAGGAGACAACTTCGATATCTTCTGAACCCTCATCCTCGAACGGTGTGAGCATTGAGGCCTGAACGAAGCCGGGTTGCTCCGACATTGCGGAAATCCACGGATCGAGGATCGCCGCCCGTAGTGCTTCGGCCTGGCCAGTTTTCGGTGTGAGGTAAACGTGCAGTGTGATCATGGGCGGGCTTCTTTTTACGGCTTTCAAAATTTGCTAGAAGATACTGCGTCCGGGGACATTAACCCGGGTGCGATAAAGAGATGTCGAAGCGGTTATGTAGAGGGTCTTGAGATCGTCATCGCCCCATGTGAAATTCGCGGCTACTTCCGGCACCTGGATAACTCCCAGGCTGGTGGCATCGGGCGCGAAGACGAGGATGCCGCCGGGGCCGGCGCAGTAGACGTTGTCTTCGCTGTCGATTGTTAATCCATCGACGCCGCCTTCGCCCGGGCCTTCGGCTACCGCCCACACCTCGCCACCAGAAATACTGCCATCGTCGGCCACGTCGAATACACGGATGTGTCCGTGATCGGTGTCATTGATGAAGAGTTGCTTTTCATCGACCGAAAATGTAAGGCCGTTCGGTTGTCCGAAGTCGGATACAAGCAGGCTGAGATCACCGGATACGGGGTCGATTCGGTAGACGCCCTGGAAATCCATATCTTGATCGCGTAGCAGGCCGAAGCCATCCATGCGCCCGTACGTGGGATCTGAAAAGTAGATAGCGCCGTCAGACTTCACGACGACATCGTTCGGGCTGTTCAGCTCTTTTCCGTCGTAGTGCGTGGCCAGAACGGTTATCGATCCGTCGTGCTCTTCACGAGTCACGTTGCTCGCAGCATGTGAACAGGAAATCAGGCGACCTTCCAGATCGAAGTAGTGGCCGTTTTGCTTGTTGCTTGGCTGCCGAAATGTGGTGACGCCATGGGCCTCTGACCACTTTCTAACGATATCGCCCGGCATATCGCTGAATATCAACTCGCTGGTCCTGGCGTCCCACATCGCGCCTTCGGTGAAGATGAACCCCGTTGCCAGCTGTTTAAGCGGGCTTTCGACATCGACGACCTGGCGAAATCGCTGGTCCCTGATTTCCACGCTCATTTGATGGTCCTCTATTTACGGAGCAGCCAGTTCACTGCGTTTGTGAGTAGCTTCTGGACTGATGGGTGCTGCAATACGACCAGCCTGTGACCGTTTGCGAGGTAGGCGACACGGCCCTTGCCGTACTCGTAGGAATAGCCGGAAGCAGATTCCCGGCCGTCCTTGCCCTGGCTGGTAGCGAACAGGTCGACCCGGTCGTTGTCGAACCAGATGAAGTGCTGTTCGTCCTCGATCTCGTAGTCTTCAACCCCCCGCGTAATCGGATGGTCTTTATCGGTGATGTGAACATCGAAGTGCATGTACGGCGGGTGGAACTGGAAATAACCGGCAACCGTCCGGCGGTATCCACCGTCCCACGGGTAGTTCCAGGCCGAGTTGTGCATGACGAGAAACGAACCGCCGCTAAGAACGAACTGTTCGATCGCCTCTTCCTGGTGAGGCTGCATCCAGCGTTCGGGGTCGGCGTCGTGGCCGTTCGGCCATTCCATGCCGTCCCGAAGAATAACGAGCAGTTTTGCGCCTTCAAATAGGTCGG
Organism: uncultured Dehalococcoidia bacterium; assembly: GCA_913048295.1. Lineage (GTDB taxonomy): Bacteria > Chloroflexota > Dehalococcoidia > Lucifugimonadales > Lucifugimonadaceae > Lucifugimonas. The sequence continues at coordinate 3,063 of CAJWWK010000070.1, forward strand.
CGTCCAGAGACGCGAAGTCGGAGGTGTAGTGAACCTTGAGCCCGGCATTTTCGAGGACCGGTCCTATGCCGGCATGCGCCTCTTCGGCCTTGTGATATCGATCTCCGCCCAAGAATACAGCATCTGCCATTAAATTCCTCCGCGATCTTTTCTTCTGGTAAGTCGGCAGATCATACCGCGATAGACGCTGACGGCGATTAATAATCGTCCGGCATTATTCTTCTCGAACCGGACCTGAGAGCCGCGCCATCAAACCTGCGAAGAATAGGAGCCACGATGTTCAGAATTTCCGGTGGACGCGTAGAGATCCGCGTGCCGAAGATACCGCTCCCGTTTCCGCCGAGTGTTTATGCGGTCACAGTTTGCCCGTTCGTGTTCTACGCGTCGGACGTGTGGGATGACAAATGCGTGCAGGTGCACGAGCGCCGACACTGGATCGACCAGATCAAGTGGCTCGTGGTACCGTGGCTGATCGTGTACTTGCTGCTGTCGATCAAGTATGGCGGCAGCAAGGAGCACCCGTTCGAGAAAAAAGCCTACGAAGAGCAGGATGATTGCGATGCCCTCTCGCCCAAACCCGCACCAAACGGTTAACACGTGTTAACCCCTTCGGTGTTACTCTCGAAGTAGACCAAACATTACTGCTTTGCGACCGAGCGAGCGTCGCACTCGAGATTTACAGCCGATCCGGTTTCAATTCCGGTTCGTTTCGCGCAGACGTTCAACGCTGCGACGAGCCTGAAAGCCCCCATGACCAAGACCTTCCGCAACGACCGACGTAACGTCGCGATCATCGCCCACGTAGACCACGGCAAGACGACGCTGGTCGACGCGATGCTCAAGCAGACGGGCGCGGTGGCGACCTATAAAGAACTGACCGACCGCGTCATGGATTCGATGGACCTTGAGCGTGAGAAGGGCATCACGATCCTCGCCAAGAACACCGCGGTCAGGTGGGGCGAGACCAAGTTCAACATCATCGACACTCCCGGCCACGCTGACTTCGGCGGCGAGGTGGAGCGCGGGCTGGCGATGGTCGACGGCGTCCTGCTGCTGGTCGACGCCAGCGAGGGCCCACTGCCACAGACCCGGTTCGTTCTCAGGAAAGCGCTTGAAGCCGATCTTTCCGTGATTCTTGTCATCAACAAGATCGACCGGCCCGACGCCCGAATCGCGGAAGTCGTGGACGAGGTTTACGAGCTTTTCATAGACCTCGATGCAACCGAAGACCAGATCGACTTTCCGATCGTCTATTCCAATGCCCGCGAAGGCACGGCATCGCTCGATCCTGACGTACCGGGCACCGACCTCGAGCCGCTTTTCGGACTGCTGATGACCCACATCGCCACACCGGAATACGACGATGAGCACCCGTTGCAGGTGCAGGTCACCAACCTCGACGCTTCTCCATATGTTGGGCGCCTGGCCATTTGCCGGATCCACCAGGGAACCATCCGCAAGGACCAGATCATTTCGCATTGCCACGTCGACGGCAGCGTCGTGCATGTGAAGATCACCGAGCTTTATGTCACAGAAGGTCTCGAACGTGTCGACGCTGAAGAGGCTGGTCCCGGCGAGATTATCGCGGTTGCGGGTATGCCCGATGTAACGATTGGCGAAACCCTCGCCGATGAAGAGGATGCAAGGCCGCTGCCGGTGATTCACATCGATGAGCCGAGCCTTTCAGCGACTATCGGCATCAACACCTCGCCGCTTACCGGGCTCGATGGCAACAAACTGACGGCGCGCATGGTCAAGGACCGCCTTGACCGTGAACTGATCGGTAATGTTTCGATCAGGATTCTGCCTTCCGACCGCCCGGACACATGGATATTCCAGGGCCGCGGTGAACTCCAGCTCGCGGTGCTTGTCGAAACTATGCGCCGTGAGGGGTTCGAGCTGACCGTTGGCAAGCCTGAAGTGGTTACGAAGATGATCGACGGTAAGCTCCACGAGCCGATGGAACGACTTGCTGTCGACATTAACGAAGAACACCTCGGCGCGGTCACGCAGTTGCTTGCCCACCGGAAGGGCAAGATGGTGAACATGGTCAATCACGGCCAGGGCCGTGTGCGCATGGACTATGTGATCCCCGCCCGCGGCCTGATCGGGTTCCATAATGAGTTCGTTGTGGAGACCCGCGGTGCCGGTCTTGCCCACCACGTTTTTGAAGGCTACGAGCGCTGGCAAGGTGAAATGCGATCGCGCCCTACGGGCAGCCTCGTTGCCGATCGACGCGGTGTGACGACTACCTACTCACTGCTGAGCGCCCAGGAGCGTGGGCAGTTGTTTGTTCCGGTTGCCACCGAGGTATACGAGGGCATGATTGTGGGGGAGAACCCGCGCCCTCAGGACATGGATTTGAACATGGTGAAGGCCAAGAAGCAGACCAACATGCGATCGGCCGGAGCGGACCACGCCCAGCACCTTGATGCACACAGGCAGCTGTCGCTGGAGCAGGCGCTTGAGTTCATCATGGATGACGAGTGCCTGGAAGTGACCCCAAATTTCGTGCGCATCCGCAAGGCGGAGCTCAACCAGGGCAAACGCAACCGTGAACGCGGGGCACGCAAGCACGCAGTCGGCGCGTAGATTCGGCAAGGTGATCTTGCGTCTCTGGCTGTCGAATTGAACTTGCCTGGCGGTGTTGACACGATTCGAGCACAAGATATTGTCATTCTGAACTTACTTCAGAATCTCCCTGATTCTCGTACCATCTGGCAGCAAGGACTCTGCAGTCCCCGTTGTTCACTTTCTACCAGGTCGACCTTCCATTTGCGTCGCCATGCCTTGATCTGTTTCTAGCGTGCGATCGCAACGGTGATATCGTCGGTTTCCTCAAACCAAATCAATCTGTTCAAGTTGTATCTAATAGTGAATCTCGACCCGTTGCCATCGCGGTGCTGCCAGACTCTTCCAAACAGGTCTCCGGTCACGCCCGTGTAGAGCGTCCCGCCTCGATTCGTAAGCATATAGACGTATTAAGTTCTTGATCGCATGGAATGAACTGTTTGGGTTAGCCAGGTTGGAGAGATTCTGAACCCGTTCGATTACACTCACGACGAATTCAAAGTGAAAATTATTAAGCGGTCTACAGGCATGCTATTTCGACCCGACATGAAATTCAAAACCGCCTAGTTGAGATTCCGATTGGCAGCATGAAAACGGAGTCGAGAGATTCTGAATCAAGTTCAGAATGACAACGTCACCCAGGCGCCGCTCCGAAGGTAAGTAAATCCTGCCAACAACGCTGGCATGATTAGGAACTGTCCTCTCCGGGTTCGACCTTCCCTGCTCAACCAAACCCGTTTAGCTAACGCCGTCACAACGGCTGCGTAGCACATATTCCGCTCGTAATTGTTCGACCTGTGCATCCTTCGGTCGTAGAATGCACCAAATCAGGTTGTAAGCGTCGGCGGACGCGAGCGAAACAAGCATTTCACATAAGAACTCTAACCATGTCACTCCTACTCGGGGACACAGTTCCCAACTTTACGCAGGAATCGACCGACGGTCCGATCGACCTGTACGACTTTTTCGGAGACGGGTGGGGCATCCTGTTTTCGCACCCGGCCGACTTCACGCCGGTCTGCACCACTGAGCTCGGTGCGGTCGCTGGCCTCAAGGGACAGTTCGACAAGCGCAACACAAAGGTCATCGGTCTGAGCGTCGACGAACTTGCCTCGCACCGTGACTGGGTGAAGGACATCGAAGACACCCAGAACGTCAAGCTGAACTTTCCGATCATTGCGGATTCCGACCAGAAAGTTGCGAACCTGTACAGCATGATCCAGTCGGAAGACAACAAGATGACTGTTCGTTCAGTGTTCATCATCGACCCGGAGAAGAAGCTCCGGCTGACCATCACCTACCCCGCTGCGACGGGTCGCAACTTTGCGGAGATCCTTCGCGTGCTGGACTCGCTCCAGCTGACCGATGGCTACAAGGTGGCGACCCCGGCCAACTGGCGGGACGGTGACGACGTTATTGTTTTGCCGACCGTATCCAACGAAGAGGCCGACGAGCTGTTCCCGAAGGGTTACGAAGTAGTTCGTCCTTACCTGCGAACCACTCCACAGCCAAACAAGTAAGACGGCTTGACCATGTGATTGATCGCCCCGCATGCTCAACATGCAGGGCGATTTCGCGTCCAATGGGAACTTGTCGTGCCCGAGATCCGTCCGCAGAGTTCGGGAAATCAGGTGCGGACGTTGTGTGCGATCTCGATTGGAGCGATTGCAATATCGACTCCGAGTTCGCCCTTGCGAGCGGTGGCCCTGAGGTTCATTCTTTCTTTCCAGAGTTTGTACCGGCCTCCAGCCGTCTGAAATAAGGAAAGAAAAATATGCTCGATCGATTCCTTGTGCCTGAAAAAGACCGTGTGTTCGTTGAGTCCGAGAAAATGCGGCGGGCAACCATTGAAATCTTCGAGAAATGCGGCCAGTCGCCAGCCGATGCTGCACTTTCCGCCGATGTGCTGATGACCAGCGACCTGCGCGGTTGTGAATCGCACGGCGTGTCGAACCAGCTGCGGGTCTACGTGCAGATGTACGGCGACAGGGAGATCAACCCGACTCCAAACGTGCGGGTGACTCGTGAAACCGACGTAACGGCAAACCTCGACGGTGACGAGGGACTCGGGCTGCACGTTCTGCCAAAAGCCATGGAGTTGGCGATCGAAAAGGCCGAGAAACATGGCATGGGAGCGGTGACGGTCCACAACTCCCGTCACATCGGCATGCTGGCGTACCACTCGATGATGGCACTCGAGCACGACATGATCGGACTTACGACCACCGCCGGTAATCCCATGTCGATGGTCCCGACCCATGCCGGTGAAAAGATGTTCGCGACAAACCCGTGGGCGTGGGCTGCGCCTGCGCGGAACGAGGCGCCGTTCGTGTTCGACATAGCGACCACGCAGGTGGCGGGCAACAAGCTATACCTCGCCCAACGGGTAGGTGCGCCAATGGAACCGGCATGGGTGGCCGACGCCGAGGGGACCCCGATTATGGAGTCGGCCCAGTTGCCCGATGAGTACATGTCCCTTCCGTTTGGAGGGACCCGCGAGCAGGGTTCTCACAAGGGCTACGGCTTTGCGGCCACATGCGAGATTCTGTCGACGATCCTTTCAGGCATGGGCCCCGGATTTCTGATGCCAAAGACGCCGCGTCCACTGATGGGCCACTACGTTCAGGCGATCAAGATCGATGGTTTTACCGATCCCGATCAGTTCAAAGACGACATGGACAGATTCCTGGGCGGTCTGCGAAACGCAAAGCCGGCACCGGGCCACGACAGGGTGGTGTACGCGGGATTGCCCGAGGCCGAAGAAGTCGAGATCAGGCAGCATGAGGGCATTCCTTACCACCGCGAAGTAATCGAGTGGTTCGAGTCGATCAAGGCCGAACTTGGCCTGGGCTTCGAGCTGGTCTGACCGGGTTCTGGTTTTACGAACAAAGATGAAACGTAAAGCCGCAGAAGGAATCACTATCCAACGCCCCGGGGCCTAGTTTCACGCTCCGGGCAAACGAGGAATCACCATCCGCATAGGCAAGCCTTTCAAATCAATCTGTCGCTCGGAAGGAATTTCTTGCAGTTCGCCTCTGGTGACAAAACTCGAAATCGCGGCAGCCATGGCATCGACGATGTCATCTCGGGAAACGTGTTTTCGCAAATAACTGCTCAAGGCGTCCTCGTACAGGTCAGTGCTCTGCGGGAACCAGTGGTTCAACAGTTCCATGCGCTCAGAAAAACCCTGTGCGGTCTTCTTGTAATGTTTCATCGAGTGCGATTCGTTCAGTGCCCAGAAAAGCAGCTCGATATTTACCTCGAACAGCCGCTCACGCGCTTCCGGCCTCGACTCCATGAGCTCGTCGACCTCTCGAATCTTGGGCATGATCCACCAGGTCTGTTTCGACAGCTTTCGACCGGTCTTCTCACGGTTAATCCGACTCGCCTCCCCGTAAGTCGAAGCAGCAAGAGAAAGTCGAGACGGCGACACGAAAATCGATGACCTGCGAGCTGCCCCAAGTAATTTCCGACCTTCGGCCTCGCATCTTCGGCCCTGCGTACCCTCATCAACAAGACCGATCTGCATATCGATCAAAATGTGGGACGCATCACCAAGTTGACCGAACAGCAAGTCAACAGATTCGAATATCCGATGCGACCAGACCCCGGTTTCGGTTATCCAAACTGCAAACCACCCACGCCTGCAGCCATCAACCCCAACAAAATTACCCAACTGCCAACTCCTCAGCTTAGAAACCGCCGTTATGAGCGGCCAAAATTAGATTCGATCCCACCCGAAGTTCAGCGTCGGCTATTCCTACCCCACCATAATTCCCTTACCCCGGCAACAACCACCCACTCCACTCACCTGGCGCCTTACCAACGATCGCAGAAAACAGGTACATGTATTGTCCAACCTCAGTTGCCGTCGGCAGATTTTGACAGTTCTGAATGCAGCGCCTAATGTTTGCCCCCGAAATATGGTGTTGATTTGTCAATTGGAACGGGGCCCGAGAATGGCAAGATTCAGGTATATGGTCAAAGACGCCGAGACGGCGGCCAACTTTTACAAGGAGCACTTCGGTTTCGAGGCAGGATTTCAACACCGTGCCATCCACATTGTTTCGAAAGATGACGTGACGCTCCTGCTGAGTGGCCCCGCATCCTCAGCCCAGCGCCCGATGCCCGACGGAAGCGAGCCGGGACCTGGCGGCTGGAACCGCCT
>CAJWWK010000071.1 GCA_913048295.1 uncultured Dehalococcoidia bacterium
TCGCCGGGGCCTTGCTGTACGTGGGCGTGGCAAAGAAAAAAGAGCCGCTTCTCCTGGTTCCGATCTCCATGGGAATCCTTTTCGCCAACCTTCCGCTGGGCGAACTAATCCGCGAAGGTGGCGATGGTGAACCTGTCGGTCTACTGAGAACTTTCCAGAACGTGGGGATGACGACAGACATATTCCCGTTGTTGATATTCCTGGGAGTAGGTGCGGCGACCGATTTTAGTCCGATGCTATCGAACCCGAAAACCCTGTTGCTGGGTGCGGGTGCGCAGGCCGGCGTGTTTGTTGCCCTCCTGGGCGCGTTGTTGCTTGGTATGACCGACTTCTTCGAGTTCGGGCTGCTCGAAGCGTCGTCGATCGGAATTATCGGCGGGGCTGATGGCCCGACCACGATATTCATCGCCACCCGAATGAAGGAACTCGGCGATTCGCTCCCCAACGTCGATATCAGGGACATCGTGGGTGCCACGGCCGTCGCTGCATATTCCTACATGGCGCTGGTCCCGATCATCCAGCCGCCGATCATCAGGCTGCTCACAACGAAGAAAGAGCGCCTGATCAGGATGGAGTACGCGGCAAAACCGGTTTCGAAGCGTACCCAGGTGATTTTTCCGGTGCTGACCATCGTTGTTATCAGCGTGTTGGTTCCATCGGCCACTCCGCTGATCGGGATGCTGATGCTGGGGAACCTGATACGGGTTTCGGGGGTTGTCCCACGGCTCCAGGACGTATCCGAAAACGCCATGATGAATATCGTGATCATCCTGCTCGGCCTCGCGGTTGGCTCAACGATGCCAGCTGAAATCTTCCTGCAGCCCGAGACCATCGGGATATTCTTCCTCGGCCTGTTCGCGTTCATGACTGCGACCGCCGCCGGTATCCTGCTCGCGAAGCTAATGAACCTCTTATCCCGCGACAAGATCAACCCGATGATCGGGGCCGCTGGCGTGTCGGCCGTGCCGATGGCGGCGCGCGTGGTGCAGGAAATGGGTCAGAAAGAAGACCCCGACAACTACCTGCTCATGCATGCAATGGGGCCGAACGTTGCCGGAGTGATCGGTACGGCGACGGTAGCCGGTGTGCTGCTGGCAATTGTCGAGGGTCTGCTTTGACGAGTCCCCTCTCCCTCGGCGGGACGACTCGCAAGTGCCGGGCCCTCGTCTTGCGTTTGCCGTGAACGGGTGCGAATATCTGGTGTGATGCCGGCTCAGCTACCAACTTTTCTTAACAAATGAAATCCGGAGAATCCTCAATATGCCTGACCGTTCAATGAAGGGCGTCTACCCGATACTTTCAGCCCCGATCAACGAAAAAGGCCAACTGGTAGTCGAAGACCTGGAACGCCAGGTCGAGTGGATAATCGGCAAGGGCGTGCACGGGGTGGGAATCGCGGTCGCCACTGAGATATACAAGTTCACCGAAGAAGAGCGTGACCTGATCCTGAGCACTGTCGTGCGTGTGAACGACGGCCGGGTCAAAGTGGTGATGAACACCGGTGCTGAAGGTACCGATCAGGCGATATTCCTTTCGAAAAGGGCAGAGGAACTGGGTGCCGATGCACTGATGATCCGCCCGACATCTTTCATTCCTGTCCCCACTTCGGAAAACATCGATTACTTCGTGCAGATCGCCGAGTCGGTTTCGCTGCCGATTTTCCTGCAGGACCAGGGCACTGCCGTGGTTCCACCTGCGATGGCCGTTGAGTGTGCAAAGCGGCACGAGAACCTTTGCTACATCAAGGTCGAAACGCCGCCGACTATTCCCCGAATGGGCGAAACACAAAAACTGGCCGAAGGCAGTGGGCTGATCCTGTTCGGTGGAGCCGGGGGCGCGTTCGCTATCGAGGAGTTCCGACGTGGCTCAGTCGGCACAATGCCCGGTTCGACACTGCCCGACATGTTCGTGAGGGTTTGGGATCTCTTCCAGGCAGGCGATGAGGACGCTGCCGAAGCGGAGATGCAACGCCACGGTCCGTTGATCCAGGTGCTGGCGCAGGGCCAGGGGCTTGCCGGTTGGGTTTACAAGCACATCATGGTCAGAAGGGGAGTCTTTTCACCGGGGTCGGATTTCGCACGACATCCGGCATTGAAACCAGATGCCCAGCAGTACGTCGAGATTGACCGAATACTAGAAGAGCTCGACCTGATCGGTCAGTAATCCGCCAGGTGCGCCCGATGTTGGGTGACAGTAGAATCCAACCGGTTGCGAACTAGCATTCGAAGAAAAAACTGTGCCTGATCAAGAATCCGACCCCACTGACTGTCCCTCCGGCTGTAGCCCCCGCTCGCGCGTCGCCGGAACGTTCACCCCGATCAGCCTGCTCTCCGACCGAGCTCCCGGCTACAGGGTGGCGATCAATTGACAGAGACGGCAACGACCCTGGCGCTGGTGGGTAGTGACCTGTCGGGGGTGCAACTCACCGGCCTGATCATCATGTCGCTGGTGGTGGGCATCGTCGGTGGGATCGTCGGCATCGCGCTCGGCGTAATACGACTGCCTGTGATGACGGCCGTCGGTCTTGATCCGCTCATCGCTGCAAGCACCAACCTCCTCGTAAGCGTGGTCGGTGCCGTTGCGGGGTCGTGGCCTGCGATTCTGCAAAACAGGATAGTTTTTCGGGTGGTTGTCGTGATCGGCATTCCGGCGGTCATCGGTTCGTTTGTCGGTGGCCTGTACGCAGACCTCGTGTCTCGAGCGGTTCTACTGGCCATCGTTGCATTTTTGCTGCTCTGGTCTTCGGCCGCAATGATTATCCGGGCTCTCGCCGAGCTCCGGAACCGAACTGAATCGAGCGTAGACGATCCGATGGCGGGGCGTGGCGATCTGAATCCAAAAACGGTAGCTCGGGAAAGCGTTCTCGGGCTGGGAATCGGAGTAGTTGGCGGGGCCGTTGGGCTGGCGCTGGGTGTTCTGCGAATGCCTGCTCTCGTTCACGTACTCAAAATGAAGCCCGCCCTGGCCGCAGGGACCAATCTTGCACTTACAATCCTTGTCGGTCTGTCGGGATTTGCGGGCCATCTCATAAGCGGTCGAGTCGACTGGCTGCTTTCAGCTGCGGTGGGAATTCCAGCAATGGTGGGCATGTTCGCGGGCTCGCGAATGGGTGGCGATGTCGATCCCACGAAGCTCCGCCTGGTGGTAGGCATTGTGCTGCTGATCGCTTCACCTCTTGTGTTCTTCGATGCCTTTTGGGGCTAGTTACCGCGGGTCGACGTGCAAAGGCGTTTTGCAGCCGTCACACGAGACCGGTTATGCCCGGGTGGACGCACCTATAATTCGCTAATCATGACCACGATGCCCGGAACAGCATTTCGCACCGCACTGCGCGAAGAATCGCCGCTTCAAGTCGCAGGGACCACCAACGCGTATCACGCGGTGATGGCCAGGGCCGCAGGGTTTCGTGCGCTGTATCTTTCCGGTTCTGGCGTTGCCACCGCTTCCTACGGCCTGCCCGATCTCGGCATAACCACGCTCGACAACGTGCTTGAGGACGTCCGCCGCATCACTGCCGCGGTCGATTTACCGTTGCTGGTCGATGTCGATACCGGCTGGGGTGGCGCTTTCATGATCGCCCGCACGATGACCGAGATGGCCAGGGCCGGGGCTGCCGGGGTTCACATCGAAGACCAGGTGCAGGCCAAACGCTGCGGGCACCGGCCGGGAAAGCAGATCGTTTCGAGCTCGGAGATGTGCGACCGACTGAAAGCCGCCTCCGATGCGAAGACTTACGAGGATTTCGTGCTCATGGCAAGGACCGACGCGATTGCAGCCGAGGGCGTAGATGCCGCGATCGAACGGTCAGTTGCCTACGTCGAAGCCGGAGCCAACATGATCTTTGCTGAAGCAGTCAGCGATCTCGGCGACTATCGCAGGTTCAACGACGCCACCGGGGTACCGGTACTTGCGAACCTGACCGAATTCGGAATGACCCCGGCATTTTCGGTCGACGAACTCCGGTCGGTCGGAGTTGCGATCGCGTTATACCCGCTTACCGCATTTCGGGCTGCGAACAAGGCGGCCGAAAACGTGTTCAAGGCACTCCGCACAGCCGGTACCCAGAAGGACCTCATCGACGACCTGCAGACCCGCGAAGAACTTTACGAATATCTCGATTATCACAGCTATGAACGCAAGCTCGACGAGCTCTTTTCCGCTGACACCGACTCCGAGGCAAACGAACAGGACTCATCAAAATGACAACTTCAGGGCTAATGGGAATAACGGCGGGAGCATCGGCGGTATCGACGGTCGGAAAGGCCGGCGTGGGTCTGACTTACCGGGGGTATTCGATTACTGACCTGGCTGCGGAATCAACTTTTGAGGAGGTCGCATACTTGCTGATCTACGGCAAACTGCCGGGACAGCAACAACTCGATGCGTACCGGAAAAAACTCGTCGACCTGAGGTCCCTGCCAGATCCGCTGAAGTCGCTGCTGGAAGCCATGCCGGCCTCGACCCACCCGATGGACGTGCTGAGGACGGGTACATCATTCATGGGTTCTCTCGAGCCGGAAGGCGAGAATGGCCGGACGGCGGCATCAGTCGGTGACCGGTTGACGGCGTGCTTCGGGTCGATGCTTGCCTACTGGTATCGATTTCACTCAAGGAAAGAGAGGATCGACACGGAGTCTGACGACGATACGGTGGCCGGTCATTTTCTCGACCTGATTTCCGGCAGGCCAGCCGACGCCCTGAAAAGAGACGCGCTCGACGCCACGCTCGTGCTTTACGCCGAGCACGAGTTCAACGCGTCGACCTTTACGGCCAGGGTCATTACCTCGACACTGTCCGACACCTACTCGGCAATTGCCGGTGGCATTGGCGCGCTGCGAGGCCCGCTTCACGGCGGGGCGAACGAGGCGGCGATGGAACTTATTTCATCGTTCGATTCGCCGCAGGACGCAGAAAAATCTCTGCTTCATATGCTGAAGGCGCGTCGCCTGATCATGGGATTCGGACACCGGGTTTACAAGGACGGCGATCCCCGGTCACCGATCGTGAAAGAGTGGGCCAGAAGGCTTTCCGAGGCCGATGGAAACACCTCGTACTACGATATTTCAGAGCGCATCGAGAAAGTGATGATGCGCGAGAAAGGGATGTTCCCGAACCTCGATTTCTACGCGGCCACCACGTACCACATGTGCGGGGTACCAACAGCGATGTTCACCCCGGTTTTCGTGATTGCCAGAACGTCGGGATGGGTTGCCCACGTGATCGAACAGCGCGGCGACAACCGGCTGATTCGTCCCCTCGCCGAATACACCGGCCCCGAGCCACGAGAATATGTGGCGATTGGGGAGCGCGGCTAATCGAATGCAGGCAACCGACGCCGTTATCGCGCAGATCGCCGAGTATGCGGTCGACTATGAGCCCGAATCCGAACTCGCACTCGACACCGCCCGGCTCTGCCTGATGGACTCGATCGGGTGCGCTCTGCTTGCCCTGAACTACCCGGCATGCACGCGGTTGCTCGGACCCGACGTGCCAGGCACAGTGGTTCCGGATGGGTCAAGAGTGCCGGGCACGGGGTTTCAGCTCGACCCGGTGAAGGCGGCGTTCGACACCGGTGCCACTATCCGCTGGCTCGACTACAACGACACCTGGCTTGCCGCCGAGTGGGGTCATCCCTCCGACAATTTCGGTGCGATCCTGGCAATAGCCGATCACATGAGTCGTAAGTCCCGATCAGAATCGAAACGTCCGATTGGCGTACCCGAAGTCTTAAAAGCCGCCGTCAAAGCGTATGAAATTCAGGGTGTGCTGGCGCTGCAAAACTCGTTCAACAGGGTAGGCATCGATCATGTCCTGCTGGTGAAAGTTGCCTCGGCTGCGGTTGTCACCGCGATGCTGGGCGGAGATCAGGGACAGGTCGAGAGCGCAGTGTCGAACGCGTGGCTCGACGCTACTTTGCGGACCTACAGGCAAGCGCCCAACACCGGATCGCGAAAGTCCTGGGCGGCCGGCGATGCTACAGCCCGGGCAGTCCGGTTCGGTCTGAACGCGATGGCCGCAGAAATGGGTTATCCGTCGGCGTTGACCGCCCCGGACTGGGGTTTTCAGGACACCTGGTTCGGGGGCGAGGAGATCGCTCTGGCGCGCCCGCTGGGCTCTTACGTGATGGAAAACATCCTGTTCAAGGTTTCTTTCCCGGCGGAGTTCCACGCGCAAACTGCCGTCGAGGCTGCATTTGAACTTCACCCCGAGGTGGTCGAGAGACTGGACGAAGTGAAGTCCATCACGATCACCACGCAGGAGTCGGCCCTCAGGATCATCGATAAGACAGGTCCTCTGAACAACCCGGCCGACCGCGATCACTGCATCCAGTACATGACAGCCGTCGGACTTTTAAACGGGGCGCTCGCGGCTGACGATTACGAGGACGGGGTTGCAGCCGACCGGCGCATCGATCAACTGAGAGACAAGATGGTCATGGTGCACGATCAGCGATTTTCCGCCGACTATCTCGACCCTGATAAACGCTCGATCGCAAACGCGGTACAGGTCATGTTCACCGATGGCACTTCAACCGAGAAAGTGGTGATCGAATATCCACTGGGACACCGGCGCAGGCGCGCAGAAGCGAAACCGGCGCTGATCGAAAAATTCCGCTCGAATGCTGCGACTCGGTTCGACGACACGAAGGTTCAGCAATTGGACGAGTTGTTCAGCGATCAATCGGCACTTGAAACGATGGCCGTCGACGAACTTATGGACCTCCTCGTTCCTTCTGGCGATAGGCGATAGTCCCTGCGACTGAGCCGGTGCAATTTACGGTCCTCTTCCCGACCCCTGCGGAGGGATCGCCAATCACCACGGGGTGCCCCAGTGTTTCAGCCAACTCAATTCCCTGCCATCATCCGCTGACTTTGCGCGCCCTCCCCCCGGCAATAACAGTTTCATTCGGCTGAGCAAACCGATTGACAGGCAAGTTAATCACGGTGTCGGCCCGCATCCCTCCACAGGAGTCGGGAAGAGGTGAGGATGCGGGCAGTACTGAGCGAGCGAGAGGGGTGCTAATCTTCTCTACTGTTTGAAATATTCCAACGATCCATGAAAAATCCACGCGGTAGCGAGCGGCCGAAAATTCGTCCGTAAACCCTCCCAGCCCCGATTAAAAAATCTAGAAAAACTATGACCAAAACCACCGGTAGTGACCTCCTCGTTCGTGCGCTCAGGGCGGAAGGGGTCGACACCGTCTTCGGAGTAGCCGGAGACCACATCCTCCACATGCTCGACACGATGTTCGACGAGCCGCTGCGCATGATCGACTTCAGGCACGAGTCGGGTGCTGTCCACGCCGCCGACTCTTATTCGAGAATCCTCAAGCGCGGTGGCGTGATGCTCTCGACCACGCCGGGTCACGCAAACGCGATACCCGGCCTTGCAAACGCGCAGCACTCCGAAGCCCCGGTAATCAACATTGCAGGTTCGGCCGATTCGTCGAACATTGGCCGCGGTGCGATGCAGGAATTTGACCAGGTCGGATTGGCCGCTGCCGTCACCAAGGGAGCATGGGAAGTGCCGAGGCCGGCCCGCATTCCCGAGTATGTCGCGCTCGCGTTCCGCACTGCGCTTAGCGGTCGGCAGGGTCCGGTCCACCTGACGATCCCACACGACTTTCAGGAAGCTGAAGTCGACGATACCGAAGTCGCTCGGTACGCGCCAAACGAGTACGGAACGCCCCTTACGGTGATGGGCGACCCCGCGCAGGTCGAGCGTGCGATCGAAATTTTGAATTCGGCGCAGCGTCCGGTAATTTTCGCCGGTTCGTCAGCCGGTGCAACTGCGGAACCCTCTGAGGTGCGACGTCTCGTTGAGACGATGCGCATTCCGTTTGTATCCGAGGATTCGGCACGGGCCCTTATTCCGGACTCCCACGAGTATTCGATGGGATTCGGATACCAGCCCCTCAACCCTGCGGTGCAGCATGTTAGAGATGCCGATGTCGTGCTGATGCTCGGAAAGAAACTCGATTACACGCTTGGTTTCGGCGGCAGTCCGCCGTTCGCTGCGGATACGAAATTTATCGTGGTCGACCCGTCTCCCGCGCAGATCGCCCGGGCCCGTACGGCGGCTGTAGGCATAGTCGGCGACCTCGGCCACGTCATCTCGCAACTGGCCGATGCCGCGGAAAAGCGTAGTTGGTCGGAGCGAACCGAGTGGGTCGCTGCCATGCGGTCGACTCACGAGAAGTGGCATGCCGATCTCGATGCACTGGGGAAGGCAGAAGACCCGATGCATCCCATGGATGTGGCGAAAGCATTGCGAAAATTCGTTGATGACGATACGCACGTCACGTTCGACGGTGGCGACTACTGCCACTTCCTGCGTGCTTCGATCAAGCGAGATCAGCCTTACAGGTTCCACAACGTTTCGAGCTTCGGCATGATCGGCGTCGGGCTGCCCTACGCAGTGGGCGCACAGGTTGCGCTGCCGGGCAACAAGGTCGTGCTTGCAAACGGCGATGGCTCGCTGGGTTTCAACGGCATGGAGATCGACACCATGGTCCGCCACAACCTGCCGGTTAAGATGTTTGTTGGCAACAACTCGATCTGGGGCATTGACTGGCAGATTCAGAAGGGCATTTACGGTCGGCCTGTGTGGACCGATCTCCTGCCGACCCGCTACGACGTAATGGCGCAGGGCCTGGGGGCGTACGGCGAGCATGTGACGAAGGTGGAAGACCTTGACGGCGCAATGAGCCGCGCTTTTGCGCACGATGGCCCGGCGCTGCTGAATATCGAAATTGCACAGATCATCAGCCCGGTTGCCGAGGCTGCCATCAACCGAAAAATGGGTTCACACGGGTAGGTCGCCATGCTTCCGGAAAAGTATTTCTACAGTGAAAACGACGTTGCGCGCCGGGAGTTGCTGCCGGGTGTGTTTGCACGGCTTATCTGGGGCGAAAAGATCATGATGGGGATCATCGATATCGAACCCGATACGGAGGTACCCGAACACCAGCACCCCCATGAGCAGGCGGGACGGATTCTCGAGGGTGCCGCATGGTTTTACGTTGGCGATGACGAGAAGCTGCTTGTCGTGGGCGATCACTACGTCATCCCCGGCGATGTGCCACACCGGGTTGTTGCGACCGGGGACGGTTGTGTGGCCCTCGACATATGGTCGCCGATCCGCGAGGAGTACATCAGCGACGACGTCGGGTTTTTCGCGAAAGACTGAGCGCAGGCACGGCAGGCGGACGGGCGATTTACGCTGACCGTTCTCCGTCAGTCAGTGAACTCCACTTCCAGCATTGGACTGCCCTTCGCCAGTGGTTCGATACCGCCGACCTGATCGCGGTACCAACCTGTTTCAGGCGCGCTCATGATTGCTCGGCGTTCGTCAGGATCGGTTATCAATCGGGCCCTTGCGGGCAGGTCGGCACGAACCGTGCCCTTCAGGTGAAACGTGAATTTCGGGTTTACCGCCAGGTTGGCCAGCCAGCTGCGCGGGCCGGGTGTCCCGGTGATGATGATCCGTCCATCAATATTGTGGAACCAGATCTCTACACGTCGCGACTGGCCGGACCGCCTTCCGGTGGTCGTTATATCAATCACGACCTCTTTGCCCTTCAGGGCATTGCGTATCTGTTCATCCATGGCGGGACCGGGCCTTACGCCCGGTCCTTTTCTTATTGGCTGTTGTATTTGGAGCGAGCGGACTGTCTACCCGCGGTTTCAGCCACACCCTTTTACCCTCTCCCCCAGCGGGAGAGGGTAAAAGGGTCTG
>CAJWWK010000072.1 GCA_913048295.1 uncultured Dehalococcoidia bacterium
GCAGAGCAAAACGACCCCGAATACCTGAGAGCCGTGATTCAGAAGCTGGGGGGCGAAGCGCCGGAGGGTGCCTCGACGAACGAACTCCAGGACATTCTTGCCAGTCTTTCCGCCAGTGCAAAGCCGTCCGACAAGTAGAGTCCCACCGGCGCCGCGGGCGTACACTCACGGCACCTAGCAACGGAGAGTGCGTTGACCGAACTGGCCGATCTTTTTGAATCGCTTAAACCCGAACTTGTTGTTTCGGGTTTTGTTTTCACCGAGGGCCCCCTGTGGCATCCCTCGGGAATCCTGTACGTCTCGGATGTCGATGCCGAAATCCACTACCGGGTCCGGCTGCCGGGAATTGACGGAAAGGCGGCCAAAGAGGTCATCAGGGAAAACTCCGGTGGGGCCAACGGTGCAGTCTTCGACCGGCAGGGGCGGGTCGTGATCTGCGAACAGGTCGCCCGCCGCGTGGTCAGGTATGAATCCGACGGGTCGATCACTCAGTTGGCAGACAGGTTCGAGGGAAAACGGCTCAACCGGTCGAACGATGTCGTTCTTCACCCCGACGGCTCGCTCTATTTCACCGACCCCGACAAAAAGGGGCTTCCTGAAGAGGAAAAAGAGCTGGGTTACGCTGCGATTTTTCGGCTACGGCCCGATGGCGAGTTGACGCTGCTCGCCCGCGATATGAACCATCCGAACGGCCTCGCCTTCTCACGCGATCACAAATCGCTTTACGTATCGAACAGCCGCCCTGACCCGCACCTGCACGCCTACGACGTCTCGTCGAGCGGCGAACTGATAAACAGTCGGCGCGTTTGCGAAATGCCGTACGGACCTGCGGGAGAACTCGATGGCGTTCCCGACGGCCTGAAACTCGATGCCGACGGCAACATTTACAGCACCGGGTCCGGAGGTATCTGGGTGTGGGACGCGGACGAAAACCTGCTCGGGGTGGTCGAGTTGCCGGAACTACCGGCAAATCTCGGCTGGGGCGATTCCGACAACCGGACGATGTTTGTAACGGCCCGGACGTCCGTGTACCGTCTCCGCACCACCGCACCCGGCATCCCGGTGCAACATTGACCGCGCCCGAGATCGAACTCGTCGCCTTCGACCTGGGCAATGTGCTGTGCACGGTCGACGAAGCGACTCCCGCCAATAGACTCGCCGAACTTTCGGGCTATACGCCGATAGAGGTACATGATGCCGTGTTCAGCAGGCAGCACAAGCAGCTGTTCGAAAGTGGCGAGATCAGCTTTCAGCAGCACGCCAGTCAGGCGATTGCTGAACTTGGCATCACGATGTCGGTCGGCGAATTCACCGATATTTATGACGGCGCGTTGATCCCGTCGGACGCCATGTTCCCGCTCGTGAGCCGAATCGCCGAATCACACCGTATCGCCCTCGTCTCAAACACCAGCGAACCGCACTGGGAATACGCGAGAAAGTTCCTCCCGTTCAGTGCAAAACTCGACCCAGTGATCGTCTCGTACGCGGTGGGCTCGATGAAACCTGACCCCGAGTTTTACGGCGCGTTGTTCGCCCGGGCGGGTGTCGCCGTCAATCGCATCCTCTTTGTCGACGACCTACCGGTGAACATCGAAGCGGCAGAAAAAGCAGGTATGATCGGCCACGTCTTCACATCCAGGGCGGAACTTGAGGGAACACTGTCCGATCTTGGCGTGGTGTGAATACTCTCCGCCGAGCCCGAGGAACATAGATTGACGACTGAAAATTCCGCCGGAACCGACCACACGATCATCACGGCTGCACGGATGTTCGACGGAACCGGGTCGGCACCTGTCGAGGGACAGGCCGTGCTGCTTTCGGATGGCAAGATCGCGGCCATCGGACCGGTCGCCGAAATTTCCGCCCCGGATAACTCGAACGTAACCGTCAGGGACTACGGCGACGCAACCCTCCTCCCCGGCCTGGTCGACGGCCACACCCACATGATGGCCCCCGGTGACGGCACACACGGCGATATCACCGGTGCCGAAGACGACGACGTGCTGCTCATGCGGGCCCTCAGCAACGCCCGAACGTTCCTCCACGCTGGTGTGACTACCGCCCGGGAGAACGGTGCCAAGAACCGGGTTGGCTTCTCGCTTAAAGAGGGTATCCAGCGCGGGCTGTCGGAAGGGCCGGAAATGGTCGTTTCAGGTCGCCCTATCACGATCACCGGCGGCCACTTCTGGTACTGCGGGTCCGAGGCCGATGGCGTTGACGCGGTTCGGACGGAAGTACGCAAGCTGGTCAAAGAGGGTGCCGACTTCATCAAGATCATGGCAACGGGCGGCTCGACCTGGTCTTCCGACCCCCTGCGCCCCTCGTACACGCTCGAAGAGATGACCGTGATAGTCGATGAGGCCCACCGGTTCGGGAGGCTCACTGCGGCCCACTGCGCGTCGATGCAGGGGATCAAGAACGCTCTCGATGCCGAAGTCGACATGATCATCCACTGCGTTTTCGAGGATGAGACCGGCATGTACGAGTTCCGCGAAGACCTCGCGGATCAGCTTGCCGCAGCCGGGGCCTGGGTGAACCCGACTTTGCACGTCGTCCAGGCCGGAATCGACCACACGGAAAACATCGGCCAGGAACGCGGCTGGTTGACGAAAGAAGAACAGGCCAGCATCGACGCCAGCAAGCACGCGCTGGAAACCCGCAACGACTCGGTGAGTCGCCTGATCAAGATGGGCGTGAGGATGATCGCCGGGAGCGATTCGCCCTGGGGGGCCTACCCGCCCGGTGAGTTCGTGAAAGAGATGATCGCCCTCACGAAAGCCGGTTTATCGAACACCGAGGCGCTGGTTACCGGAACCAGCCACGCAGCCGAATCGATTGCTGTCGGCGACACAGCCGGAACGCTTGCCGCCGGACGACCGGCCGACCTGCTGGTGGTGGGGGGTGACCCGACAGCTGACCTCAACGCACTCTGGGACGTGCGCGACGTGTACAAGGCGGGACGCAGGGTTGAGCGACCGGTTTAGGCCGCGTCGTTCCCCCAAAGACGAATTCCCGGCGGTAGACTGCCCGACGGCCTTCTGGCACCCTGCCCTTCTTTTTGCGCGCACCACGACCCGAAATTACTGAGAACTGAATCAAAAAATGCCGACCATCGCCTTTCTTGCCCCTCTCACTACGGCCGAACACAAACGGCGCTGGGACCTGCTGAACGAACACGCCGGAGATGGCGTAAATGTGGTTGCCGTGGATCCGACTCTTTCACCCGGCGAGTTGATCGAGGCCCTGGAAGACGCCGATGTCGCGGTTCCCTGGCTTGCGTCGGTCCCCCTCGAAATCGCCGAGCAGCTACCAAAACTGAAACTGATCCAACTACTGACCGCCGGCTACGACAGAGCCGATGTCGTGGGCCTGCGCAAGCTCGGAATCAGCGTTGCGAACAACGGCGGTGCCAACGCGATATCGGTGTCGGAGCATACGATGAGCCTGATCCTGAGCGTCTACCGCAGGATGATGGAAGCATGGGCAAACACGGTGGGCGGAAACTGGCGCAACGGCGTTGACCAGCTGCCGGTGCGGACCGAGATCAGTGGCAAGACGATTGGCATTGTCGGTTTCGGGAACATCGGACGGCAGGTTGCGCGCAGGTTGTCGGGGTTCGATTGCGAAGTGTTGTACTACGACCCGGTCGAAATGATGCCGGGTAGAGACCGGGAACTCGGTACGCAGGCGGTCGAGCTGGATCACCTGCTGCGGGTCAGCGATATCGTGACGGTCCACGTGCCGCTCAACAGTTCCACACGCGGGATGTTCGGGTCTCGCGAGTTCGGGCTGATGAAGAAGTCCGCCGTATTCATCAACACGTGCCGTGGACCTGTTCATAACGAGGCCGAGTTGATCGTAGCCCTTCAGAATGGCGAAATCGCGGGTTCGGGGCTGGATGTGCTGGAGCAGGAACCGACTGACCCTGATAACCCACTACTGAAAATGCCAAACGTCGTGATCACTCCGCACTGGGCGGGCGGGACCGGTGAAGGTAACGAACGGTCAGTTGTGTTCGCGCTATCGAACCTCGAGCGGCTCGCGGATGGTCGAAAACTGCTGTCGGTGGTCGACCCCGCGTCGATTTTTTAGAAATCGCACTGGCAGCTGGGAGCCGGAGGAAACGTCGCCTCGCGGCCTTACTGGGCGGTGTAGCCGCCATCTACTGCCAGATTTGCCCCTGTGATGAACGATGCATCGTCCGAGGCGAGGAAAAGCGCTGCCCTAGCAATCTCGACCGCCTCGCCCAACCTGCCAATCGGGTGGAGCGAGATGATGCGCTGATGCAAATCGGCGTCATCGGTAAGGGTCTTGGTGAGTGCCGTGTAGGTGAATCCGGGGCAAAGCGCGTTCACGCGAATGCCCTCCCTGGCCAGTGCGACCCCCATGTCACGGGTCATCTGCACCACACCGCCCTTGGAATGCGGGTATGGATGAAACCCATCGCTCATGCCATCGGCGTAACCGACAAGACCGATGACCGAGGCCATGTTTACTATCGAGCCCGAGCCCTGTTCTTTCATCTGTTCCACGGCAAAGTACGACATCATCATCGACCCCTTCAGGTTGATGCCGATAGTCCAGTCCCACTTCTGTTCCCAGTCCCACTCAGCGGGTGCATACCTGGGCGTGACCCCGGCGCTGTTTATCAGCACATCGATCCGGCCGTACTGCTCGACCGTCCCGGCGACCATGGCTTCGCAATCTGCCCGCGCTGCAACGTCCCCGGCAAGAGCAACCGCATCGCCACCGTCCGATACCACCGCATCGGCAACATTTTTGGCGGCGTCGATCTTCAGGTCTGCGACCACGACTTTCGCGCCTTCACTGGCAAACAAATGCGCCGTGGCATCGCCGATGCCCGACCCGCCGCCCGTGATAAGCGCCACCTTGCCTTCGAGTCTCTCTGCCATTCGTGATCTCCCGTCGCTGGCGCGAATCTTTTGAAGTGCGATACCGATGCTGGAGGCGATTCTAATTCCAGATCGTGGTGCCGTGGACGGTCATGGGTCGTAATATTGGCTGATATGCCCGCAACGCCCCGTCCCCGAAAACGTCGCAACCCTCGAAAGCGACCTACCAGCTCACGCTACAGCCCCGATCTGAATTCCGAAGACCAGAAGGCATCTGCTCATGAAGATCGGATGAAAAAAACCGACGGTCCGGTCGTCTACCCAATGAACTTCGCCGGCCCTTTGCGACGCCTGTACGCCTTTTTGATCGATGTCGGCCTGATCTTCCTGGTCATCTACACTGTTGCGCCCGTGTCTGGCACGGCTATGTTCAACTCGGAGGCGGCACCACAGGACCTCCTCTTTTTTTTCGGTTATTTCGTCATTCCGACCACGATCTGGGGACGTACGCCCGGCAAGTGGGTGGCGGGAATAGTCGTAGTCGACTCGGATGGCAGGACCCCGGGCCCGGCTGCGATTCCCAGGGAGATGATCGGAAGGTTCATTTCGGCCATGGCCGTGGGAATCGGGCTCGCATGGATGGTGTTCGACCCGAAACGACAGGGCTGGCACGACAAGATCGCAGGGACGTTCGTTGTCGATAATCCCTACTCGGGGGGACCGAAGTTCATGCGGGATTTCTTCAAGCTGGGCGCAAAAACTAAAGATGAGGACCAGGAACCTGTATCTTCGTCCGACCAGCAGCAGGACCCCGAATCGGAACAACAAGGAAACAATTGATGGCAATTTCTCGAAAAGTTCGAGAACAGATGAAGGAAAGTTCGTGGATTCGCAGGATGTTCGAAGCGGGCATCGAACTGCGGGAGGCCCACGGCGCTGAAAACGTGTTCGATCTGTCGCTGGGCAACCCGCTCCTCGAGCCACCTGCCGAATTCAGGGCCGAGCTGGCCCGCCTGGCGGCCGACAAAACACCGAATACCCACCGCTACATGCCAAACGGCGGTTTTCCCGAAGTGCGGGCCAGTGTTGCCGAGGCGCTTGCCGAAGAATCGGGAGTACCGGTAACCGGTGCCGAAATCCTGATGACGGTCGGTGCGGCCGGTGCGATCAACACGATTCTCAGGTCCATTCTCGATGAAGGGGATGAGGTCGTCCTGCTAGCCCCCTACTTCGGTGAATATCCCTTTTATATCCAACACCAGACCGGTGTCGCAAAGACTGCGGCCTGCGACGATAACTGGCTCCCCGATATCGCTTCGATAGAGTCTGCAATCGGCCCTCGCACCCGCGCGTTGATCATCAACTCTCCGAACAACCCCACCGGCGTTATCTACCCCGAAGCGTCTATTGCAGCGATCGGCGAAGCGCTAACGCGGGCCGAGGAAAAATACGGCACTGAGATATACCTGATCTCAGACGAGCCGTACCGCAAGCTGATCTACTCCGACCAGCCCTACCCGTTCATCTTCAACCACCACCCACGGTCGATCGTCGCCACTTCGCACTCGAAGGACCTCGGGCTTGCCGGCGAGCGGATCGGTTACCTGGCCCTGAACCCGGCCGACCCCGGAAAAACCGACCTGATGGACGCCCTCACGTTCTCGATACGCACCCTCGGGTTCGTCAACGCACCTGCCCTTATGCAGCGCGCGGTGGCGGGCATCCAGCGGGCTACGGTCGATATCGCCATTTACCGCGATAAGCGAGACCTGCTGTACGGGACACTTATCGATATCGGCTACGAGTGCGTCAAACCCGACGGTGCGTTCTACGTATTTCCGAAATCGCCAATTCCCGACGATACTGAGTTCGTCCGTCAACTGCAGAAAGAGCTGGTCTTGGTCGTTCCGGGCATCGGATTCGGCACACCGGGCTACTTCCGCGCCTCGTATTGCGTCGACGACTGGGTGATCGAGGGCTCGATAGCCGGGTTCAGAAAGGTCTTCGAACAGGCAAACAGCTAGCGAGATTGCTGAACCGACCTCCCCGCGGATCGAGAATATCGCTCAGGATTTGCCATCGATTTTGAGCGAACCCTTTTTTTTGCGCGGGCATCGAAGTACATGCGCGATTTAACCCTATGATTTTTGGAGCACGGAAAAGTGACTACGTCTAACGGAGCGCAGATACCTCAACCGGCAGGGCTGAAGTTCCTGAGCAGGCCGGCAAGATCCTTTCCCAGTTCGCAGGCTACGTTGAGTTCAAGACGATAGAAATCGGGCTTAACCACGGGCTGTTCGAGGCCTGCGCCAGCACCCGGGCGGTCTCACTGCCGACAAACTGGCGGGCGAAGCTGGCACGGATGAGTTCTACACCGGCGTCTGGAGCCAGGCTGCGTACGGCGCCGGGGTCCTGGAGTTAGGCTAAGCTGACAGGTACGTTCTAGCGCCACACATGGGCAAGCTGCTTCTCGATACCGATTTTCCCGGCTACGTCGGTGGTATCGTCATGGTGTTCGGACAGCCTGAAATATTCGACAAGTTCAACGAAAACCTGCCTTCCGGCAAGCGGACCGGGACAAGGTCAGCCCGGAATTTATAGGCGCTGTCAGCGGCACCGGCCGACCGTTCTACAACCGCATGATTACGGGCGCGCTGTCCAAAATCCCCGGACTTGTCGAAAACCTCGATGCTGGAGCATCAGTTCTCGAACTGGCGAGCGGTGCAGGACACGGCCTTGCGAAGCTCGCCGCACAGTACCCGGAAGTCGCACTTACCGGGCTCGATGGCGACGCCTACTCGATCACGCTGGCAAAGGGGACGGTCGCCGATGCGGGGCACTCCGATCGCGTGAGTTTTGTGCAGAGCACGCTCGAGGAGTTTACTGAGACCGAGAAGTACGACCTCATTTTCATCAATATTTCGTGGCATGAAGCGCGCGACATTGACCTCGCAACGAAAAACGTCCGAAACGCACTGAAACCCGGCGGGTACTTCGTGATTTCCGACTTCCCATTCCCGGCCGAAAAAGAGGGCCTCAGGACAATTCCGGCGCGCGTAATGAGCGGCATCCAGTACTTCGAAGCCAAGATCGACGATCAGCTCGTTTCAACCGAAACGTTTGTGCTGATGCTAGAAGACTACGGGTTTGAGGAGGTCGATTTGTTCATCATCTCCCCGGTGCACAACGTGATCTACGGCCAGAAGTAATCGAACATGAGACGACATGGTACGCAATGGTCGTACTGTGCCAGTGAAAGCAATCAGCCCAGCGGATCCTTCAGGCCCGAACCGGTGATCGGTAGACATACGACCGCGCCGCGGTCGATGATGCCTGAGAAGATCAGTTTCTCAAGCCCGGCAAACGCTCCAGCCGAGGTCAGCTCGGCAAAAATACCTTCCGATTGCGCAAGTCGTTTCTGCCAGGTTACGAGCGAATCTTCGGCTACCGTGACACCCGTCCCGTTGCTCACCCTGACCGCCTCGATCATCTCGGCAAGCCGGGGCGGCTTCGATACCGCAATACCTGACGCCCGCGTCGGCACGGCGTCCTCGGGCGACCAGTCCTCCCCCGTCAATGCTGCAACCAGCGGACGGACCGCATGCGACTGAACTGCATGGAACTTCGGCATCCGCCCTACAACTCCCGCTTCCACCAGCTCCTGGAATCCCCTCACCATGCCTATCAACAGCGCGCCGTTGCCAACCGGCAGCACGACGTGCTCGATCTCATCGTAGAGCACTTCTACAAGTTCGTAGCTGACAGCCTTCATGCCTTCCAGGAAGTACGGGCTCAAACTGTGGGACATGTAGACCAGCCCGCGCTCCGCGACAAACGCTTCGGCAGCGTCGGTAGCGGCCTGCCTCGGGCCTTCGATCCTGTGCAGGGTCGCACCGAACACCTGGATCTGGTCGAGCTTCCCGCTGGCGGCGCTATCGGGCGCAAATACGTGTGGCTTGAGCCCAGCCGTCGCCGCGTAGGCAGAGAGCGACGCCCCGGCGTTGCCGGACGAATCTTCGACGAACTCGGTGACCCCCAGATCGCGACCCATCGTGGTGAGCACCGCAGATCCTCGGTCCTTGAACGACCCTGTCGGTGCCATAAACTCCAGCTTGGCCCACAGCGATTCGAGACCCAGCTCTTCAGCTGTTCGGTCCAGAGAAACGGCCGGTGTATCGCCCTCGCCAAGACTGTTCACCAGTGTCGGGTCGTCCACCGGGAGTCTCGGTTGTGACCCATCGGGCGCATCGTGATAATCGACGACAAACAACCCACCACAATCGGCACAGTGGAGGTC
>CAJWWK010000073.1 GCA_913048295.1 uncultured Dehalococcoidia bacterium
GGACTGCTGCCGGCACGATAGTCACGCATGGAAACCGGGTGCCGCGCTTCCTTAGTACCGGATCCGATACACCCAGTAGTTTGAAAGGTTTAGCAACTGATCAGACCGACTGTCTTGCGAATGAAGCCCAACTCTTCAATAGTAATTTTGAAAATGGTACGCCGGGTTGGGAGTTCAGCGACCCGCGGGCTTGGTCTGTCATACAGACGGATGACTCGAACACCCCGGCGTTACGGGGTGAAGGACACGTTCACGCGTTCGCAGGGGAGAACTGGGGGGAAGTAGTGTGGCGCATGTTGGTGAAGATCATTAACGGTAATGTGCATCTTAATTTCCACTCGAAAGACGGCAACCGTTACCTAGTTTCCTTCAGCGAAAACGGCACCCACGTTACGCGTGGTGGAATCGCGTTCGGTGGAAGCGGTATATCGCATACATCTGGTGAATGGCACGTAGTAGAAATAGGACTTCAAAAGGGAGTTTTCTACGTTGCCGTCGATGGCTATCTGGAGATTGAGCAAACGGAACCAGACCCACTCCCACCAGGGGGAATCTGGTTAGAAGTGCTCGATGACAGCGAGGTACTGTTCGACGAAATATTTGTATGTAAGCCCGGTGCCTGAGCATCACCAGCGCTGTGCAGGGGCTTGCCGCGTCTGTAGCTGGGGCTGGAGGTCACAACGATAAATCTCTACCGGTTTTCACGGACGACCCTGTTACTGGTGCTTCTGACCTTCCTGCTCGCCGCCTGCAGTAGTACTTCTTCTTCAACAGAGCGTATTCAACCCGCTGATACAGTACCCGTTGTTGCAGTCACCACGGTTGCTGCAGAACCGACACCACTTCCCGTAACCCAGCCGGTACAGGCGAGCGCGACTCCTGAGCCAACATCCAGCCCTCTTTTTGACGGCCCGGTTACGGCCTCATTCGTGGCCGTTTCTCCCGACGGCAGCATTGTTGCAGCAATCAATCCAGACAGTGACTCTGTCACCCTGGTGGACGCCGTTACCCTGGCAGTCAAAGCTGAGGTTCCTGTTGGTGACGACCCGCGGACTCTGTGTTTCACACCTGACTCTAAAAAAATAGTGGTCAGCAATTGGGGGTCGGCTTCTATATCCGTAATCAGTCTCGACCGGGCGGCCGAGGTTGCTCAGTATTCCGTGGGACTGTTGCCATATGGGATTGTCACAGACGGAGCCAGTGCATTTATCGCCGAGTTTGCTACGGGTAACGTGAGCGTGGTCAACCTTAAAACCGGGAGGCGGGCTAACCGCATTCCGGTCGACTCTTTTCCTGCCGGTCTAGCAATGACCGCGGACGGGACACAATTACTGGTTACCCATTTATTTAATGGAAACGTCACAGGCATTGATATACGAACGTCGGCGGTGACTGGTGTCGCTTCCATGGGGACAGATATCAACTTAAACCAGTTCGTTGCGATAGGACCTCTGGGGGAGAAAGCGTATTTGCCCCAGACCCGCTTGAACACGGGCAATACCGCGTTGCTTTTTGACTCCACTGTATTCCCGGTGGTGAATGTCCTGGATCTGGCCGAATTCAAATTACTGGTACGTGAGCGTATTACGCTGGACACCGCTGATGAACCGGTCAATATGCCATTTTCAGTGGCGATCACGCCGGATGGAAGCGTCGTGTTTGTTGCCAACGCCGGAAGTGACGACGTATCAGTAATAGATCAGGGCACTGATCGTGGCATAGCCCATATTACGGTCGGCGCCAACCCCCGCGGAATTGCTATTACGCCTGATGGTTCACGCGTCTTCGTCAACAATGTACTGGACGGCACTTTGTCTGTTATTGATACAACTCTCCTTACCGTCTCCCATACCATTGACCTGACAGAAATAGCACTTCCTGAGGTTCTGCTCCAGGGTAAGAAGATTTTCAATTCTGCAGGAGAGCCAGTACTTACAACTGACAACTGGATCTCATGTGCCACCTGCCACTTCGATGGCATGATGGATACTCGTACCTGGCTGGGTTTTCCCGATGGACCAAGGAACACCCCTTCCTTACTCGGAGTAGCTAATACACTGCCGATCCACTGGTCCGGAGATCTTGACGAATTACAGGATGTCGAGATCACGATACGTGAGATACAGGCTGGAGACGGCCTCGTAACGGGAGAGGCTAATGACTCCCTTGGACCGCCACATGCAGGACTGTCATCTCAACTGGATGCCCTGGCCTCTTACCTGGCTTCGCTCAAAGTTCCGGTCTCGCCCGAATCCGTGGACCAAGCTACTCTGAACCTGGGGAAAAAGACATTCAAATCTCTGGACTGTGGGGATTGTCATGTACCGCCGATCTATACAGATCGCGAGCTGCACGAAGTCGGAACCGGGGACCGGTCACTGGAAAAGAACAGCCACGGGCGTGGAACGAGCTTCGATACGCCCAGCCTGCTTGGGATATGGATGAGTGCGCCCTATTTTCATGACGGCAGTGCACCAACGCTCGAAGAAGTTCTTCAGGCCGGCACCGTGCACAGTGTTTTTGAACAACTGAGTTCTGCAGAACTGGCCGCATTAATCGGTTATCTAAAAGCACTGCCGGTCGGTGGCTGAACCCGGCGGTCAGTCGGCACACTGATTGCCGGCGACTCGACCGAATAACAGCAGGCACTGGTGAGTTATTTGACTTTGTTCGCCGCGTCTCTGACCGACTACCTCAAGGCTGGCCGCGGCCTGTCACGGATGCTGAAGCTGGGCTTTTTTTGAACCTGTTTCAATTCCGCCCCATATATCCTCATAAGCTAGGACGCATACCGACCAGACACCGACTGCACTTTGACTACTTAATTGACTACGTAGGCAATGGACGATAGTGAATCCAGACGTACCAAGTTGGCTCCGAGTTGCAATTGTTCAGTACGGATTGACCTTGCACGGACGGCAAAAACCTATGGAGTGCGAATTTAAAATCCGCTGTCCGTAAAGGACGTGTGGGTTCGAATCCCACCCTCGGTACCACAGGTATCGCCTGGTTTGCTGCGACAAGCTGGCACTTTTCTGAGTCGATGATGCCGTGCCGCTGAGTGGCGATTCCCCTCGTTTTTGGTGCACTGTCCGACCTACACGCCGAGCGTCTTCTGGAGATCACCGAGCACTGCGGTAAGCGTGTCGTCGTCGGGCGTTTCGGCGTAGATGCGCACCAGAGGTTCGGTACCTGACATCCTGGCCACTGCCCACGATCCGCCTGCAAGGTCGAAGCGTACGCCATCCCTGCGATCGTCCGATTCGACGGCGAGTCCACCGAGCGAGGCGGGAGTGGCTGATGCGACTTGTTCTGCCAGGTGTGAGCGCTGCGTTATGTCGTAAGAAATGTCGATGCGCTTGAAAGTGTGGGGCCCGACGAGCGCGTGCAGGTCGTTCAGGAGTTCGGTCGGTTTTTTGCCGCTCATCACCATCGCCTGGAGGAACAAGAGGCCCGATAGCGCACCGTCGCGTTCAGGAACATGGCCTTTGAAGGCATAGCCTCCGCTTTCTTCGCCACCCATCGAACAGTTTTCTTCGATCATCGTCGGGCCCACGTACTTGAAGCCGACGGGGGTCCTGTAGACCGGAGCGCCGTAGTTCGCCGAGAGCTTGTCGACCATCGACGACATCGTGATGGTGCAGGCGACCCCGCCTCTTTCGTTGCGCCTTCCCATGAAGTGGTCGGTGAGCAGGGAGAAGACTTCAAGGGTTGTGAAGTAGATGCCATTTTCGTCGATTATGCCCAGCCGGTCGGCATCTCCATCGAGCGCGATTCCCACGGCTGCCCCTGTCTCGCGGACCGTATCCGAAAGCGGGCGCAGGTTATGTGCAATGGGCTCGGGCTGGTCCATGCCGGGGAAGTTGGGGTTGGACTCCGAGCGTATTTCGGTGACCTCTATCGCCCCGCCTGCCAGCATTTTCGGGATGATCCCCGCGCCGCAACCGTGCATGGCGTCCACCACGATTTTCAACGGTTGCGATTTGATGGGGTCAACGTCGATAACGCGGTGCAACTGTTCGAGATACGGGCCGATCACATCGAAGACCTGGCCCTGTGCAACATGGGTGCCCGAGTATGACGACTTGCCGTCTAGGACATCTGCAAGGTGGAGTTCAATATTTGCGACCTCTTCCGGCGAGGCCGAGCCGCCCGCTGCAGATTTGACCTTGAAGCCGTTCCACTCCGGAGGGTTGTGGCTGGCGGTGATCATCACTCCGTTTGCTGCCGACTGATTAACGACTGCGAAGCTGCAGGCAGGGGTTGGCGCTGCAACATCGAAGGTCTGCGTGGCGATACCGAAGCGGTTTACGACATCGGCCACCGCGTGCGCGAATCTTTGCGAGCCGTAGCGCGTGTCGAAACCGATAACCAGTCCGTCGCGGGAACGACCCGAGGCGATGAGGTTTCGAGCCACGGCTTCCGCGCATGCGCGGACGTTAGCGAAGGTGAACTCTTCGGCAATAATCGCCCGCCAACCGTCGGTGCCAAACTTGATATCCGGACGCTCGCTCATCGACTTTTTGCCTTTACCCCTTCAGCGCGTCCACTCGATCGAGTTTCTCCCACGGCAGGTCTAGGTCGTCGCGCCCGAAGTGCCCGTACGCGGCAGTTTGCTGGTAGATCGGTCGTCGCAGGTCGAAGTGATCGATAATCGCCTGTGGTCTCAGGTCGAAATGCTGATTTACCAGTGCAACAAGCTCGCTTTCGGGCCTGTTGCCAGTGCCTTTCGTATCGACCTGGATCGAGATCGGGTTCGATACACCGATGGCGTACGAAAGCTGGACCTCTGCACGGTCGGCAAGACCAGCTGCTACGAGGTTCTTTGCAACCCAGCGTGCTGCGTATGCGCCAGAGCGGTCAACCTTCGTCGGATCCTTGCCCGAGAAGGCACCACCGCCATGTCGGGCGCTGCCGCCGTAGGTGTCGACGATAATCTTTCGACCGGTCAACCCGGCGTCGCCAACCGGCCCGCCGATGACAAATTTCCCCGATGGGTTGATGAAATACTTGGTCCTGTCGTCCAACAGGTCGGCTGGGACGACCTGGGCAATGACATGTTTTTGAATGTCGGCTTCGATCTGGTCGTTCGTGGCATCGGGGTCGTGCTGGGTCGAAATGACGATGGTGTCGACGCGGACGGGTTTGTGGTCCTCGGTGTACTCAACCGTAACCTGGCTTTTCGAGTCGGGCCGCAAATAGCCGATCGTCCCGTCGCGCCTGGCCTCTGACATGCGCCGTGTCAGCCGGTGTGCGAGAGAGATCGGCAACGGCATGAGTTCGGGTGTTTCGTTCGAGGCGTACCCGATCATCATTCCCTGGTCGCCAGCGCCAATTTCCTGTGCGCCCGCTTCACCTCGGACCTCGATGGCTTCGCTAACGCCCGCCGCGATGTCGGCCGACTGCTCGTCCAGTGCTACCAGAACCGAGCATCCGTCGCAATCGAACCCGTAGGCGGGATCGTCGTAACCGATGTTCTTGATGGTTTCGCGGACGATTTTTTGAATATCGACATAGGCCGTTGTCGTGATCTCGCCGAACACCAGCACGAGGCCGGTCGTGACCGACGTTTCGCAGGCAACGCGGCTCATGGGGTCCTGGGCGAGGAGGGCGTCGAGAATACCGTCGGATATCTGGTCGGCCATCTTGTCGGGATGACCTTCGGATACCGATTCCGAGGTGAGCAGGTAGTTAGTGTTGTCCATTTTTTGTGTTGGGTAATCCGTGTCTTAGATAGGCCCAGACCGACCGGGTCGTGGTCGATCTGGGCCAGATTAGCAAGTTGCGGCCGGGTTCAGGTGCCCATCTCCCAGCTGTTCAGGTACTTGTCCTGTTCTTCGGTGAGGGTATCGAACGACATGCCCATTGCACCCAGCTTGATGCTCGCGATGTCGGTATCGACTTCGGTGGGCAGGGTGTAGACCCCCGGTTCGAGTTTTGCGTGGTTTTCTACGATGTACTCGCCAGCAAGGGCCTGGTTGGCGAAGCTCATGTCCATCACGCTGGGCGGGTGGCCTTCGGCTGCTCCGAGGTTGATGAGCCGGCCCTGCGCGAGGAGGAATATCTTGCGACCGTCTTCCAGTGCGTACTCCTCGACGAACTCGCGCATGCTGCGCTTAGTTTCAGACATCTCTTCGAGCGCTTCGATATTTATTTCGACGTTGAAGTGGCCCGAGTTGGCTACCACCGCGCCGTCCTTCATAGATTCGAAATGGTGCTTGTCGATCGCCTTTATTCCGCCGGTAACAGTGAGGAAGATGTCGCCGACCTTGCTGGCATCGTTCATGCTCATCACCTGGTGGCCGTCCATCACGGCCTCGAGCGCTCGGACCGGGTCTACTTCACACACGATGGTGTGGGCTCCCATGCCCTTGGCCCGCATCGAGAAACCCTTGCCGCACCAGCCGTAGCCGACCGTGACGACAGTCTTGCCGGTGATGAGCATGTTGGTGGCGCGGATAATGCCGTCGAGCGAGCTCTGGCCGGTGCCATAGCGGTTGTCGAACATGTGCTTGGTCTGCGAATCGTTCACCGCAACGATCGGATAAGCGAGCTTGCCCTGGCCGTGGAGCGCCTTCAGGCGGATGACACCCGTGGTGGTCTCTTCCATTCCGCCGATCACACCGCTCAGGAGGTGCTGCTTTTCGCTGTGCAGCATGGCGACGACATCGGCACCGTCGTCCATGGTGATCTGCGGGCCGGTGTCGACGGTTGCCGACATGTGGTCGTAGTAGGTCTTGTCGTCTTCACCCTTGATGGCGAAGACCGGGATTCCCGAATCGACGAGGTGGGCGGCGATGTCGTCCTGGGTTGAAAGCGGGTTTGAGGCGCAGAGTGTGAGATTGGCCCCGGCAGCTTTCAGCGTGTGGGCCAGGTTGGCAGTTTCTGCAGTTATATGCAGGCAGCCAGCGAGCTTGATGCCCTTTAGCGGCTGTTCTTTTGCGAACCGTTCTTTGATAGTGCGGAGCACCGGCATTTCTCGCTCGGCCCATTCGGCTCGCAGCGCACCCTGGTTCGCCAGGCTGACGTCTTTGATGTCGTAATTCATACGTTTCTCCGGACTGGTGCAACGAATTGTAGTTGCGGATTAGAAAGTTCTGAAGTTCGTCCGGGCGATGGGCGCTTTCAATTGGCCGTCAGCTCAGGGGGTTGAATCGAGTCAAGTCGACGAATGCGTCGAAACGGGTTTTTATATCTGATTGCGTAAGTGTCCTGGTGCGGTCGAGTCCAAAATCTTCCACTGCGAACGATGCCATTGTGCTGCCGGCGACTGCTGCGGTGCGGAGCGCCTCCTCATCGAACCGATCGACAGAGGCAATGTAACCCATGAACCCGGCGGCAAACGAATCGCCTGCACCGGTGGGGTCGATTACCCGGCTGATCGGGTAGGCCGGTGCCGCAAACGAGAAGTCTGGTCCGAACAGGGCGACACCGTATTCGCCGCGCTTTATAACCACCGAACTCGGTCCCATGTCTGTGATGGCCTTTGCTGCATCGGGCAGGTGCTCCAGACCGGTCAACTGCTTCGCCTCGCCTTCGTTAATGAGAAGGGTATCGACCCTGCCAACGAGATCGACGAGGGCCGGGCGGGCGATGTCGATCCAGAGGTTCATGGTGTCGCAGGCAACCATTTTCGGTCGTGAGTTCATCGATCCCAGGACTTTTAGTTGGAGGTTCGGGTCGATGTTTGCCAGGAACAGGTAGGGCGCGCTGGCGTGCTCGTTGCTCAGCGCGGGTTCAAATTCCGCAAAGACGTTTAGCTGGGTGTCGAGGGTGACGGCCGTGTTGATGTCATCTGTATACGTGCCTACCCAGCGAAAAGTCTTGCCCTCGGCTTCGATCAGACCCGAAGTGTCGATCCCCAGGTCATCGAGCATTGCGCGGTCGGCGGGATCGAAATCGTCGCCAACGACG
Organism: uncultured Dehalococcoidia bacterium; assembly: GCA_913048295.1. GTDB lineage: Bacteria > Chloroflexota > Dehalococcoidia > Lucifugimonadales > Lucifugimonadaceae > Lucifugimonas. The sequence goes on from CAJWWK010000073.1 coordinate 7,915, forward strand.
CCGATCAGGCCGACATCGGCGAAGTAGCTGGCCGCGGTCGAGAAGTAGGAGGCCGAACCGCCCAGTTGCGAGTCACGTTTGCCCGCCGGGGTTTCGACCGCATCGTACGCGACAGAACCAACAACCAGGATTTTCAAATTATTTTCTCCGGTCCCAAAGTAAACCTCCCTGTGTTGAGAGGTCGTTTTCGGGGCCCGTTCCGGCTACTTGTTGTCGCCGGTCGAGTAGGGCAGTCCCTTGCCGATCCACGTTCCGGTGCCGTCTTCAATGTTGAAAAGGCGGTCGGCGTCGGCACCCATAGCTGTGGCGTATTCGGCTGCGAGCCCTGAGCGGGCGCCTACCTCGCAGATAAACAGCAGGTTGCCATCGGTCGGCAGCTCGTCGAAGCGCGGGATGACATCGTCGACGGGTATCCACAGGGCACCTTTAACATGGCCGCCGTGGTACTCGTCATCGCGCCTGACATCGACAACCACCGAGCCACCGGCCTTAATCATTTCGTCGGCTTCTTCAGCCGAGATCCTCGTGTACGGCTCACCGGCTACTTTCCTTGCCATTGATGTGGGTTCCTCTGTAATTCGTTTTCGTGTGTGTGACGGTCTAATGAGTGCTCGGTGTTCGCTTTCGGCAGCTCACACGCGTGCGCCCGCCGCCATTGTGAATCTGGGTGAATCTGGTGGATACCGGAAACGACCGGGGACCGAAATTCGGCGCAGGCAGTTGTTGCGCGCACCGCTCGAAGCCAAATGACGAAAGCGCGGCAACACGACACATCCAGTGTACTCAAAAAGAGTTAGGTCAACGAGTGATATTTACCCTGTATTTCTGTTGACACTTTGTTCGTGGGCCACATAGACTAATCGTTCGCCCTTGACGCATGTGCGTTTCTTTGGCGTGGCACCTTAACAACTGAACAGTGGACAGAAAGAACGTCAACTTTACGGAGAGTTTGATCCTGGCTCAGG
>CAJWWK010000074.1 GCA_913048295.1 uncultured Dehalococcoidia bacterium
ACCTGCAGCGCCATCGGCACCTGTCGCACCAGCGTTACCAGGCTCACCAGGAGCACCAGGAGCACCAGGGTTACCAGGCTTACCAGCGTTACCAGGGTTACCAGGAGCACCAGCTTCACCGGCAGAACCGGGTTCACCGGGAGCACCGGGGTTACCGGGAGAACCAGCGGCACCAGGCTCACCAGTTTCACCCGGGTTACCGGCGTTACCGGGTTCACCCGAGTTACCGGGGAGTCCAGGTGCGCCAGTCGCGCCAACAGGACCGCGAGATCCCTCACACGCTACTGCCGCCAACAGGGCGAACATCGTAACAATCAGTAGGAAGACCTTTAGCCTTCCGCGGAGCAGACCTGTCATTGGGCTCCGTCCTCCAGTCTAATATTTGAATTTACGTGCCGGGAGCAACAGCAAAACCCGCCTCGTTCGGAGAAGAGCGTAATCCCTGCGCGTTACGCGCGAATTACTGCCGGAGCAAGTGGCGTTCCGGACGCAATCTTATTCGTGAAATTTCTTCACTGTCAAGCTGCCAGCATCGGCTTCCGCGACGTTTTTCACGCTATCCGTTCAGCAATCGAACGTATTTTGACACTCTACGTGAGCAAATTTACGCTAGCTTTCTGCCACAATATCGATTGGTACCAATTTGGAATCACCCGCGCAAATACCATTCACGCCCGCATGTTAAAAGGCCAACGCCGTGATATTCTTCTGAGGTTGCGAGAGCGCAGAAACGAAATTGAAGTTAACAGAAGAAGTACAAATCACAGAATCCCGTTATTTGGATTGCCGGCAGCGCTAGCCGGGTATTTGCGACTCGGAGAGCCAGCACTTGGATCAGTCAGAACGAACCGCGGTCATTGAAAAATACCGAACTCACGAGAACGACAAAGGATCGTCAGAAGTTCAGATCGCACTCCTTACATCCCGGATCACCGAGTTGACGGAGCACTTGCGCGAGCACGTACACGACCACAGCACCCGGCGTGGGCTGCTGAAGTTGGTCGGTCAGCGTCGCCGACTGCTCAACTACCTCAACAGCGAAGACGTCAATCGCTACCGCACGCTCGTCAGCAAGATCGGTCTTCGAAAGTAAGCGAACAGTCCGACACCTGCATCTCGGATGTCGGGAGTATTCACATTCACTGGAAACCCCGGATTCGCTGAAAAATAGGCTGTAGGGCGAAACACTCAGGTGCCGCAGGCCGCTTCGGCCACAAGAACCTGGCAGACCTCGGCCTTCCTGATTACAACTGGTGCCGAACGTCGCCTACCGAATCAATGGTTGGCAGTTCCAGGCCCCGTTGGCGAGCAACTAGATTTAGAACCTAAACAGACAGAAACATCAGAAAAAGTAGATAAAGAAAAAATGATTAACAAATTTGAAATGGAAGTTGGCGGGCGAGTACTCGAAATCGAGCACGGTCGAGTAGCCATGCAGGCCGGCGGTGCCGTTACAGTCCGGTACGGCGACACGATGCTGCTGGCAACTGCGACAGCCTCGAAAAAAGGCCGACCCGGTACAGACTTTCTGCCCCTGACAGTTGATGTAGCGGAGAAAGCCTACGCTGCTGGCAAACTCCCGGGTGGGTTCTTCAAACGTGAAGGCCGACCCAACACCGAAGCAATTCTTGCAGCTCGCATGATCGACCGACCAATCCGGCCGCTGTTCGCAAAGACGATACACAACGAAATCCAGATAATCATCACGATTCTCGCGACCGACAGGATCAACCCGTACCCTGCACTCGGTATCGTCGGGGCATCAACGGCGCTCGCAATATCCAATATCGCATTCAACGACCCGATAGGGGCGTGTGTGATCGGCCTGGTCGAGAACGAACTCGTAGTAAACCCAACGTACGAGGAACTGCAGACCAGCGACCTCGAACTCATGGTTGCCGGTACAGGCGATGCCACGATGATGGTCGAATCTGGAGCCAACTTTGTTTCCGAAGAAGTGCTCCTGGATGCACTCGAACTCGCCCAGGAAGTCAACGGTGCGATTGTCGAGCAGATCAAAGAGATCCAGGCGAAAGTGGGTAAGGAAAAGTGGGAAGCCCCCGAAGTTACGACTGAAGAGAAAGCTGCCGAGAAGGCCACACGCGACATGGTCGGCGATGGCTTCGTCAAAGTACTCAAAGAGCCCGGCGACAAGACTGCCACTAACAAAAGCATCGAAGAACTGATGGACGAAACCATCGAAAAACTCGGGGCCGACCACGATCCGGCTCACGTGAAGTCGACCATCTACGCTCTCGAGACAGAGGCTGTCCGCAACACAATTCTTGAAGACAGCATCCGCCCCGACGGCCGGAAGCTCGACGAACTGCGACCGCTTAATTCCGAAGTCGGATACCTTCCGCGAGTCCACGGTTCAGGACTCTTTACAAGGGGCGAAACCCAGATACTTGGTGCTCTCACACTTGCATCGGCAGGCGAGCGACAGCGGCTTGATACATACAGTCTCGAAACCGAAAAACACTTCATTCACCACTACAACTTCCCCCCGTACTCCACAGGCGAGGCCGGACGTTTCGGCTTTACGGGTCGACGCGAGGTTGGTCACGGTGCGCTTGCAGAACGGGCTCTGAAGCCTGTCGTTCCCAGCCAGGCCGACTTCCCGTACACCATCAGACTGGTATCCGAGGCCCTCAGCTCGAACGGATCGACATCGATGGGCAGCGTTTGCGCCGGGACCCTGGCGATGATGGACGGTGGCGTGCCGATCAAGGCCCCGGTAGCCGGAATCGCCATGGGACTGATCACCGGTGACGGTGGCAAGTACGCGATCCTTACCGACATACAGGGTGCGGAAGACCACTCGGGCGATATGGACTTCAAAGTCGCAGGGACCCGTGACGGTGTGACTGCGCTTCAGATGGACATCAAAGTCAAGGGAATCACATTCGAAATCATGGGTGAGGCCCTTCAGCAGGCCCGTGTCGCCCGATTGCAGATTCTTGACAGCATGGCCGAGGCGATCGCAGATACCCGCGACGACCTGAGCGAGTACGCACCACGAATGATCTCGCTCAAGATTCCTACCGATAAAATCGGTGCGATCATCGGCCCAGGTGGCTCGGTCATTCGCGGAATGATCGACGAATTCGGCGTCACAATCGACGTTCAGGACGACGGTACAGTGGTCATCGGATCTCCCGACAAGGACAACGCCGAGAAGGCCGAGAACGCTATCAACGCGCTGACCAAGGACGTTGAGGTGGGAGACAAGTACACCGGCCGGGTGGTGCGGATCATGCCGTTCGGGGCTTTCGTCCAGATACTTCCCGGCAAAGACGGAATGGTGCACATCAGCGAGCTTGCACAGCACCGCATCCCAGATGTCGAATCCGTTGTCAGCATCGGCGACGAACTCGAAGTGATGGTCATCAATATCGACAATATGGGCCGTATCGATCTGTCCCACCGTGCCTTGCTCGAGCAGAGCAACGAAGGTGGCGATTCTGAAGGCGCACCACGCGAGGAACGTCGCGGACCTCGCGATAGAGGCGGCCGCGATGACAGAGGTGACGACCGCGGCCCGCGTGGCCGCAGCGGCGACCGACGCGGGCCACGCTCCGATCGTAACGACGATGGACGGCGCGATGATCGAGGCGAACGCGGTTCACGACGACCCGCGGGTGGCTATGATGGAAGCCCGCGACGCTCGGGCCCGCCGCGCAGACGTTAACAGGCTTCTGGATAGGCCACGGTAACGGCAACGAACGAACACGATACGATGTCAGCGGAAATTACAGTTGCAGTAAACGGCGCACTCGGCAGGATGGGTTCCACTGTCCTGTCGGCTGTTGCTGCCGAAGACGGTGCGGTACCTGTAGGCGGCGCAGATATAGCTGCGGTTTCAAACACAGTGGATGTTTCCGGCACGTCGTCATCCGTTCCGCTGGCACCGAGCCTGTCAGAGCTCTTTCAGACAGTTACACCGGATGTGGTTGTTGATTTCACGAACGGTGAAGCAGCGAAAGAGGCGATCACCACATGCATTAGCTCTGGCGTCAAAGTTGTCTCAGGATCGACAGGGCTCTCACCCGAAGATCTGGATGAGATCGGTCGGCTGGCCGCGGAAACAGGCGTAGGGGTCATCTCAGCTTCAAATTTCGCGCTCGGCGCAGTCGTACTTATGCACCTTGCCGGCATCGCCTCAAAATACTTTGACTACGCCGACCAGCTCGAGAGCCACCATGAAGCCAAGGTCGATGCCCCCTCAGGCACCGCGCTTTCTATTGCCAGGGCCATGATCGAAGGCCGCGGCTCGAGGTTCGAACAAAACGTTGCTGAGCTCCAAACTCTGGCGGACACCCGTGGCGGCGATTACCAGGGAATAAATATCCACAGTGCACGAATGCAGGGTCGGGTTGCTCGACACGAAGTGGTCTTCGGAGCACTCGGTCAGACGCTAACGTTGATTCACGATTCGATCAACCGCGATAGTTTCATGCCCGGTGTCATGCTGGCAATTAAACGGGTCATCAACGAAACCGGACTCATCGTTGGGCTTGGTACCGTTCTTGGCTTCGACAAGCCCTAGCCAGCGCTGCCGACTTTTCGGCATCGCTGGCAACTCCGTCGAATTTCCAAAAGTGTTTTAATTGTGAAGTGCCGTGCTGCGCGCCCTGCACCTGGCCCCCGGCCAGATCACCCGGGTGCCCCATATACGCCCGGTATGAGCGATATTGTGAGAAGTAATAATGAACAGCGACGACCTTAACATAGCGATTGTCGGTGCGACCGGTGCCGCAGGTGGTACCGCGATCGACCTGCTTTTCGAGCGGAAGCATCCAGCCGGAAAAATCACGGTGATGGCGTCGGAAAGGTCCGCCGGGAGAAAAATCCCCTACGGCGATGCCGAGCTAACCGTTATCAAGGCGACCGCCGATGCGTTCGATGGGATTGATGTGGCGCTTTTCGCCGCGGGAGGTCTGGTTAGTCGACGCCTGGCCCGAAAAGCCGTTGAACGTGGTGTTTTCGTAATCGACAAGGGCTCCATTTTCAGAATGGACCCGAGCATCCCGCTGGTCGTACCCGAAGTGAACGGGGATGACATCGATTGGCATACCGGCATAGTATCGACGCCCAACTGCACGACCACCCCACTGGTGATGGTACTCGACGCCCTGCGTAAGCTCGCTCCCATCAAGGCCGTGACGGTAGCCACATACCAGTCGACAACAGGTACCGGTGTCGCCGCCAACGAAGAGCTAATCGAACAGTCTCGTAAAGTGTTGGCGGGTGAAGAGGCAAAAGCCAACGTCTACCCGCACGTGATCGCCTTCAACGTGCTGCCTCACGTCGACGACTTCCTCGAAAACGGCTACACGATAGAAGAGCAGAAAATGCTCAACGAGTCGCGAAAAATTCTGCACGACGACCAGTTGCTGATTTCTGCCACGTGCGTTCGGGTACCGGTCGAAATATCGCACAGCGAATCAGTGCAGATCGAATTCGAATCGAACGTCGGTGTTGAAGATGCAACGCGTGTTCTTGGCGATTACGGCGGTATGAAGGTTGTAGACGACCCAGCACAGAATCAATACCCTATGCCACTCGAAGCGTCAGGCAAGGACGACGTACTTGTTGGGCGGATACGTAAAGACATCGCACACGAGCACGGTCTGGTACTGTGGCTTTCATGCGACAACCTGCGTAAAGGTGCGGCATTGAACGCCTTGCAGATTATGGATGAAGCGTTGCGCAGAAATGCGCTCAGACCCGCCGCCGAGCGAACCGGGCATGCGGCAGAGATCGTATAGCACGCCAGCCTGATTCGTGAATGAAAATCACGGATGCGAACTACCGACGAGAGGTCGGTCAACTATGGCAGAACTAGGGCGACTCCTTACAGCGATGGTTACACCCTTCACCGAAACGGGGGATGTCGACTACCCGCGGGCAAGAGATCTTGCGAAGGCAATTCTTAAGTCGGGTTCCGATGGGCTTGTGATTGGCGGGACCACCGGTGAGGCGCCGGCGATGAATGACGAAGAACTTTTGCAGTTATTTGCCGAAGTAAAACAGGCTATCGGCGAAGATGGCGCTGTTGTGGCCGGGACCACCAACAACAACACCCAGAGCTCGATTGCCCTCTCCCGCGCGGCCGAAAAAGTCGGAGTTGACGCAATATTGATGACAGTTCCGGCCTACAACAAACCAACAATGGGCGGTCTGTACCGGCATTTCACCAGCATTGCCGACGCGGTTGGAATACCCGGAGTTCTGTACAACGTTCCGTCGCGGACCGCACTGAACATGGACGCCGCGACAACGCTCCGGCTTGCCCAGGTACCCAACATCGTTGGAGTGAAAGAGGCGTCGAGCGATGCCGATCAAATCGCATACGTGATCAAGGATTCACCCGATGGCTTCAGGGTGTGGAGCGGCAACGATAACGAGACCTTTGCAACGATGGCCACCGGTGGATACGGGATCGTCAGCGTGGCCGGCAACATAATCAGCGGGCAGGTCCAAAAGATGATGGGGTTGCTGCTGGAAGGCGATGTCGAAGCGGCCGCTGCAGAGCACCTGCGGTTACTCCCTATCTTCAACGCACTGTTCATTATTACGAACCCAATACCGGTTCGTTATGCGATAAACCGATCGGGCTTCGACGTCGGGCCTGCGCGCTTGCCCATGATTCCCGAGTCTGCCGAGCTCGAATCGTTCAGCACGCGTTTCGATCCCATCATGGACCAATACGCCATTGACCTTTCCGAGGCGTAGGACGAGCGACACGGTTCAGTGTCAAATATCGCGGGATGTCCGATTTTTAGACCATATCTACTGATTTTGCACATTTTTTTCGACTCGTACTGCTGGAATATGAAACGCTGAAACCAGCACCGGTGTGAGATTAGTCGGCACAGGAAAAAATTACTTGGGTAAAGACCGAAAAAGCATAGTCGTTATCGGCGGAGGGAGCGGATCTTCAGCCGCCTTGCGCGGGCTCAAGTCGCACGACCTCGATTTGACAGCTGTCGTCACTATGTTCGATAGCGGCGGCAGCACCGGGATTCTCCGGGAAGAGTTTGGCTACCCACCACTTGGCGACCTCAGGCAATGCCTGATCGCACTCAGCCCGGAAGGGGACGAGCAGATCGCCGCGCTTAACAGCGCCCTCGACTTCAGGTTCGATTTTGGGTCGAGCTTGCAAGGTCACAGTGTAGGCAATCTGGTAATTGCGGCCCTGACGACGGCATACAACGGTGTTCAAGGTGCCATCGACGAACTTTCACGAATGATGAAACTCGATGGCCAGGTGGTGCCGGTAACCCTCGACGAAGCCCACCTGTGTGCGCGGTTGATCAATGGCCAGGTCATCCGCACCGAGTCGGCAATCGATCTCCGAGGAAAAAACGGACCTGGAATCAGTGAGGTGTTCCTCGATTCCGAGGTGAAGGCAAACCCACGGGCGCTTGATGCAATCAAGAATGCCGACGCGATTCTGCTCGGCCCCGGGGATCTCTATACCAGTGTTATTCCCAACCTACTGGTCAAAGATGTGAGCGACGCAATACGCGACACCATTTCGCCGGTGATATATGCCTGCAATCTAATGACCAAGCTCGGCGAAACGGCCGGGTACGGAGTATCGGCATTTGCATCGGAAGTGGTGCGATACATCGGTGGTCGCAAGCTTGATTACCTGCTTGTGAACACTGCCAAGTTTTCCGATAGAGTGCTCAGCGAATACGCAGCGGAAGATGCTGCCCCGGTCGAACTGGACAACGGGATCGTCGAGCAATTTGCCCATGAAATCGTCATGGGAGACTTTGTCTTTGTCGATGGGCTCACGTTAAGGCATCACTCCAGCAGGCTGGCAGATGCCGTAATGACCGCGATCGGACAACCCAAACAGCCCCAGCCGAGCCCGGGACTGGACTAGCGCGCCGCCACGAGTCGAGCCGGTTCCGCAGGGTTCGCCGCGTCCGAATCTCTCAGTTTGCGAGCAGATCCTGCAATACGAGGGTTTATTCTCTTCGCGGTTCCGTCGACAGTGTCAAGTCGAGTAATAATCATGGCATCGAACCCGTTCAACCGGGCGAAGTATCTACCCGCTACCCCGTCGAACCGCCTGGTTCGCTGGGCGCGATCGGTTGTGACGCAGAATTCGTCGGCCATTTCGCGAATATTATCACCTGCATCACCTTCGTTTTCGGTTGGGAACGGATCCACGCCATCCCGAGTGCAGTAGGCCTTGAAAACACCGACTACCCCGCCATTCGATCCGGGCCCCGTGCCAAGGCCAGTACATGTTCCGCCTACGCTCGGATTCGAGCTCGTCATGTGCGGGTATGTACCGTGATCCAGGTCAAGTAAGACGCCATATGCACCCACGATCATCACATTGCTATCGAACTCAACAGCATCGGTCACAATATTTTTTACCGGGCGGATGCTGTAAGCGAGCTCTGTGGCACATTTACTGGTAGACGCAATCGCTGAATCGAGATCGATCGGGTCGCCGCCGTAATTATTCGTAATCATCCCGTTTCTGAACGCGATAATATCCGGAAGCCGAAGCACCAGATCTCCATGGTCGAGCAACTCCCCAATGCGCAGGCCCTGGCGCGAAACCCTGTCGACGTACGCTGGTCCGACTCCACGTCCGATCGTGCCGATGGCGGCATTGCCGCGTCGTCACTCTTCGGGCTGATCGCGGATGACTTGGTACGGCAATATCAGGTGCGCCCGGTCGCTGACAGCCAGGTGCTGAGGGTCGAGTTCATCCTCGTTGGTCTCTTTCAACAGCACGTCGGGGTCGACCACAACGCCGTTGCCGATCAC
>CAJWWK010000075.1 GCA_913048295.1 uncultured Dehalococcoidia bacterium
AAGGGTGCGGTAAGAGCGCACCGCCCGGATGGCGACATGCGGGGCAAGGTAAACCCCACTCGGTGCAAGACCAAATAGGGAAGCTGTGACCGGATCCGGGTAGCTTCCGGGTTGGTTGCTTGAGCCTGCGGGCAACTGTAGGCCTAGATGGATGGCCGTCGCCGGTTTCCGTTCAGGAAGTCGGTACAGGACTCGGCTTACAGTCCGCCTCGCGGCGCGACATGCGTTAGAAGCCCCCGGCAAAACCGGGGGCTTCTCTTTTTGGTGTTTATTTCGGAGATTTACTGAGGGCGAATTCGCGGAGTCTGTCGACGAAGTTTTCAGTAAATCCCATGCGACTGTAGTCGAAGAAATTGGTCAATAGGAAAACGGTAGTTTCATTTCGACCCCATTGAATAGAACCGTCGAGAGTTGATTCGAAGTCAATGAGCTCGAACACTTGAGGGTGCCTGTCCCAGTAGGATTTGCCGTAACAGAAAACGAACTGTGGTTTTGGATTGGCAGAACCGTAATCTGATCGAATGGACATGGGCTGATCGGGGAATATCCGCTCGAAGTAATCCTCGGGTGAATCGAAGAAGTCTCCGTAAGGCCAATCGTTGATACCTTTTTTTGGAAGTGGCCGGACTTCAGTCAGATAAGTTTCGCCATTCAGTCGGCCGAGTTTCGTGGACTGGTAAGCGCGCCTGACATCGGTGCTCCACCAGTTCGGCTGACTGCTCATCCGGCCAACTATCGACAACATCAATCCCCAGGTTGACGTCGTTAATTTATTCATGTCGTGGGAGTTAAAGTTTCGGTGCGATCGCTCGAGATCTTCCAATCTGCCGAATTTTTCAGCTCTGATCCGAAGGTTTTCAATGGTGCTCTTGCCACCTTCTTCCATCCCAATGAACCAGAACCTACCATTCGGGTTTACGTAGCCGCGAAAAGCGAGAAATGTTTCAATTTGAGCGGCGGTCAGATCAGTCAATTCGCGCCCCCACTCCAGATCCTTTGGCTCAGATGACTTCGCTCGGGACGCGTCGCTCATCGCCGCCCATGAAGTCCTCTCCATCAGGGACAGGATTTAGGTGAGGGGGGAATGTTGTTCACTTGTCGCTTCGATTGCTTCTGCCTCATCCCGGCCATCACTTGCTGCGAAATGCAGTTAATCCTCATCCCCCGATCGTCCACGCTACGTTCAGCTGGTCGGCCATCTGCTTGAAGTAGTTCACCGTGTGCCGCGGCAGCGGAATACCGGTTTCGGTGCGCTTTTTGACGTACTCCGCATCTGGATTACCCGGGTACTGAATATCGGGCGCTCCTGGGGCCGATTCCTGCTCTCTCAGGGTCCTGAGCATCACGTCCATATCCGCCTTGAACTCGGCGGCAGGGCGGAACCCATCGATGCGGGTCGCCTGGAAATAATGGCAGAACCGACCGCCCCCCTTGGCTTCATCTGGAACAAGCCCCGAAACGGGTTCGTTTGGCAGAATCGCACTCAGCACATCTGCCATCATGCCAATCCCCATCCCCTTGTGCGCACCCTGTTCGTGCGTCCCGCCAAGCGGCGGCTGGCCGATGACTTCGTTGCGTCGAGTAATGTCGGTGACGGTGTTTCCATTGGCATCCTGCGCCCATCCGACGGGAATATCGACGCCGAACGATTCAGCGATCGCAAGCTTGCCAAACGAAGAGATCGACGACGCCATGTCAATCACAAACGCGGGCTCCCTGTCGGCAGGAGCAGCAAAGGCCATTGGATTGGTGCCCATCCAGGGCCAGCGGCCGTTTAGCGGAATGATTACGTTCTTGCCTCCCGATGACATTGAAAAGCCGATCATGTCGTGGTCAAGGGCCTGTCGGGCGTAGTAACCGGCCGCACCGTAGTGGGAAGAATTATTCACTGCGACCGAGGCGATGCCCGTGGTCGCGGCCTTCTCGATCGCAAGTTCCATCGCCATCACACCAGCGATCATCCCCATGCCGCGATCGGCGTCGATCACCGCGGTACCGGGGGTCTCGTACGTCACCTTCATATCGGGCGTTGGGTTGATGTAGCCGTCGAGCAACCCCACCAGGTAGTGGTGGTCGATGTTGTAGCTAACGCCGTGCGTATCGATGCCGTTCATATCGGCGTCGACCAGCACGGCGGCGCTCAACTGCGCTCCCGCGGCTGGCATGCCGGCAGCAACAAATAGACTCGAAACGAAATCTGTGAGAGGGCCGGCATGGACGTATGTTGGATCGGGAACTTGCTTGAGTTTTTCGAGGACCATGTTGGATATCTGAACTTTCTTCGGGTCGTTACTGCCTGCCTGTTTCGCAAGGATTTTCGGCGCGATATGAACGCGTATGGGAATATTACTCGCCGTCCGGAATCGCAAGCGACCCTGTTGCCGGGGAGTTTCGTGTGTCAGAGTAGTGCTGCACGCAAATATCGCTGAAAGAACCGGGAGCGGACCGGGAGTTTTTATTCGATGGCTAATACGGCCGATATCGTCATTGTGGGCGGTGGGGTGCACGGTGCTTCGACGGCCTGGCACCTCGCAAAACGGGGTGCCGGAAAAATAATCCTGATCGAAAAAGAGGGTATCGCTGCAGGCGCTTCGGGCTGGTCGAGCGCGATCGTGCGGATGCACTACACACTGGAATCGTTGACCAGAGTGGCTATGTACGGTCGGGAGATGTTCGGCGATTGGAAAAACATCGTCGGCGTTGGCGAAAGCGGGTTTCGTCAGGTCGGCTTCCTGATTCTTTTCGCCACCGCAGAGGTTCCGCACGCCCGTGAAGTGATCGCGATGCAGCAACGACTGGGCATCAATGCCCGGATGATTACACCCGGTGAGGTGGGCGACATCGAACCCCGGCTCGTGCGGGACGATGTTACCGCCGGTGCCTGGGAGCCGAACTCGGGCCATGCTGACGGCTCGACAGTTGCGAATTCGTTTATCAGTGCCGCACGCGATCTGGGCGTCGATGTGCGAATCGGTCCGGAGGTTCTCGCTATGACATCTGAAGGCAGCCGCGTGACCGGGGTAGCCATGTCCGACGGCGTTATCAGCGCTGAGACCGTGATCGTCGAAGCTGGGTTCAGGACAAGTGATCTGCTTGCCGAGTACGGAGTCGACTTGCCGATTACGCCGGTGCGGCACGCGATCACCGTCGTTGAGCGCACGCCCGATTTTGGCGGGATCCACCCGATCGTCTCCGACCGCATTGCGGAGACGTACTTCCGACCCGAAGCCGGTTCGCTGACGCTGATTGGTGAGCACGACCCGATGAAGGGGCCCGTCGACGAGGATGTAGAAGCCGTAAAACCGGCCGAGTTGAACGAGCAGGTGAGCCAGCTGGAACGGTTCGCCGCCAGGTTTCCCGGACAGGATTCGGCATCGCTTGTTCGTGGCTACACCGGCGTTTACGACTGCTCGCCCGACTTCATGCCGGCGTTCGGGCGGGTGCAGGCGCTCGACGGCCTATTTGTCGGGGCCGGGTTCAGCGGTCACGGCTTCAAGCTGAGTCCGGGCGTCGGGAAGATACTGAGCGACCTGGTTATCGACGGTTCGACCGACCTGATCGATGTGCAGCCCTTCCGGGTCGAGCGTTTCGCCGAGGGCGATCTGTTGGGTGCGGAGGACGGCTACATGAACCGTTCGCTGGCCTGAAGTTTTGCGTATCGGCTCTCGCCCAATCACTCATTGCCCGGGGCCGCGCGCGGGTGAAGATTGAAATAGTTGTTTAGATTTTCCGGGTATGTCCGCAACAGGCCGAGTTGGCAACCGATCGGCCATCATGGTTCCCACTTCTATTTTTCGTTGAAAGCGCGTCACCGGACCCTTCGACACGCGTCCATAATTGTGCGGTCGAAAAAGCGGTTGCGCGTACGAGCGGCCGGTTCTTGATTTGTGGGGACAAAAATGGCTGAAAAAGTAGTGGTGACGGGCGGTTCGGGCAGGGCCGGCGAATACATAATCGCCGAGATGGCGGCCAATGGCTACGACGTGTACAACATCGACGCGGTTGCACCGCGGCCGGGTTCCGCATCGAACGCCGCACACTTCTGGCGTATCGATGTCACCGACTACGGCGAAGTGCTGAACGCACTCACTGGTGCCGACGCGGTAATTCACATGGCCGCCATTCCGGCTCCGAACACCGACCCCGAGCACAAGCTGTTCCGCATCAACATGATGGCGAACTGGAACGTGCTTGAAGCCGCTGAGGTCCACGGTATCGAGCGAATCTGTATGGCGTCGTCGATCAACGCAGTGGGCGCTGGCTGGGGCCAAAAGCTCTACATGCCGGACTACCTGCCGGTCGATGAGGACCACCCGACACACGTTGAAGACGCCTATTCGCAGTCGAAATGGCTTGGCGAGCAGATGGCAGACGCGTTCGTCCGTCGCAGACCCGGCAAGGTTCAGATCGCCAACATGCGGTTCCACGCCCTGTGGGACCCGGCAACGGCCGAACGACACCTGGAGTCCGGAGACAAGACAAGCACCGGGGGCAGGCAACCGATGGGATTCTGGAGCTGGGTGGGCCGACACGACGCGGCCAGGGCGTGTCGTTTGTCGATCGAGAAAGAGTTTGGCGGTCACGAAGCGTTCTTTATCAACGCCACCGACACCACTCTTGAAATCCCGACGATGGACGCAATCGAATCCGAGTTTCCCGGAGTAGAAATTCGCGAGCCTATAACCGGATTCAATAGTCCGCTTTCGGTCGCAAAAGGCGAAAAGTTGCTCGACTGGATCCCGGTCGAATCGTGGCGTGAGGGCACGGTTCGAGAACCAGAACCCAATGAAGGCAAGCCCGCACCCTACCAAGCGCAGTGGACACGGTAGCCCAGGTCCCCTCTCCCTGCGCCGGAAGGGAGAACCAGAAGAATCCTACGCCGTTACACCACCATCAACCGATATCGCCTGACCTGTGATGTAGGACGCTGATCCTGAGCACAGGAATGCCACGAGATCGGCCACCTCCCGCACATTTCCATATCGTCCCATTGGAATCCATCTTTCGAGCGTTTTGCGCCTTTCGGGGTCGCCACCCGATAGGCCTTCGGCAAGCTCTGTTTCTACTGGTCCGGGGCAAACGGCATTTACTCTGATTTCATGACGGGCGTAGTCGATAGCCGCCGATCTGGTGAGTCCGAGTACGGCGTGCTTGCTGGCCGTGTACGACGGGAATCGTCCGGAGCCGCCCCTCAGTCCTGAAAACGAAGAGTGGTTTACGATCGCTCCACCGCCGTTCTCCAGCATGTACGAGATTTCGTATTTCATGCACAGGAAAACACCTTTAAGATTTACGTCGATGACCTCGTCGAAATCTTCTTCAGCGATTTCATGAAGATGGGAACTGGGCTCAATTATGCCTGCGTTGTTAAACGCCGCGTCGAGTGCCCCGTAAGTCGACACAGCGTGCTGTACGGCCCGTTCAACCTGCCCGCCATCGGTCACATCGGTCACAACGTAGGTGGCCGTCCCACCTGCGGTCTTGATCTGCCGAACCGTTTCAGCGATTTTGGCTTCACGTCTTGCTGCGGCGACGATCTTCGCCCCGTGACCGGCCATCACTTTCGCCGATTCGCGACCGATGCCCGAACTGGCCCCGGTAACCAGCACAACCCTGTCTTCGAGTAGATCGGCCATTCTGAATTTACCTTTTCTTGTTAGGTGCTTGCGCCAGGAAGCTGGCCCGTAGATGATGCAGCACGTAGCATACGTCGTCGGGCAGATTTTACAGTCCCATTATTTACTCCAATGACGATCGAACTCCGACAGGTAACCGACGATAATTTCACCGAATGGCGAAGGGCCGTTCGCCGCGGTTTTGGCGAGCATGTTCACCCGGACGATATCGCGCGCCTGCGAGACCATCGGGTTGAAATCGACCGCCTGGTGGCTGCAGTCGACAGCAGGTCAGAACGCATTGTCGGTACCGCCGGTGCCGATTCCTACTCGCTGACCGTCCCGGGAGGAGCAACCGTCCCGATGGCCGGTGTGGCCTACATGACGACATCAGTCACTCATCGCCGCCAGGGAGCTTTCTCCGGCATGATGACCCGGCTGCACGAATCGGCCCGCGAGCGCGGTGACATCGTAAGCGGTCTCTGGGCCTCGCAGGCGCACCTCTACGGCCGGTTCGACTACGGGCTGGCGGTCAGTTCCTACAATTGGACTATCGACCCGCGGTTTGGGGCGTTCGCCCACTCGCCGGAACCAGTCGAGCCTGCTGAAGCGGGCTCGCAGGTCTATTTCGTCGATGCCGAAGAAGCTGCTGTGATACTGCCGGATATCTACGAGCAGATGCGCCAGCAAACACCGGGTGCCGTCGATAGAAACGCCGGACGATGGCAGTACGGGTTATTCGACGAGGAGCGTGTTCGCGACGGGGCGAGTGCGTTGTTCTTCGCCGTCTGCGAGGAGGGTGGCGAGCAGACCGGCTATGTGACCTATCGCATGCGCCGGAAGGGCGATTCAGACATGGGTACCCTGCAGGTCGAAGAGCAGGTATCGACTACCGATACCGCGCATGCTGTCCTGTGGCGGTTCCTGTTGAACTTCGACCTGGTCGTGAAAATTACTGCCGAAAATCGACCGGCGGACGACCCGCTCTGGTGGATACTGTCGGATCCCCGCCGGCTCAATCGCAAGTCACACGATTCGCTGTGGATCCGACTTCTCGACGTGGTGAAGTTGCTCGAAGCCCGTGAATACAACGCCAACGGACGGCTGAAAATAGGGGTGGTTTCCGAATCGCAGCCTGAAGTAGCGGGGACCTACGTACTTGATGTCGAAGATTCACAGGCATCCGTGAAGAAAACCACCGAAAAACCCGATGTCATCATGACTCCGGGCGACCTCGCCGCGCTCTACCTGGGAGGCACAACGCCCGGACCCCTTGTCGAGGCGGGCCGAATCGACGCGGTCGCACCCGGGTCGCTCGCCAGGCTGCACGGCATGTTTGCGACCGACACCGCACCCTGGTGCACGCATTATTTCTAGGCGAGGCTACCCGTGTTGAACCGATGACCATCGAATACCGCCAAATTACCGACGCCGAGCAGCGCCAATTCTGGAAGGTGGTGGCGCGCGGCTTTGGTGGTCATTACACCGCTGGCCAGGAGAACTACCGGATCGATCGAGAGCTCCTGCCTCCGGCGACGACAATGTGTGCGATCGAAGATCGTGAAATCGTCGGCACCAGCGCTTCGTTTCCGTTTGAATCGGCCGTTCCGGGCGGTGCTATTGTCAAAAATGCCGGTGTCACGGCGGTTACTGTCGCGACGACTCATCGACGCCAGGGTCTTCTCAACAATATGATGCTTCGGCTGTTGCGACAGGAGCGTGAAAAAGATCAGCCAGTCGCTTCTCTCTGGGCCTCCGAAAGTATCATTTACAGTCGTTACGGATTCGGTATTTCGATTCAGCACGAAAATTTCTTGATTGACACCCGAAAGGCCGCGATAAAGCACTCTCCGGAAATTCCGGGCAAGATTCGGTTTATATCTGGCGACGAGGCACGAAAAGTACTCCCCGCTGCGTGGGAAGCGGCGGTTCAGGCCAACGTGGGAATACCGAGAAAAAACGCCGCCGCATGGGACCACTACATGCTGGATGTTAACAGCGGAAGTGGCGACTGGGGAAAGCCCTGGCTGATCGTTTACGAAGAAGACGGCAAGGCTCTCGGGTACGCTAAGTACTTACTAAAAGAGGCCCACGTCTTCGGCGAGAAGACACACGGAATGATCAACGCGGATCATGTGATTCACAGCAATGCTGCCTCCCACGCCGCACTGTGGAACCACCTGCTAAATGTCGATCTTTACGACTCGTTGAGTACCTGGTGCTCGCCCTCCGATGATAGCCTGCCCTGGATGCTCGATGACCCGCGGCAGTTGCAGCGGAAGCCCTACGACGGCGTCTGGTACCGGCTGCTCGATGTCGCAGAAGCACTGGCGGCCCGCACTTATCTCGCCGAAGGCAGCCTGGTACTGGAGGTCGAGGACTCGTTAGTTCCGGAATGGGGAGGTCGGTTCGAGTTAGACGGCGGATCCGGTGGAGCGACATGCGTTGCGACGACAAAGCCAGCGGATGTAACCCTTCCGACAGCATCGCTGGCAACGATATATCTGGGTGGTGCGAAACTTGCCGATCTACATCGTGCCGGTCGCGTCGAAGAAAATACCGCAGGCTCGGTAGCGCTGGCCGATGCCATGTTCACCACAGTCAGAGCACCCTGGTGCCCCATGATGTTCTAGGTTGGGCTCGCCCCCTCTCCCTCCGAGGGAGGGAAGTGAGACGCGTAAAGGGAGTTCTGATATTACTTCGGATTTCACTTTGATTCTTATTGGAGACAAATTATCGCTACGTAACTCGAATTAGACCAGGTTGGCGTTCACGTAGTCCCAGTCGAACTCGATGCCGAGACCCGGACCCTGCGGGATGCTCACGAAGCCATTTTCGTCCATCGGATCACACGGTTGCCTGAGGTACGACGGAACTATGGAGTCGTAGTCCTCATCGGGTCGCAGCAGGCCTCGCTCGTAGTATTCACAAGTCTCTTCCGACGTCGAGCCAAACAGCGCCAAATTCGCGAATCCAACGAACTCAAGCTCGCACTGCATCCCGATCGATTCGTAGAACCCGAGCGCTTTGCGAAC
>CAJWWK010000076.1 GCA_913048295.1 uncultured Dehalococcoidia bacterium
GAGCCTGCGGGGATCGAACCCGCTACCTCCTACTTGCAAAGCAGGCGCTCTCCCAAATGAGCTAAGGCCCCAGACTGACTACATATTGTATGACCGAATCTGTGGGAGTTCGTGGCGGTTAGGGCGAATTTCTGCCGCGTCCGATAATTACGGTCGGCGGCCGAACGGTGCTCCGCGATCCTGTTTCAGCTCGGGGTTTCGAGGGGTCTGGTCCCACGCTCGAGCTTGCTGGTGCCAACGAGTACGCGTGCAAGCTCGTCGTTCGGGTTGATCAGTGCGCAGTTTTCGATCGAGAGGCATCCGCAGCCGATGCAGCCTGCGAGGTCGTCTTTTATCCTGGTCAGCTGACCGATGCGCGCTTCGAGGTCCCGCTTCCACGAGTTCGAAAACCGTTTCCATTCGGAGCTTGTTGGGGCGCGGTCGGCGGGTAGGGTACCCATCACCTGTCCGATATCGTCGAGGGGGATTCCGGCCCGCTGGGCGGCCTTGATTACGGCTACCCGGCGAATGACGGCCCGCTGGAAGCGTCGCTGGTTGCCGCGGTTTCTCTGTGAGCGTATTAGCCCGATGCTTTCGTAAAAGCGGAGCGCCGAGGTTGCGATACCGGTGCGCTGTGAAATTTCGCCAATTGAGAGAATGACCGGTGAATTCATCTGTATAACCGAGATGGTGTTGACTTCAAGTTAACTTGAACTTATATGCTATCGCCCTGCGGTATCTTGCACAATCGGGCCGGGCAAATGAGCGAATCGAATCGAGATACACCGAGCGACCTCCGAAGCACTTCAAGTGCCGAGAATCGGCGGTCGCGCGGCGCGATTGCGGCATTCGTCGGTGACTACCGCTACAAGACGCGCCAGTTCAGCCGCAACGCCAACCTGTACGTGATCCATGTAATTGGTATGGACATGATCCACGGATCGTTCAACGTGTTGTTGAACCTGTATCTGCTGGCGGTTGGTTACGACATTGCGTTTATCGGCACCCGGCTAATGGTCGGCTTCATCGCCCGTGCGGCAACGGCACTGCCTGCGGGCTTGATTTCGGACCGCATTGGGCGGAAGGCTTCGTTTATTCTCGGCGACGGCATTGGCGCGGTGATTGGTCTGATAGTGATCAATTCGTCGAGCGAGATGATTCTGCTTACGACGCCGGTGTTTGCGAGTTTCTTTGGCAATATGCACCACACGGCCGAACCGGCGTTTATGGCCGAGAACAGCAAGCCTGCCGAGCGGGTGCACCTGTTTGCCGTGGCTGGCAGCTTCCGCACGATGTCGGCTATGGCCGGGGCGCTGATCGCCGGGACTATCCCGGCACTGTTCGCCGACGATATCGGGATTGTGGCCGCTTACCGATACGCGGTATATGGAGGCCTGGCACTGTGGGCGCTTTCGTTGATCCCGGCGCTGATGCTGCGGTCCCAGGAATCGGAGGAGCGCCCTGAGCTTCAGTTTGAATCCGCACCCGATCCGGGCGGGGGTCGTTTCAGCATCTACCGGATGTTCTCGGGCGTCACACATTGGCGCCGCATCTCTTACTTTGTGTTGACGAGTGCCATCATCGCGGCCGGGTTTGGCATGATCGCGCCGATGTTCAATGTTGTTTTCCATTCCGACCAAGGGCATATTCACGCCAGCGAGGGGCAGGTGGGGATTGTCTTCGCTTCTGCAGAAATGACGCTTGCCGTTGCCACGATATTCGTACCGCTGCTCGCGGCCCGAATGTTGAAGGTCGACGCCATTGTGTTGACCCGGCTGCTATCGATTCCGTTTGTTGTGGCGATGGGCGTGTTGCCGTTCCTGTTTAACGAGGGAATGTTGCTGCTGGTGCTTTCCGGTGCGTCGTATGTCGGGCGGGTCGGCATATTCCGGTTGACTTCGCCGCTGGACGATGCCTTCAACATGGGTGTGCTCGATGCGAAAGAGCGGGCGACGAATACGGGGTTGGAGATGGCGGTCGGCGGGGCGGTTTCGGCGGTTGCGATCTGGTTCGGGTCACGGATGCTCGACGGGGGCGATTTTACGACTCCGTTCTTCGTCATGGCTTCCGCCATCGGGATATCGAGCCTGATTTACTGGCGGGTGTTCCGGCCGCTGGAGATTTCTGAGTCGGGTGCCGCGGGGGTCCGTGAGCCGAGTCCAGCGCTAGCCGACTGAACCGAATTTTTGCACCGGCGCACATCCGTGTTGTCATGAACGTCGTCACCCTGTGCGCCGTCCTGAGCTTTTCGAAGGGTCGATGGCGCATATGCGCCATCGACGATCACGCCCGACCGGGCACAGCTGGGCCACGAAAAGTCGTAAGGTGTCCGCGATCCATTCACCGGTTCGACCTTCGCGGACCGGTCCGCAACAGCCCTTATGGAGAAAACGTGCCTAAAGCACCGAGCCACCTATGAAAATCACCGATATCACTACTACGCCGCTTTCGACTGGGAAGTCGCTCTTGAGAGTTCAGACCGATGCGGGAGTGGAGGGCTGGGCCGAAGCGCCGGGCGGCAGCAGGAACGTGCCGGGTCGCAGCGTGGCGGTGTTCAACGCCTATCTCGAAAATATCATCAAGCCGGTTTTGGTCGGGGAGGACCCGTTGCAGATCGACCGGCACTGGGAGACGCTGGCACTTGGCAAGGGCGACCGGCTGTACAACCTTCCCGCGCAGATCGTGGGGACGATCGACGTTGCGCTGTGGGACCTGTTTGGCAAGGAGACCGGGCTGCCGGTGCATACATTGATGGGTGGGGCGGCCCGAACGACCATCCCACTTTACTGGAGTACGGGGTCGGGCTGGCGAATGCAGCCAGAAGAGATGCTGGATCTGGTGAAGCAGGGCTGGGACATGGGTTTTCGGGCCTTCAAGATCCGCATGGACTGGAAGGGCTGGCGGCAGGACTTCGACCCGGCCAAGGACTACGCGATGTTCAAGCTGGTGCGTGAGTATCTTTCGGAGGGCAATTACCTGGGGTTCGACGCCAATAACGGCTATTCGGTGAGTACGGCAATTCAGCAGGGCCGCAAGTTCGAGGCGCTCGGGATCGACCATTTTGAAGAGCCGATCCCGCGTTACGACCTGACGGGTCTGAAGCAGGTTGCCGATGCCCTTGACGTGGCGATTTCGGCAGGGGAGCAGGACGCCTTCCGGTGGTTTTTCCGTCACCTCGTGTTGCTTGGCGACCCCGATATTCTCCAGCCTGATATTTTGAGCGCAGGCGGTCCTTCCGAAGTAAAGCGCATTTACGAGATGGCGGTGACGGTGAACAAGCCCGTGATGCCGCATAGTCCACAGGCCGGGATCAACTCGATGGCGTCTTTGCATGCCTTTTCGACGGTGCAGAACGGCGTACGCCCGCATGAGTTTTCGACGGAGTTTTCGGGTCCGCTCGACGATCTCGCCGAGCTGTACGGCGAAGGGGTGCTGCCGAAGGACGGGGACATGGTGCTATCGGACCGGCCGGGGCTGGGGATTGAGCTTAACGAAGCGGCGGTCGCGAGGATGACGGTTTAGGTGGATGTGTGGGTGATGCGGAATTCGATTTCATTCCCCCCTTGACCTAACCTTCTCCCCGGGGAGAAGGCATCAGACGGCATCGCTGTAGCAATGATGGGTTAGCGAGGGCGTGACCCTTCGAGGGGCTCAGGATGGCGGTGTGCGCATCGTGAGTTCCGAGGTCAGACGCGTGATACAGGACTCGGTGCTGCATCGTATCCGGTTGCGAGCAGGCATGCCGCTGCCTGGTTAGGGGCGAGTTGCCGGAGGTCGGGGTCGGTTAGCGAGCAGGCCTCGGTGGCGATAGGGCAGCGGGTATGGAAATGGCATCCGGACGGCGGTGCCATCGGGCTCGGCAGGTCGCCCTGCAGGATGATCCGGGTGCGAGATTGTTCGAGACGGGGGTTTGGGGTTGGGATCGCGGAGAGCAGTGCCTGGGTGTAGGGGTGTAGGGGATTTTCGTACAGGTCCTTGCTATCGGCGGTTTCGACGATCCGGCCCAGGTACATTACTGCGACCCTGTCGCTGATGTGTCTTACGACCGAGAGATCGTGGGCGATGAACAGGTAGGCGAGGTTGTACTGATCCTGCAGGTCCTGGAGCAGGTTCAGGATCTGGGCCTGAATCGACACATCGAGCGCCGATACGGCCTCATCGAGCACGAGCAGGCTTGGCTTTGCTGCGATAGCGCGGGCGACCCCGAGTCGCTGACGCTGACCGCCGCTGAATTCGTTGGGGTAGCGTTCGGCCATGCCTGGACTCAGCCCGACGGTTGTGAGGAGTGCGCTTACCTGTGTGCGATAGTCGTCGCCCGATTCGGCGAGTCCGTGCACCTTGAGCGGTTCGCCCACGATGTCGCCTGCCCGCATTCTCGGGTTGAGCGATCCGTACGGGTCCTGGAAGACCATGCCCATTTTTCGCCTGATCGGTCGCAGCTCGGAGTTTGACATTCCGAGAAGTTCCTGGCCATCGAACATGATGCTGCCGCTGTCGGGTTTTCTCAGTTGGATTACGGCCTTGGCGGCGGTCGTCTTGCCCGAGCCGCTCTCGCCGACGAGGCCGAGCGTTTCGCCGGGGTAAATGTCGAACGAAATACCCTCGACCGCCCTGACGCGGGCCACTTCGCGCTGGACTATGAACCCCCGCTTGAGTGGAAAGTGAACGCTCAGGTTCCTGACGCTCAGCAGTGGGGTGCCGGTTGGCGCGCTGGAGGTGTCGGTTCGTTCTTGTGTGGCTGATGCGCTGGCCGTGCCTGTCCCGGCGGTCATGTTCTGGCCATTTCAATTGAGGTTGCGACGGCGTTTGCTTCAAAACAGGCCACAAGCGCGGGGGCATTGGCCGGTTGCGCGTCGGTTCTGCCATTTTGTACGCCAGTTGCCTCGAGCGAGGGTTCGTCGATCTCGCACTGTGTTGTCGCCCACCGGCACCGGGGCCTGAATGCGCATCCGGTTGGCAGGTCGCTGGGATCGGGGATTTCGCCGGGGATGGGGTCGAGCCGGTCGGTCGCGGGTCGATCGAGCCTGGGGACCGAGTTGAGCAGGCCGATTGTGTAGGGGTGTGCGGGATTCAGATAAACCTGTTCTGCGGTTCCAGATTCGCGTATTTTTCCGGCGTACATGACGTTTAGCCGGTCGGCGTAGCGGGCGATGATCCCGAGATTGTGGGTGATGATGAGGAGGGCCGTGCCGAGCTGGGAAGTGAGGTTCTTCATCAGTTCGAGGATCTGCGCCTGGATCGTGACGTCGAGGGCTGTAGTGGCTTCGTCGGCTATCAGCAGTTTGGGCTCGCAGCTGAGCGCTATCGCGATCATGACGCGCTGGCGCTGGCCGCCGCTGAGCTGGTGGGGATAGTCGTCGAGTCGTTGTCGTGAGTCGGCGATGCCGACCATGTTGAGCAGCTCGGCGGCACGGTCGAGCGCTGCGGCCTTGCCAAGTTCCAGGTGCACTTCGAGCGGTTCGGTGATTTGCCGCCCGATGCTGAGTACCGGGTTAAGCGATGACATCGGTTCCTGGAAGATCATTCCGATCCCGGATCCGCGTACGGCCTGCATTTCTTTGTTCGAGAGTTTTAGCAGGTCGGTGCCATCGAACATCACTTCGCCTTGTTCGATTACACCGGGAGGGTTGGGTACGAGTTGCATGATCGAGAGAGCGGTAACGCTTTTTCCGCAGCCGCTTTCCCCGACGAGACCCAGGGTTTCGCCGTGATGGATGTCGAACGTTACGCCTGCCACGGCGGTTATCTTGCCGTCGGGCGTGTTGAACGAGGTGCGGAGGTTGCGCACCTGGAGCAGGGGTGTCGATTTAGAAGTTGAACCGGCGGTCATGTTGCTTGTTTACTATCGGCGTTGGTACTGGGGCCCGGTGTTGTTATGGCCTGGCCGGGGTTCGGGTTCGTGTTCAGCTTCCGGTGTTGCTGGTACGGGACTACATCGTACCGCGTCCCAGTGTTGTGTCTTCGGGATTACGTTGGCGATCGTGGGGCGGGTTCGTGTTGGAGTTGAGGGGACCCTTCGACCCATTCGGCAGGATCAGGGCAGGCCGGCTCAGGATTGGGTGGATGTTGGGATTTGAGGTTGGGCGTAGATATTTCTGCGGTTTGGGGGTTGTCTGGCGAGATCCCTCCGCAGGGGTCGGGGAATCGGGTTTTCTGTTAGGGGGGATTGGGTTGACCCTTCGGCCCATTCGACCCTTCGACAGGCTCAGGGCAGGCGGTCTCGGGACACAGGCGGCGGGTCGAGTGAAGCGCTATGCGCGCGGGGAGTCTAGCGCCGTCGTAGGATTCTTCTTCGTCGAATGATTTTTTTGCGCTTGATGGTAGTGCCTTCGACTGCGACTGCACTCGCGTTCAGTTCAGTTGACGTCGAGTTCAAGTAGGTGCCGAGGATTTGTTGCACCGAGCTAATGCGTGTTGCCATAAACTGCTGTGTGTTCTTGACCATCGCCTGCTCGCGGCCTGCGAGGTATACGACCTGGCGGGTAGCGATATCGACTTCCGACCGGAGCTTTTCAATCTCGACGAGGTAGTCCTTTACCCGGCGCGCCATATCGGCAACCCGTGTTGGGTTGCCTTTAGAGTCGACTTCGCCGATTCGTTCAACGAACTCGTCGATACGTGGGTCACGCATGCCAGTGAGTTTCCAACTAATTTCGCTCAAAACGCGACAGCCCGAGCGAACTTTGAGCCATCTGCACCCTTCGAGATTGCCATGCGTGGCGCGGGTGACGCTACGAGTAACTCCCCAAATTGATTGTTAGTGTGCACAGTCACTTTTCTGCCGGTATGAATCCATGACCGAGGATATCGGGTGATTCCCAGCCGAACACGAATCTTGTCGCGTCGTTCGTAGGACTATAGGACTACGCCCGATTTGACCCGTCATCGACGTTCTGAGATCGTGCGAGACCGGGAGGGGTCGGCTTCTGAGCCGGAAGCGGATGTCGGGTCAGGTGGCGATAGTGGGTCTGACCGGGAGGCCGGTGCCGATAAAGATACGACTGCCGCTTAGGCCGGGGTAAAACTTGCGAGAGATCGTGTGCCACAGTGGGGCTGACTTCGCGTATCCTAGATGAAAGCGATCCCGGGTCGTTCAGTGGTAGGACAGGGGCCTTTGAAGCCTCCAACCCTGGTTCGAATCCAGGCCCGGGAGCCATATTTCGCTGTGTTCCTGTGGAGAACGACCGAAGGAACGAGATCTGCTAAATAACAGATGGCCGACGGAGCAAACCCCGTCGGCCATCTGTTTTAAGTTTCGGTGGGGCGATCGCTGTTAGACGCCCTTGTGGCCTGAGAGTTCTACTCGGAGGCCTGCGTCGGCCGCCATTGACCACGGGGTTTCGACGACCCAGTGCCCGGGCTCTTTTTCGACGAGTGGTGGGCGTTCGTTTGCCCATTTGTGGTTCGGGTCGACTTCGAGCGGTGTGCGGGTCATGAACACGTCACCGGGTGGTGGGTCGATGGGCGACACCACTTCGCCCGGTAGCAGGAACTCTTCACGCTCGATGTCGGGGTGTGACGGCAGGGCCGCGGAGACCAGGGCATTGGTGTAGATGTGCATCGGGTTGTTGAAGATGGCTTCGGTTTCGCCAGATTCCTGTACGACGCCGAGGTACATCACGGCCATGTCGTGGCACATGTAGCGCACGGTGGCGAGGTTGTGAGCCACGAGGAGGTAGGCGAGGCCGTGTTCATCCTGCAAGTCGACGAGCAGGTTCATGATCTGGGCACGAATCGAGACGTCGAGTGCCGAGACTGGCTCGTCGAGTGCGATAACTTTCGGGTTGAGGGCCAGTGCGCGGGCGATACCGATACGCTGCCGCTGGCCGCCGGAGAATTCGTGCGGGTAGAGGTTTGCCTGGTAGGGGTTGAGGCCAACTTCGTTGAGCAGGTCGGAAACCCGGTCGTTAATCTCTTTTTTGGTCATCGTGGTGGCGATTTCGAGCGGTTCCCCGACGATGGCGCGCACGCGCATGCGTGGGTTGAGCGACGACCAGGGATCCTGGAAGACTGCCTGTACCGATCGTCGGAATTCGGTTTTCCCGACCTTGGTCATTGTTGAGACATCTTCGCCTTCGTAGAAGATCTGGCCGGCGGTCGGGACTTCGAGCCCGAGGAGGACTTTGAGTGTGGTGGTTTTGCCACAGCCGGATTCGCCAACGAGTCCGAAGGTTTTTCCGTGTTCGATATCG
>CAJWWK010000077.1 GCA_913048295.1 uncultured Dehalococcoidia bacterium
CTCCAGGCAACGGTCGTACCAGTAGCGCTGTCGGTTCTGGATCAAGATTTCGTTCGGCATGCCCATCGTGTCCGGGAGCTGTTGAATCTTGTCGTCGTCGATCCCGGCCATGAACGCTGCGGTCATCAGGGTCAGGGCCGACCCTGCTCCCGAGGTAATGTAGGCAGCTGGAACACCGAGCATCTCGGCGATTCTGTCACCGGCGACCTGCTCCAACTCGATCAGCGGAATGAAGGCCGAATCGGCAGCATCCATCGCTGCCTTGACCTCTGCGACCGGTGTAGACCCGCCCAGCAGAGTGACACTGCCGGTGGCGTTGATCACCGGCTTTGCGCCCATTTCCTTGTAGATCGCTCCCCAGTTTTCGGTAGTCACATCAGATCCTTTTTTATTTACGCACTGCCTGGGCCATTAGAGATTCCCGGCCCAAATATTGCCATTGTTGAGATTGAAATCCTCTGCGAAGGCCAATATACCGCCTGAACGGTGTGTTTCGCGCCTGTTTCGGTGGTAATGAACAGTAATTGGTGGTTCCGTATTGGCAGCGCCGGGTACCATTCGCGGTGAATCAGATACCTGCGGCTAGAATGAAGCAAACCTTTGCGGTCGCCGGTTAAATTGGACCGCGGAAGGTGTGGACGCCTTCGTGGACATCGCAGTACTGGCGTGCTGGCGAACTCGGTTCAAAACGGAGAATGCATTGACGATGGGCGAATTCCAAAACATCTCGGTCACATTGCAATCGGGCAAGGTCGTGAGCGTCGACGCGTGGCCGGGTTCCGATGCTGCACAGCCTGTCGTCATCGTGGCTCCCGGAACTACGGCCGATGACTGGAGCGAATTCTCTTCTCTTATCGTGGCTTCCCGAGCCCCGTTACTGGCCGAAGTGTCATCGGCATTCGAGCTGGTGATGCTGATCTGGGAGATTGGTGAGCCAGTCTTGTTGCTGTCTCAGGGTGACGACGCGGCCGGGTGGGTCAGTGAAGCCGTGAATTCTGCGCCAGGGGCCGTTACAGCCCTTGCCATCTGCAACGGCAGGGTCCCAACCGAACTGATCGGCACGATGCACGCGATCTCAACGCTGATATTGCGCGGTCGCCAGAGCAAACTTCAGACCCACAGCGACGCCGTTTCGTTGCACGAATCGCTTCCGCATTCCATGTTGATTGAACCTGAAGACTGCGGTGATTTTCCGGCAAAAGACAACGCGGACGCAGCGGCTGCTGCACTGAACCTATTCATAGCTGATTCGGGAGACCCGGAGGACGGATTCTCGGGTTCCGAGCCTGTGGACCCGATGGACCGAGCGATGTGTACTGGCAGATAATTGCCTGGAACATGTGCCCACGGCACTTCAGAAGACGATGTGCAGCGGAGAAGCCGCCCGCTGAGTCAACCGGGCAAGTAAGCCGGTTCGGGTCGGATGCCCGCAGCCTATGGCTCGGTGTGCTGTCTTGATGTACCTTTATTTGTCTGGGTATTTTGTTGGACTGTGATTAACCGGGCGTGTTTCCGCTCCGAATTCTTCGCATCGGCCAACTGCAAACCCAGTTACTAGCAAGTGAGTGTGGCGGCAGTCGCGTGGTTCGGAGCATCGTCGTAATTGGCGCTTCTTCGAAAACGAGACTGGATCGGCATGCCGGTTCGCTGTTGTTCAGCGCAAAACCTACCGCCAGATTCACGAGGTGATGAACAATTGAAAATTCTATTTCTGCAGGATGTACGTCCCACGGCCCGGGCCGGTGACGTGAAGGAAGTCAAAAACGGCTTCGCGAGGAACTACCTGATCCCGCAGGGCCTTGGCGTTCAGGCAACCGAGCACGAGCTGCGACGGGCAGCCAAATTGCGTCAGCAGGCCGACAATCGCCGACTCCAGGAAGCCAGCGAATGGCAGGAAGTTGCCGATGCCCTCAAAGAAGAGAAAGTGCGAATCGAAGTTCGCACTGGTCCGACGGGTCGGCTCTACGGTTCGGTGACCAACACGATGATCGCCGCCCAGCTTGCCATCATGACCGGACGCGATATCGACCGCAAAGGGATTCAAATTCCGGCACCGATCCGTGCGGTTGGCGACTACAAGATACCGGCGAGGCTGGTCGAAGGCGTCAATGCGACGCTCCGGGTGGAAGTTGTGGCCGACGATACTTCAATCGAGTTGAACAAGCAATTCGAAGAAGTTTCTGCCTTGATCGTGGAAGAGGATCAGAACATACTCGACCCCTCGTTTGAAGATGTGCTGGCTGCTGCCGAGGCAAAGATCGACGCCGAGGCTTCCGGGGAATCTGAAGAGTCTGAAGCCAGTGATTCGTCAGATGATGACGACACGGAGTCTGATTCCGAGGCTCCAGAGGATTCGGAAGAATCGGCTGCTGAAGAAACCGCCGAAAAGTCTGAATAAACGGTCTGTGACCGTTGGTTGAACCCTCACCCGCCCGGAGCGTTGCTGCCCGGGCGGGTGATTTTTAAAGGCTGGACATTCCTGCAACATCCCGACTTGAACTGGAGTGGGGATAAGCTGTGGAGAGTTGTGAATAACTTCGGGTGGTATCGACCGTCATTCGCACTTTTATTCAGAGCGCCCCTGCTTGTATATTTCACTGCACCCGTGCAAGCCGACCGACTACCCCCACACGACCTTAACGCCGAGGAATCAGTACTCGGCTCCATCCTGATTGACGGCCATACGATCACCCAGATCGCGGGCTATCTTTCGGCTGATGATTTTTATCGCGAGATCAATCGCCAGTGTTTCGAGACGTGCCACGACCTCTTTCAGCGCGATGAGGCGATCAACCAGGTCACGGTCACCCATGAACTGGAAAATCGCGGGATCCTTGAGGACGTTGGCGGCGCGGCGTACCTGGCGCACCTGATTTCGGTCACACCGACCTCTGTCCACATCAAACACTATGCGAACCTCGTGCACCGCACGGCCACGATGCGGAGGCTTATTGTTGCGGCCGCCGATATCGCCGACATCGGTTACCGGGACGACCCCGATGTCGATATGGCGCTCTCAGCGGCCGAAGACGCGCTGTTCAGCATCAGGCAGGGTTCGCAGACCCGCGACTTTGTACCGCTGTCCGAATCGTTCACGCCATATCTTGAGCAATCGTCGCCGATCGACCAGATCGACGGCCAGCAGGCAACGTCGCCGATCGTCACCGGCTACAAGCGGCTCGACGAACTGCTCGTTGGGGGTCTCCAGCGGTCGGACATGATCGTTCTCGCAGCCCGGCCATCGGTTGGCAAGTCGATGATGGGACTGAACTTTACTCTGCATGCCGCAAAAGCCGGGTTCAAGGTTGGCATTTTCTCGCTCGAAATGGGCCGTGAGCAGATAGCCATGAGACTGCTTGCAGCGCAGTCCAGGGTGAATATGCAGAAAATCCGCAACCGGATCCAAACGCCGAGCGAGGAAGACCAGGTGATCAACTCGATCGGTCTGCTGTCCGATCTCACGATTTACGTTGATGACACGCCATTTCAGACCGTCGCCGAGATGCGTGGCAAGGCACGGCGTCTCCAGATGACACACGGTCTGGACTTTCTTGTAGTCGACTATATGCAGCTTATTAACGGCGGCAAGGGTAGTCGGGAGGGCAACCGGGCCCAGGAAGTATCTGAAATATCCCGGCAAATGAAGGGCATGGCGCGGGATCTGCACATTCCTGTGCTGGCGATATCGCAGTTGAGCCGCGCAGTCGAGCACCGCACTTCCCACCGACCGATGCTGTCCGACCTGCGTGAATCGGGATCGATCGAGCAGGATGCCGACGTGGTGATGTTCATCCACCGGGAGGAAAAGTTCACCTCGGAAGAAGAATGGAACAAGTCGAATCCCACGCAACCGTATCCACGCGATCGCGCGACGTTGATTATCGCGAAACACAGGAACGGCCCAACCGACGAAGTGGAAATGACGGTTCGAGACTGGATCGGAATTATTGAAGAACTCTCGTACCAGCCCCGATCTGCACCGACTTACGCTGCGGGTGCGGCCGGCGTTTCTGGTTCCGGTATGGCCCGATGAGTGGCGGATTTCCTCGTGGGGTCCAGTTCACGCCGGTTCCAAACCCGCTCCTGGCTTCGTTGCTAGAAGAGATCGACTCGCTTAACGAACTCAAGGTGGTGCTCCGCGTTGTGCACGCATTGCACAGGCAGCGCAAGGTGCCTTCCTCTATCACCCGCGGCGAACTCTATTCCGATCGCACCGTTGCGGCGATGCTGGGCGCGGCAGGGGACGAGCTTGAAGCCGCGGTCGATTCGGCGCTTGAGGCCGCGTCAGACCGAGGGGTGCTTCTGCTCCTCGCGGCGCAGGACAGTTCACCCGGCCCCGGTGCCAGTTCCGTGGGTGAGCGTATCTACCTGAATACCGAGCCGGTGCGGCGTGCACTTGTGCGGCAGGGGATCGACCCGGCGAGCAGCAGGCCCGACGGACGGGCCAGGGACGCAGCTTCTGGTAAACAAAATGAAACATGGCCTGACACGGACGCTGCGCTCGAGAAGTTGAGTGCGATAACGTATTACGAGCAGAACATCGCTGCCGTAACGCCCATGGTGGCCGAATATATTCATGCGGCACTGGAAGAACATCCAGAAGACGAGGTCATGCTGGCGATCCGCATGGCGGCCGGGGCGAACGTACGGAGTTGGAACTACATTGCTGCGATCTTACGGCGATGGGTGATAGAAGGCAGACCCGAGGAGCTGGAAAATGAAGGGGATGGAACCGCTCGACGAGATCTTCAAGAGGATCGGTCAGAGCAGCTCTACGAGGAGTACCTCGAGCGACGGCGAGCAAGAGGAGCTCACTAGCGCTGAGATTCACTGCGACATCTGCGACGACAGGCGCTGGTTCGTGGTTGCTCCAAGCGAAGATTCTCCGGCATCGTCCCGGACTGTCGTTCCGTGCGAATGCCAGGAGCGTGTGTGGGGCGTCACGTCGGCCGACCGGATCAGGCAGTACTCGGACCTGGGGCCGCTTGAACGACTGACGTTCGACACGATAGAACTCGGGACTCGCGACACCTACTCGGACCCGTCGAGCTTCAGGCAGGCGTACCACTCCGCCCAAAGGTTTGCCACCGACAGCCAGGGCTGGCTGGTGCTGTGCGGGCCGTCGGGTACCGGGAAAACGCATCTGGCCGCGGCAGTCGGTAACGCACTGGTCGAGGGTGGGCAGCCGATCCGATTTGTTTCTGTACCCGACCTGCTCGATCATCTGCGATCGGCCTTCGACCCGGCAGTCGGCGCGCAGTACGACCAGATTTTCCTCCAGGCCATCGAAGCGCCGGTCTTGATACTCGACGACCTGGGCGCGCAGTCTTCCACTCCCTGGGCGGACGAAAAGCTGGACCAGATTCTCACGCACCGGTATAACCGCCGTTTGCCAACCTTGGTAACAACCGGACTTCGATTTGAAGAGTTGAGCGACCGGCTCCGCACACGGCTTGGCGATCCATATTTCTCGACTGTCGTGCGAATAAATGCGGGGAGCGGAACGCCCGATGAACGTGATTCAGGCCTGGGAGAGCGACTGGCCGAGTCGATGACCTTCTCGAGCTTCCTGGCCCGTGGCGGTGCCGGGGGCACCGCGGCGCATAAACGCTCCCTCGCCGATGCTCTTGCCGCCGCAAAAGTCTTCGCTGAACACCCTTCGGGCTGGCTGTACCTGGCGGGCAAGACCGGAGTGGGCAAAACCCACCTTGCCGCCGCAATCGTTGGCGAGTGCATTGAGCAGGGACGCAAGGTGTTGTTCAGGTTCGTGCCGGATCTGCTTGACGACCTGCGTCGCTCATACGGACCGTCAGGGAGCAAGTCGTTCGATCATACCTTCGGGTTGGTGCGCGATGCGGAAGTCCTCGTCCTCGACGATCTGGGTGCCGAGGCCTCAACAGCGTGGGCGGAAGAAAAGCTGTACCAGCTGATTGTCCACCGGCACGATGCGATGATGCCGACCGTGTTCACCAGCCGTATCACGCTTGAGACGATAGGGGGTTCGGAGGCTCAAATTACGACTCGATATTCAGAGGCGATCGTGTCGAGGCTGCGCGATGGGAGCGTGGTTGCTGACCGGGAAATGATGGCACCTGACTTCCGGCACCGCGGTGCGACACCGCGACCCCGGAGTACCCGTAGGAAATCGTCGCGCAATTGACTCTTGAACTGCCGGAATCGGGCGATTGCATCTTTTGCGCCATCGTTTCGGGTAAGGCCGAAGCACGCTGGGAAGCCCGGCCTGATGGCGGAGCCGGGGGCGACGGTTCAAGGGTCGCCTGCTTCCATAACCA
Organism: uncultured Dehalococcoidia bacterium; assembly: GCA_913048295.1. Lineage (GTDB taxonomy): Bacteria > Chloroflexota > Dehalococcoidia > Lucifugimonadales > Lucifugimonadaceae > Lucifugimonas. The sequence continues at coordinate 6,294 of CAJWWK010000077.1, forward strand.
GTTGAAATGGGCCCGCGTGATGCTGTTGATCGTCCCGGTGCGACACATGACCCAGTGGGAGTTCTGGTCTTCAGACGTACTTGTGGATGCTGCGGTACTGGCTGTAGAGATGGGCGATAAACACTGCGGCGACGATGGCTACCGGGTGATTTCCAACTTCGGTCGGGTGGCACACCAGAGCCAGGTCCATGCTCACGTGCACGTTGTTTCGGGCACATCGGATCTGATCAACGGAGCCTCCAGAGACCCGCGAAATGCGGCCGGGGTCGATGTGAGGGTCGAAGTCGAGGCCTTGAGTCACGGCAAACTCGTTGCGGAGGAGTACGGCGTGGACGAGGTTCCACTGGCGGTGAAAATTTCGCCGTCAACTGCATTTCCCTGCTCGCAACGAGAGTTCTGGGGTTCGGAGCAGATTTTCCTTGCTTCGCAGGCCGCACTGGAAATTGGCAGCCGGTATTCACCGCAAGGCTTTCGGCTGATATCGAGTTTCGAACCCGCCGGGAAAGCTGACAACCCGGCCGACCTGTTCCTGCTCGGTGGAGGCCAACTGAGCCTCTACGTTTAGCCGGGCCGCCAGATGCTCCCGGGGGTGACGCTCATACGTAGCGTGCTATGGCCATCGATCCCACCGCGACGACCACCAGCACCGCGTTCAGGTAGCCCAGCGAGGAAAGCCTGCGGCGGAACATCGCAAGTTGCTGCTCCGATTCCGGGCTGATCGTGGCGTCTGGACTGTTTTCGACTGACTCGAATGCACGCCGCAGTTTTGCAGTTGCCATGCCCGCAAATCCCGAGATAAAAAAGGCGGCGAGTGCGGCCAGCAACCCGATCAAAATCATCACCCCCCAGCCGGATTCGCCCAGATCCGTCATGCTCCGTTCAGGTGTCATGGATATCAATACGAATCCCGATACGATGGTGATCACTGCGGCATTTGTTATCCAGAGGCTGTTGAGCCTGCTGGTACGCCGCAGAATCTGGCGCTCCAGATCAATCGAGCCAGACCTGATCCTCGGTTCCAGGAGGACGGAAAGGTAGATCGCCGCTCCTACCCAGAATGACCCGGCAATAATGTGAACGAGGCGGGTAATTACGAGCGGAAGGTCCAATTTAATCCTGTCTAGACGTGCTGGGCGAGGGCCATAAAGGCGACAGCGGCGAGTACCGGTAGAGAAGCGACCTTTGCCAGCATCATCGCGCGTTTCTGGTAGGCCGTGATCTGACCGCCTTGCTCAGGCGTTGGAGGACCGGTGAGACTCTTCCCGAGGTCCATCATCTTCTTGCTGTTGATGCCGACAACGGTCCCGAGAATATAGCCGACGACGGCGAACAGGAATCCAAGCCAGATCATCGTTCCCCAATCGGTCGACCAGAGGTAATCGAACAACGGATCGCGCCGGGGAACGCGGAAAGCCATTACGACTCCGAAAACCATTGTCAGCCAAGCCGCTGAATGCAGCAGTATAACCATCGGTTTGACCATGTTTGCCATGACAGCGCCGGAGTGAGGCGGTCCCGTCTTGGCAATCGCTGGTTGAAAGACCCATGCCAGGAAAATAGCAGCACCAACCCATACTGCGCCCGGCACTATATGCAACAGCCTGAGAATTACGATTTCGGCGTCCAGGGCCCCCTCATTTCGAAATGTTTTTCCGAATCCGGTGATTTTCGAATGCAGACTACCATCTTGGCTTTGCGTAATTGGGGAAGTTAAAGCCGGTCCACAATCCGTCTCTTGACTTT
>CAJWWK010000078.1 GCA_913048295.1 uncultured Dehalococcoidia bacterium
ATGGTACCCCCGGCGGGACTCGAACCCACAACCTAAAGATTAGAAGTCTTTCGCTCTGTCCAGTTGAGCTACGGGGGCGTAAGAACAAATCTCTTGACGTGGTGACAATGCTGGTGACATTCACACACTTGGCATCAAGGCGGTTTGTTCCGGTACCTCTATCGATTCTAGTGGATCATCCGACTTACTAGCGCCGTTCCCCAACAAATCGGCGAGTCGTTCGGCCGCTTCGGCTTGAGCATTGTCAAGCAGATGCGTGTACGTATCCATCGTGAACGCTGACGATGAGTGACCGAGTCGTTCAGACACCAGTTTGATATTGACGCCGGCCGCCAACATCAGCGAAGCGCTCGTGTGACGCAGATCATGAAGCCGTACCCGTAGGTTCAAGCACTTGGCGAACCTTTCGCCTTATCTATCTCCGTCAGAAGCGATTTTGTTGGAAATAACCCGGTCGCAGTTGCGGTTCAACCCGGCTTCTTGAACGTCGTGCCTCTGCATTTGGTTTCCAGTATGATTTCAGCCCCCGGCGCTGCGGCCAGCGCCCTGATGTCCTGTACAAGGCCATCGGGCATGGGTTCGTAGTAGCTGGCCCAGTACTCGAAATACTCTTCCCACTCAGCAGCAGACTCGAAGTGAATCAGGAACTGGTAGTCGACACTGCTCTGACTGGAAAACACTCTCTCTCGGCCAAGCGATACCAGCGCCTCTTCAGCGTTCGAGATGGTCTGTTCGAACTCCGAGGTGTAATCGATCTGGCCCACGCGAGTCGACCTTGCACCGACGCGGACCTGTATTTCCGAAGGTTCGGGCATCGGGTGACAGTCCAGCAGAAGCCCGCCTGCGCGTAGCGCCCGGTGCATCTTTTTCAGAGCGTCGACGATGCTCTCAACGGGCAGTCATCATATCGACCAGGCAAGAATTCCTATGTCGTAGGCGTTTTCGTCCAACCTGACGCCGATCATATCGGCGACACGAAACTTCACCCTGTCTACGAGATGCTCGGGTGTCTGTTCCCGTGCCACGGCAATCGAGTCTTCGTTAGGGTCGAATCCGAGGACCGAGGCGGCGGCATCGGCGTAGAGCCAGGTCATTCGACCCTCGCCGCAACCGACTTCAAAGACGCCCTTTCCATTGAAATCGACAAGGTCGTGGAGAGTCCGCCTTTCCACGCCTTCCGGATCATGAGTTCCGATCATCTCTATATTCTCCGTTACCGACATCGTGCGAAGTGGCCTGATGTTACGTCGGTTGCGTTCATGGTCCAAGTTTTTCGTGAGTCAGTTGCGCCCCGGTCGGTGATCCTCAGCTTATCGCCGTCGTTATCGCAATAATCACCCAATCGCACCCTGTTCACGAAGCTCATCGATCTCGGTTTCGCTGAGCGATAGCAGATCGGACAGAAGTTGGTCGGTGTTTTCGCCCAGCGCCGGGCCGGGCGTCAGCGCCAGATTCGATCCTTCGGTGGTGATTGTCGAGGCGACCTGCCTGATGGTTCCGCGGGTGGGGTGTTCGATCTCGACAACCAGTCCCCGGGCTTCGACCTGCGCATCCCGCAGTGCCTCTTCGATCGTGTTGACCGGCCCTGATGGGACTCTGCCCCTGAACAGCACGAGCCATTCCTGTGTCGATTTCTGGAGCAGCCGTTCCGACAGGATGGGGATCAGCACATCGCGGTTTTTGAACCGGTCGGCAAACGTTGCGAAACGTGGGTCGCCTGAGAGTTCTGGCGCGAGTTTCGCAGCCTGACCGGACGCATCCAGCAACGCGGCCAGGCTTTGCCAGAAGTGCTCTTTCGCACAGAAAATCACTATCCAGCCGTCACTCGTCTCGAAATTCTGGGCGGGGACGAGAGTCTGGTGAGCTGAGTTTGGAGCGCGGCCGGGATCCCAATCGCTGTTCAACTGCCACGAGGCGAAGTAGCTCAGCATCGAAACCGCGGTGTCGAGCAGGCTCACATCGACATCACGGCCCACTCCAGTCGATTTCGCCTCCAGCAGGGCAGCCACCAGGCCAAGTGCCGCGGCATATCCCCCGGCGAAGTCGATCATCGAGACCCCGGCCTTTCCCGGAGGTGCCCCCGGTTCGCCTGTAATCGACATGTAGCCTGCCAGCCCCTGCATGATCGGGTCATAACCAGGTTCGGCGGCGCGGGGGCCTGTACGGCCGAATCCGGAGAGCGAGCAGGTGACTATTGCCGGGTTCAGGTGCCGTAGTTGCTCGTACGTCAGCCCCAGCTTGTCCGGAAGGTCGCCCCGCAGATTGTTGAAGACGGCATCCGATTTCTCGACCAGCCGGTGGAAAACGGAAACGCCTTCGGGTTTGCGGAGGTCAATCGCTATCGACTTCTTCCCCCGGTTGAACGATTGGAAATAAAGCGAATCGCCGTTGGCAGCTCCCGGCGGTACGTAGCGCGCCACGTCGCCCCCAACGACCGGGTCTTCGACCTTGATTACCTCGGCCCCGAGATCGGCAAGGTTAAGCGTTGCAAACGGCCCCGCGCCGAACTGCGATATCGCAAGCACGCGTATGCCGTGCAGGGGTGCGTGTCGATCGGACGAATCCTGACCTTCGGCTGCCATCTGCTCAGGAATCCGATTCGTGGGGGAGCTTGCCTTCACCCAGCGTTTCGTGGTTGCGTTTCGGGACCAGTACGTGGCGGCGGACGGTCATTACGCGCTTATCATGCTGATTGAGGACCTCGGCTTCGAGGTACACGATGCCCCGGTCGCCCTTCGACGCCTCGCGTAGGTCTAACACTGTCGAGCGGGTGTAGATGGTGTCGCCGGGGAAGGTCGGGGCTTCGTGGCTTACCGATTCGTAATCGAGGTTGGCGATAGCGCGTCCTGAAATGTCGGCGACGGTCTGGCCTACTGCTATCGCAAGCACGAGCAGTCCGTTCACCAGGTTCTGGCCGTGCTGGGTGCTGTTGGCTCCGTAGTTGGCGTCGATATGCACCGGGTGCTGGTTTTGTGTGAGCAGCGAGAACCAGGTGTTGTCGGTTTCGGTGATGGTGCGTCCCGGCCAGTGCTTGATGATCTGACCGACCTTGAAGTCTTCAAAAAATCGCCCGTATGTCATTGGATTAATCTCACTCACCCGTTCGCATTTCGATGGCGTATAGCCCCCGGTCTGGTAGCACTTCCCGATCGATAACATTCCCCCTCAACCTGACCTTCTCCCCGGGGAGAAGGGATTTATCGTGAACAATCGCCTGGATGGATCCCTCTCCCTGATCGAGAGGGAATCGGTAGCGGCCGCTCACGATAGGCCAGCTTCACGCAACACGTTTTCGGCCCTCAGTATCACCGGCATGTCGATCATCTCGCCGTCGAGCGCCACTGCGCCCCGACCGTCGTTCTCTGCCCCGTCCGCAATTTCGAGTACTTTTTTCGCATGCTCGATCTCAGCTTCGGTCGGTGCAAAGACCGACTCGATAACCCCGACCTGTGCCGGGTGTATTGCAAGCTTGCCTTTGTAGCCAATCGATTTTGCGAGCTTTGCTTCGGTACGCAGGCCTGCGGGGTCTCGAAACCTCGTGTAGGGAGTGTCGAGTGCGTGAACCCCGGCAGCCCGGGCCGCCACCGCGACGGCAGAGCGAGCGTGTGCGAGCCCTGGTTCCGCGGTGTGCGCTGAACCAGGGTCTGGTCCGCCACCGGCTGAATCCACGGCGCGGCTGATTCCCATGTCGGCAGAGTAATCTTCGGCACCAAACGCGGCCCACCGCACCCGTTTGCTTGCCGTGCAGATCTGGTAAGCGTTGATCACGGCCCGGGCAGTTTCGAGCCAGGGCACGATCGATGTGTGACCCACAGTGATCCCGGCTTTGCGTTCCGTTGCAGTCAGAATATCGTCGATTACACCGATCTCTTCCGGCGTGCCAATTTTGCCGATCGATATGCCAGTTATCTGCTCAGAGACAACGGCCGCGATGTCCTGTTCAGCAAGACCGCTTGCCAGCGAGTTCACACGTGGGACAAGGTGTTTGCCAGCCGCGGAAAGTGTTGGAATGTGTTCGGCAACAATGGCACGTGCCTCGATCTTTTCGGCTGCCGGTACGGAGTCTTCGAGATCGGGGATCAACCATGCGACCTCGAAGCCCGCGGCTTTTGTGAGCATTGTGGGTTGGTTGCCGGGTACGAACAGCAGGGTTCGCGGGTTCTGGTTGAGGGGCATCGCGACATCGCTTCTGATGGACTGATTTGTTGATTGAGAATCATATGGGTTCAGAGGCCGATGGTGTGGCCGTTTTCAGTCAAGAGGGTCTTATACGATGGGAATCTCTTTTTCTGCTCGCCAGGTGCCCACCTCAATGTCCAAAACATTTTTACTCACATCCGAATCCGACCCCGTAGGTAACGCAATCGCATCGCTGCTGGCTGACTCTGCTGGATTTGAGCGAGTGTTCGGGGATGAAGAGCGACTGAGTGACCTTGGTGCCGGGGATGTGCTGCTGGCTGGCGACCCGTTCGCTGAAGCCGGTAGGGACATCGACGTTACCGGGCCAGGATTCGTCCAATTTCTGGGTTGTCGGCCATCGGCCGAATTGGTCGACCGGCTGGTCGAATCGGGCACTACGGTTGCCGGTATATCGCCAGTCATCGCACCCAGGGTTGCGAACAGGGTGGCCGGCTTTGGGGGTCCGCTGCGGGTGAAGCCGGGCGCCAACTGGGGAGTGATCGGACTCGGTGAAATCGGTGCCGAGGTTGCTCGGAAGGTCACCGCGACGGGTGGATCAGTCGTCATTGCGGATATCAGAACGCCCAGATCGGGTCTTCTCGCGGAATTGAACGTGCGACGGTATTCGCTTGACCTGCTTGTAGCGGGGTCAGATGCGATCTCGGTTCACGTTCATCTCGGTCCCACCGCATCGCCGCTGATTTCCGGGCGCGAGCTGGGGCTGATGAAACCGGGTGCGGTGCTGATCAACACCTCCCACCCGTCGGTCGTCGATGAAAAGGCGGTTGTCAAAGCGTTGTCGGCCGGGACGCTCGCCGGATACGCTACGGACTGTCCCGGTGAGGTGATATCGGGAGCAGATGAGTCGCTCGCATCGCCAGGGAAGCTATTTATCACGACAAACCCGCTTACTAACCAGGTAGGGGCGGCACAGCAGATAGCGAAGTTTGTCGCGGCAAATATCCAGGCGTTTCGCGATGGGTCCGGCGTCGAGGGGATGATCGACCTTGTCGATTTCCCGACTGTGGGCGATCCCAGCTTCTGGTCGTCCCGAATGAGCCCCCGTCAGGATTAGCCCTGATTCCAGGCTAGGGTGCGACTTTCTCGATGCGAACCGCACAGGCCTTAAACTCGGGCGTTTCCGTGATGAAGTCGTAGGCGTCGGAGGTCAGGCGGTTGGTTTGTGTCAAATCCGGGAACGCAAAGCTCATGAAAATCGTGCCGTGCGGCGATTTGTCGGTGATTGTGACCGGCACTTCAACTTCGCCACGGCGTGACTTCACCACGATCATCTCGCCCTCGACCAGTTCCATCTGGTCTGCGTCGTGCGGGTTTATCTCGGCCAGTTCGGACGCCACTAGCAGTTCAAAGCCGCTCGCACGGCCGGTCTGCGTACCGGTGTGGTAGGTCGAGCGGCGTCTGCCGGTCGTGAGCACGAGCGGGTACTTGGAATCGGTGGGTTCGGCAGGGGGGATGTGATCGACCGGTGCAAAATAGCCCGGCAACCCTGATTCCATCTCATCGGCGTGCAGATACTCGGTGCCCGGATGGTCTTCAGTCGGGCACGGCCACTGTAGACCGCCCTCCGCATCAAGCCGGTCGTACGTGATTCCACCGAATATGGGAGCCAGCCGGCGCATCTCGTCCCACACGTCCGAGGGCGACTCAAGCTGCTGCGATATCCCGAATCGTCCCATCAGGTCGAGAAGAATATCGACATCGGTACGTGACTCCCCAACCGGCTTGATGGCCGGCCGTACTCGCTGGACGCGTCGTTCACTGTTTGCGAAAGTGCCGTCAGACTCGGCGAAAGATCCTGCTGGCAGGACCACGTCGGCCAGCCGCGCGGTGTCGGTCATAAATATATCCTGGACCACGATGAAGTCGGCGGCTTCGAGCGCTTTGCGGGCATGGTTCGTGTTGGGGTCCGAGATGACTGTGTTCTCGCCCATGATGTAAACGCCGCGGACCCGGCCCCTGAGCATCTGGTCCATTGCCGTGATCTTGGTGATGCCCCGGCGTTTTGGCAGCTCGGCACCCCATGCCTTCTCGAATTTTTCTCGAACACCGGGCCGCTCGATCTTCTGGTAGCCGGGGAGGTCGGTCGGCAGCGCTCCCGAATCGGATGCACCCTGCACGTTGTTCTGGCCCCGCAGGGGGTTCACGCCGGCATTTGGCATCCCGAAATTGCCGCCCAGCATTCCCAGGTTCGCGATCGATTGGACATTGTGTGACCCGCACGAGTGCTCGGTGATACCCAGGGTGTAGCAGATGGCAGCCTTCGGTGAGGCGGCGGCATACTCGCGGGCGGTTGCGATAATCTCTTCAGCAGGGACCCCGCAGACCTCGGCCGCATACTCCGGCGTGTAGAACTCGACGTGCTTCGCCAGCTCGTCGAAGCCCTCGGTCCGTTTTTCGACATATTCGCGGTCGTAGAGACCTTCTTTGATCATCACGTGGGCCAGCGCGTTGAACAGCGGGATGTCGGTTCCGATATTTATCTGGAGGTGGCGAGAGGCCCATTTGGTCAACTCGATCTTGCGCGGGTCGATTACGACAAGCTTCGCCCCGTTTCGCACGGCGCGTTTCATTCTCAACGAGATTACCGGGTGGGCCTCGGTGGTGTTCGATCCTGCGACGAGCAGGAAATCGGTACCCGCCAACTCCTCAATCGAGTTGGTCATGGCACCCTTGCCAACCATGACCGCCATACCGGCGACCGTTGG
>CAJWWK010000079.1 GCA_913048295.1 uncultured Dehalococcoidia bacterium
CTTGTCACCGCCGATTATGCGTTTTGGAATAAACGTTTAGCTCAGTACTACTCAGTACCCAATGCTGTCCCGGAGCTTTTGGCGGCGTCTATCCATGGTTCGCCTGATGTGGATATAGCGGTTCCGAATGGGAACTATACGTTGCAACTCCTGCTATACGAAGGATGGCAATCACGGTCAGCGGATATCGTCATCGAGGGGGAGATGATCCGGAAGGCCTATAACATGCTTGATGAGCAGGGGAGGACTTTTGACCATGGAAGCGTCCTCCGCTATACATTCACGCTCACCGATGGCAACATCGACATTGAGTTCAAGGCGCACAGTCCGAATATTCATCTCGGCGGATTGATTTTATCAAAAGGGAAAGGGGCTCGCTCAGTTGTCAAGGGCATCTTGAAAAGCAATTCGGATATCGATTTCAAGGATGTTGTCAAGGCGATCAATTTCGGGGACACCAGAAACGTGAGCATCGGCAATGTCAACTTCACCGCCGCCGCAGTCAATACCACGGTCGACGGCGTCACCAACAAAGCGGCGGGCGATGTTTATGCCGGGCAGTTTGCGCAGAAACTACCCACGATCCTAAAAGACAAGTCGCACGTACGATTAGGTGACGACCTGATGAAGGTTCAACTCTCGGCGAATTCCAGTCGCGGCGGCTTGCTGGGGATGGGCAGTATTCTGACGGTGACCTCGCACCCGACCCGTACGTCTGCCGTTGATCGTGGCTTGTGGGTTTATGAGAAGCTGTTTGGCAAGCACCTTCCTGATCCGCCCTTGGTGCCAGCGTTAGCAAAAGGGACTGGAGAAGCCGGTGCGACCAGGACGTTCCGCGAGGTCCTTGAGAAGCATCGGGAGAATAAGCAATGCGCTTCCTGTCACAACAAAATTGACCCGATCGGCTTCGGGCTAGAAAACTTTGACCCGATTGGCCGCTGGCGACAAGTTGATGGCGGCAAACCGATTGATGCAACGGGTGTACTACCCAACGGCGGGACTTTTGAAGGTCCACGCGAACTGAAGCAAAGGTTGGTCAGAGACAAAGTCGAGTTCTATCGCAATATGGCCCAAACCGTACTCACCTATGCGCTCGGCCGAAAACTTCAATATTATGATCGGCCGGTAGTCGACAAGATTGTCCAGCAGCTAATAAAGACGGGCGGCCAAAGCCACGAGCTTTTCAAGATGGTCGCAAAGTCCTATCCCTTTACTCACGCAAGCAGCAGTACGAAGTTCGAGGAATCAAAATGAAACAAACCAGGCGAACAATGTTACGTGGTGTCGGCGGCGCCGTCATTTGCCTGCCTGCCCTGGAATGTTTTGGTGAACTGGCAGATGAGAATCTACCGCCCGTGAGATTCGGCGCTATGTTTATGCCGAACGGAGTCAACCCTCCCGACTGGGTCCCGAAAGGAGTCGGCGAGGGATTTGAATTGTCACCAATTCTTGCGCCGTTGAAGAATCACCGTTCGAACATCACGGTGGTGTCGAACCTGATGAATGAGGCCGCGAGTTCGGACCATATCAGACTGACGTCGGCATTTTTGTGTGGCCAGAATCATGTCGGCCAGAAATCTGAAGCGTCGATCGATCACCTGATTGCTAAAAAGATCGGGGCCGGTAGTCGAGTTCCTCATCTGCGTCTGGGCACTGAACCGCCGCGAGCCCAGGGCTACCTGACGTGTAGTAATGTCAGTTGGAATGAAAACAATGTCCTGCTTGCACCCGAACTGAATCCGCGTGTAGCGTTTGATCGTATGTTCCGGGATTTCAACAGCCCGGAGGCGCGGCGTAAGGCCCAGTCCCAGCGCAGCATTCTCGACGCGGTACTCAGTCGCTCAAAATCGTTCAGCAGGGACTTGAGTGCCTACGACAAGCAAAAGATGGACCAGTATTTCTCCTCGATCCGTGAACTCGAAGAACAACTCGACAAAATCATCACTCCACCAACAAAAGCCGCAGGTGGGTGGACCCCTTCTTTATCTGCAAACAAGACCATGGCTTACCGGCCACCTGAGGAAGTTCCGGACAACGCTGAAGAGTATATGGATGCCCTGATCGACATCATGATTCTCGGTATGTGGAGCGACACGACCCGCGTTACCACATTGATGATGGGGCACGGTCTCAGTCGCAAGAACTTTGCATTCCTTGACGGCGTCAACAACGACCACCATGTCACCTCGCATCATCGCAATAACCCGCAACTGCTGAAGGAGTATGAGATCATCTGCCGTTGGCATGTTCAGCGATTACAACGGATGATGGACAAGATGGCCCTCATTGATGAAGGCGGCAGTAGCTTACTCGACAACTCGTTGATGCTTTTCGGTGCCGGCATGTCGCAGGGCAATACGCACAGCGGATCCAATATCCCAATCCTGCTTGCCGGCAAAGCTGGTGGCGCCATGAAGACCGGGCGACATCTGTCAACACCCACGAATACCCAGCACAGTAACTTCCTGCTCTCCGTGCTTCAGACAATGGGCGTTGACAGGGAACGCTTCGGAAAGAGCACCGGCACAGTTGACTTAAGTTGAGCTGACATCTCCACGCAACCACGCACCATGTAAGCAGGCACCGGCCTTTTGGGTGCAGCGCAACATCCGCTCAACTCGCTTTGTTCTTCCCGTCTCGCGGAAGCATCTTTCTCGACTCAAAGAATCACCACTCGCGCCAAGTCGATGATTATGAATGTCTCACGACCATGCGGCGTAACCTTCGTTCTCACCTTGCTGATGTTGGTGTCGTCGGTCCCTGCCGTTGAACCCCCGAACATCCTTTGGATCACTGCCGAGGATATGAGCCCAACGTTGGGATGCTATGGCGATGCGTTCGCAATTACGCCGCACATCGATCAACTGGCCGACGAAGGCGTACTTTATTCAAACGCCTTTGCGACGGCACCGGTTTGCTCGCCGTCTCGGTCCTGCCTTATCAACGGGCTCTACGCACCATCGCAAGGCACGCACAACATGCGGTCGGCCTTCCCCATCCCCATCAAGATGAGCGGATTCCCCAGTTTCCTGAGAACCGCAGGCTACTTCACGTCCAATAACGTCAAAACGGATTACAACAGCGGGAATTATAAAGAGATCACCCGAGCGTCGTGGGATGAGAGCGGCGACACCGCGCACTGGCGAAACCGAAAAAAGGGCCAGCCGTTCTTCTGTATATTCAATCTGATGACTTCTCATCAGAGCCGGACAATGGTTTGGCCACACGTGAAATTTCTCAGCGAGCTGCAGAGCAAGCTGAAGGAATCGGAAATTCACGATCCCGCACAAGTTGTGCTGCCACCCTACTATCCCGATACGCCCGTCATCCGGAAAACCGTTGCCAGGTTTTACGATTGCGTGACGGCAATGGACAAGCAGGTTGGCGCCATATTGAAACAGCTTGAAGACGATGGTCTGGCCGAAGACACGATCGTTTTCTTTTACTCCGATCATGGTTCTGGCATGCCGCGGCATAAGAGGGCGCTGTTGGATTCCGGGATGCACGTGCCGTTGATCGTTCGGTTTCCGAAACAGTTTCAGGACCTCGCGCCGGGCCAACCTGGAACGAAGACCGATCGGCTGGTCAGCTTTGACGATTTTGGCCCGACTGTCCTGAGCCTGGCGGGCGTGGACGTGCCGGCCTACATGGACGGCAGATCATATCTCGGCACCAGGAAGGACAAGCCTCGTGAGTTCGTCCACGGCCACCGTGATCGTGTCGATGAAGTCCACGACCTCGCCCGCTGTGTACGCGACAATCGCTACCTCTACATCCGAAACTTCATGCCACACCTCGGTTACAACCAACGAAGCTTCTGGCCGGACCTCGGTGAGATCCGTCACGAGTTCTACCGTTTGGCTGATCCGGTGAAGATGACCGCGCCGCAGTGGCACTTTGCCGGACCTTCGCGGCCGCTGGAAGAACTTTACGACCGACAATCGGACCCGCTGAACCTGCACAACATTGCCGGCTCCAAAAAACACCGCGAAGTTCGGGACAAGATGCGCGGCGAGCTATTCCGGCACATCCGCGAAAGCCGGGACCTCGGGTTTCTGCCGGAAGCGTTGGCCTGGGAGATCTCCAAAGAGACGACCTTGTGGGAACTGGCAAGGAGCGATGGGGCATACAACCAACAGCGGCTGGTGAAGGCGGCGTCTCAAGTCGGCCAGGCGGGGGAACAGGACTTCCTCACGAATCTGAAACATTCCGACGCCGGGGTGCGATTCTGGGGCGCTGTGGGATTGACCGCATCGCCATCGCTCACACCGCGTGCAGTGAAGGCGCTCACCGCTGCCTTGTCCGACACAGCGATCGATGTGCGGATCGAATCTGCCGATGCACTCGCACGCCATGGCCATGTAAAGGAGTCGATTCCCGTTTTGGCCGCGGCCCTGTCCGACGACAATCTGGCCGCCGTTCAGCACGCGGCCCGGACGATCGAGTTGCTCGGCGACAGGGCCAAGTCCGCGGTTCCGGCGATGAAGGCATGTGACGTTCGTATGAAAACGATTCGCCCGCCCGGCACCTCGCCGCTCGTCGTGGAACCGGACAAGGACAAAGCGATGTGGGTTCTGTTTTCGACCGAGGTGTTTCTCAAACGGTTTGCTGACACGGTTCCGAACTTCCAGTCGATATTCAACGGCAAGGATTTGACCGGATGGGATGGCGATCCCAAGACCTGGCATGTCACGGATGGGAGGATCTGCTGTTCCGGGAAGGCGGGAAACACCTGGCTGATCTGGCGCGGCGGTGAACTGGAGGATTTCGAACTGCGACTGCAGTTTCGTCATCTTTCCGGAAATTCGGGCGTCCAGGTCCGCAGCATCGAAGACAAAAAGTGGAGCGTCGTCGGTTATCAGGCCGAAATCGCGGCACAACCGCAAATGGGGTTGTGGCATCATTCCAAAGCCCCCGAGAGATACCGTTTCGCCCTGTCAAACGCTGGCGAGAAAGGACATATCGCGAGGGACGGTGTGAAGAAACTGACACGGTTCGCTTCGGCCGAAAAAGTTCGCAAGGCGTTCCGACCAGGCGAGTGGAATGAAATGGTTATTGTCGGTCGGGGGCCCAGGTTGACTCAAACCGTCAATGGAGTTGTCTTGTCAGAATTAGTGGACCTGGACGGAAAGTACGCCACCAGCAAGGGGCTGCTGGCGTTTCAGGATCATGGCAAAGGGACGGTTGTCCAATTCAGGGACATCCGGTTGAAACACCTGCCGACTGGCTGCGCCGAATCTCAAGGCACTGAGAATCGGTAAGCGAAGTCGGAGGCAAAGGATGACGAGTCGGACACAAACTCAGCATTGAAAATATCAATCCTGCAAGATGTTGGTCGAGTTGGGTAAATCGTGAACGCAACCACACAACCTTCGCGACGTGACATAATCAATCTTGGTGGCTACGGATTGGGTGCCCTTGCGCTCAACTCGCTTTGTTCTTCCCGTCTCGTGGATGCTTGGTTGCCTTCCGCCAACGACATATTTCGAATCTGAACTCTTCACTAAACGAAATTTGTTTAACCAATGTCCAATTATCTCCTGCACTTGACCCTGGCCGTCGTCGTGACATCCAATGCTGTCGCGCAAAACCCTCTGTCTGTCTCCAAACCGGAAGCGGATAACTCAGTCGCAGCCGAGCTTAACTCGTTCGCGTTGATCGAGGGCTATGAAGCCAACCTGTATGCCGACGAGACAGATGGTGTGGCTAACCCGGTCTGCATGTCCTGGGATCCCGCCGGCAGGCTGTGGGTGTTGGTGACGGCGGCGTACCCGCAACTCAAGCCGACCGACACACCCAGGGACAAACTGCTGATTCTCAGCGACACCAACGCGGATGGTCGCGCCGACAAGACGACGGTCTTCGCCGACGGCTTGAACATGCCGACCGGCTTTGCGCTGGGGCACGGCGGAGCATACATCGGGCAAGGCAACGATTTGCTCCATCTGAAAGATACCGACGGCGACGATAAGGCCGACACGCGCCGTGTACTGTTAACTGGGTTCGGCACGGGCGATACCCATCAGAACATCAATTCGTTCACCTGGAGCCCCGGTGGTGAACTGCTGTTTTGCCAGGGATTGCATTCATTTTCACGCGTGGAAACCCCTTGGGGCATCAGCCGGTTGGACGAACACGGCTCCTGGCGATTGCGCCCTCGTCGGCTGCAGCTTCACGGATTCCGCCGGTCGGGCGGCGATGGTAACCCGTGGGGAATCGCCTTCGGGAACTGGGGCGAGCCGTTTGTCAAAGGAAACGGTCAAGGCGTATTCGAGTTGCTGCCCGGCATGGTGAGGACGGATCGTATCGCCAGCTTTTGGGGACGCGAAATGAAGATCGGGCAAACACAGATCAAGTCCATGATCATCGAATTCGCCGAGTCGCCGCATCTGCCCGATGCTATTCAGGGCCAGATGCTAATCGCTGGATATTTCGCCCGCGACGTCAACCGTTTGTCGTGGGCGCCACTGGGTGCCGGCCACCAGCTGAAACCCCAACCCAACCTGATGACGTCTTCGCACAACGCCTTTCGTCCGGTCGATATCCGCATCGGCCCGGACGGAGCGATCTACATCGCCGACTGGTTCAATCCGATCATCGGCCACTACCAGGCGT
>CAJWWK010000080.1 GCA_913048295.1 uncultured Dehalococcoidia bacterium
CAGGATGCGTACGAGGCGGCGGCAGGACCCGGCCCCGGCGTGCAAAAAGTCCTGCTGAAGATGTAGCTACAACTGGCTGGCGCCAGTCACCCGGCAAGTCAGCCCGGAGCTAGCGCCCACGCCCGGAGTCCAACGCCGATTTCGCAATAACCAATACTGTTTCCGACGCCATCAGGCCTTGGCGTGCCCCGCGGAGCTGCATACGCGACCAAGGAGGCCGCCGACGCCCGGAGCTAACGCCAGCCCGGAGCCTAAGTAAACTCCGGCGGAGGCGTGGGTGCCGGACGCCCCTCGGCAATATCGATAGCAGCAACCAGCTGGCGTCGTGCCCAGAGCACTGTCAGCGCGGCGTCGAGATTCGCAAGGGTTTCGGGCAGCGACAATTTCGCGTCCGGCAAACCAAGCTCTATTCGGTCGCCCCGGACAACGTTGGCACCATGTTCGTCTGAAAAATCCCGACTTTCTGCCTCTGCGTGGCTCGCGCCAGCCGATCCGTACGGGATCCTGGACTCTTCGGCGATGTCAGGCAACGTGCCGGGGCCGGTCCGAGCGAAATTCGACCCCACGCCCTCCGGCTGACCGCGGAGAACCGCCCGGGGCCCGGGTTTGTCGCCCTCCGGCGCCTGCTGCACTGCGGGTTTTGGCAAATACGGGCGCGCCTCGCTGAAAATGCGGTCGATCAGCGCCAGTCTGCGCGTTACATCGGTGCGATCGGCACCGGAAAGTTCCTCCAGCAGCACGGCAAGGCGGTCTGGTTCGTACGGGTCGTCGCCGAGCCGGGCCGACATTTCGACAAAGAGTGCGACGTTGCGGGCGAGGGCCGTCCTTGCATCCTCGCTCTCCTTCGCCGAGAGCGGCGTTACGGCCCTCAGACCGTCACGGGTGACCCTGACATGGCTCCGGCCTCCTGCAACGCCCCACATGCGCAACGCGCCAAGACGCGCGGAGAACGCACCGCCGCGCTGGGACATCCCCAGCGATCGGGCCAGTCCCTGCCGGGAAACCTCACCGGCAAACTCGCGGGCGATTTTTTTCCCCAGTTCGATGCTTTCACCCAGACCGATCTCCGGGAATTCATAGTCGCCAAGTTTCGCCATCGAAATTCTCCCTCAAGAAACGTTTTTGTTCTTGAACATCCCCGTAGAGCCCGTGTCCTGCGAAATTCTTTACCTGGGGGCCATATGAGGCACGCAACGCCGTTTCTACTTTTGCATCTAAATACCATAGCAGCGTTTTGCCGTGCATCACGCCGCTATATCACCTGTTACGCCGCAATATGCGCCCCGTAATCGCTGGAGGTGGAGCGCATCCGCGGCTTTTCGCTGGGTTTGCCGGAGTGAACTGCGTTCTACGGGGTTTTTGGCCTGCATTAACAGTGCTAGAAAACGAAAAAGCCCCGAATTACTGGCTCCGGCGCTTCTTGGATCCGTATTGCAGCGTAAATTCGCAGCCCACAGGTCCACGGAGAGGCGTTTCGGAAAGTCTGAAGGTATCCCAGGGGCGTAAAAAGTGCCTCGACGCGGCGCTACGGGCATTTCCAGACCGGGTGTGAAGCGGCCAGCGTGTCGACGTTGCGTCGACCGGTCCTCGGAAGGCGATACGTTTCGGGCCATGCATATCTACGAATGGACGGACGCAATGATCGCTTTCTGCGGCGATCTGGCGACCTCGACCGAACCGTTTTCCAGAGGTGTTACCGAACCCGCCAAGACCGCGTGCTGCTCCCCCGGCAACGTCTCTCCCGGCGCATATTTTCGCGCCTCGATTTTCACGCCGCGTCCAATCCCGATTGCAGATCTCGAACGATCCCACTTTACGGCAAAATCCGGGCCACCAAGTCGCGGCACATTACCGCCGATATTTCCGGAGTGTTTAGCGTTGTGTATTGCATGTAATCCGGATGTAAGAAATGGTGTTTTGAACTCGAATCTGTACGAAGTCGAAATCTGCGAGTTCGGGCTCGCCTGTGCGCTCGGTACCCGGAATTCAGACAGGAAACGGCCCGGTGCAGATCGCTCCGCACCGGGCCCGATTCATACCGTATTTAACGGGCGAATCGAGGTCAAATTCGACTCCGAATTCAACCCGCGATTTGATCCCGTAATCGACGACCCCAACGGCCGAATTTAGTCGCTGCTGTCGGTCATTCCGCCGATGTTTCCGAGCATCCTTGTCAATTCCACCGGCAGCACGATTTTGGTCGAGTCGCCTGCACCGATTTCCTTCAACGCCTCGACGTACTGGAGCGTCATCGTGTTCGTGCCAACGCCCTTGGCGACGTCCTGTATTTTCTGGAGCGCCTCGGCGTAGCCTTGCGCACGGAGCACCGCCGCCTGCTGGTCGCCCTCGGCCGACAGGATCTCTGCCTGCCTCTCGCCCTCCGCTTTCAGGATGTTTGACTGCCTTTCACCTTCCGCGATGGTGATCGCCGCCTCTTTGGTCCCGTCGGCCTCAAGGACAACTGCGCGACGTACGCGCTCGGCCGTCATCTCCCGGTTCATCGCTTCCTGGATGTCGCGCGGCGGGTCGATCTCACGAATTTCTACGTTCGTGACCTTGATGCCCCAGCGCTCCGTCTCGCTGTCCAGGCGTGTACGGATCAATTCGTTGATCCGGTCCCGCTGTGAAAGCACGTCGTCAAGGGAAATGTCACCGATCACCGCACGAAGGGTCGTGGTTGCGAGACCCACGACAGCCGTCGTGAAATTCTCGACTTCCATGATGGCCCGCTCCGCATTTTCGACAATCACTCTCAGGTAAACGAGGAAGTCGATCTCGATCGATGCGTTGTCTTTCGTGATGTTCGCCTGTCGAGGAATATCGAGGACTGTCACCCGTGTATCGATCTTCTGGATCGTGTGAATGAACGGGAGGGCAATCACGATGCCCGGGCCCATCATCCCCTCGAACTTTCCGAGCCGGAAACGGGCTAAGCGCTCGTAGTCTTTAATAAAATTGATCAGTGCCATAGAACTCTCCTGTCAGGCACGGCTAACCGCCGGCCAACCTGTTGTTACTCGCTACTTGATTCGTTTTTCAAATCGTCTGCTCCCTGGGACACAGGGCGAACTTCCTTCACCACAACGTGATTTCCTTCGACCGAGACCACTTCCACACCCGACCCCACTGCCAGCGACCCCGCATCGCCATTCTCAATCTCGCCGGTCCAGCGTTCGCCGCTCACGAGAACCTCGAATGCCGGGTCCTTCGACGTGTATGTCGCCCCGACATGCGTCCCTGCTGGCGACAAGATAGCCGAAACCACCCCGGTCGCGCCGACCAAACTGGTCGAAACCGTCGGGCTTTGATAGAGCTTGATACGCCTCGCCTTACGAAGCTCCCTGGCAAACCAAAACACAAAGAGGCCTGCGCCCGCGCCTATCCCGGCAAGCAACCACCGGTTCACAACCGGGGCATCGCCGGGAATGCCCGGACTCCCGAAAAATCCGACCAGGAACAGCCCGCCCAGGACCAGCGAGATCGTTCCCGCCGCCCCGAAATAGCCGAGACCCGGAGCCGTCGTTTCGAGATAGAACAACAACAACGACAGCGTGATTAGGGAAACCCCGGCCCACGAGAACGGCAGTTGCCCGATTCCGGCCCAGCCGAGGATCAGGAACAAAACCCCGAGCGTCCCGGGAATCCACATACCGGGATTCCACAGCTCGACGATCACACCGAGACCGCCAAGCGACACGAGCAGAAACGCGACATTGGGACTCGAAATAAACGCCAGCAGTCGTTCGAGCAGTGTCATGTCTACTGTGGTCGTGGTGACGGTGCCGAGATCGAGGGTGACAGTCTCTCCGTTCATCTCAACTTCATAACCGTCGAGCTGCACCACCAGAGACGCGTAATCAGCAGCCACGAGGTCGGCGATATTCAAATCGACAGCCTCTGACGCCGAGTAGGCCTTTGCAAGAAACACCGTGTCTTCAAGAGCAGAAACGTTCCTGCCCCGCGTCTCGGCGATGCTGCGGATGAAGGCCGCCGCGTCCTGCATGGCCTTGCGGCTCAGCGTATCGGGCAGGTCACTCCCGTCCGAACTCACCACAGAAGCCGCACCGATATTTGTCGTTGGCGCCATCGCCAGGATGTTGGCCGCGGCACCAACGAATGTACCCGCACTGGCGGCCTGTGCACCCTCAGGTGCGACGTAGACGGCAACCGGGACCTCCGATGCCATAATCACCTCTACGATGTCCCTCGTGGCGTCGAGAAGTCCGCCGGGGGTGTTGAGCATCAGTACGACGAGCTCGGAGTCCTGTTCCGCGGTTATCCGCAGTCCGCGCTCAATGAACCTTGCTGTGACTCCGTCGATTGCGCCATCGAGCCGGATCAACACGACATTCGAGCCCGGCGCTGCGCTCTGGGCCGCAACAGTGCGGGTACCGCCATACGAACCGTCTCCCGATGCGAGTCCCCACAGGCCGATGAGCGTCACGAGCGCTGCAATCAGCACCCGGGCGGGCCGTGCAAATTTTCCGAGCGAAAAATCGGCCAATACTCGTCTCCGTGGCGGCATGTTATCGAATCTGTGAGGACAAAACGGCTTCGGACGGGCCAATCGTGCCAAAATACACCGATCCGCCCGTGAGGTCTTTCGCAAACAGTCCCACCGATCCGAACAACAGGACAGCTCTGAGATCCGAAATGAAAATTACCGATATCGCAACGTTTCACGCATTCGACGGCCAGAGGAACAACATATTCCTGGAGATCAAGACCGATGAGGGGATCACCGGGGTCGGTGAGGCCTACTCGATCGGACCCGACATCAGCGTGATCTCCATGCTCGATGAAATGAAGTCGTGGTTCATCGGCCAGGACCCGGGCCGAATCGAGTGGTTGTTGAGGAGAACGAAAAACACCTTACGCTTCCCTCTGGGACAGGTCGCATGGTCGGCCATATCGGGAATCGACATCGCGCTCTGGGACATCGCGGGAAAAGCAGCCTCGATGCCCGTTTACAGCCTTCTCGGCGGTAAAACGCGTGAACGGGTACGCGTGTACCACGGTATTTATGGCGATTCGCCCGACCTGGTGGCCGAACACGCTCTGGAGTTGATCGACGAGGGTTATTCGGCCTTCAAGACGAGTCCCCTCCCATCGAACTGGCGCGAAATGCCCTGGCGAGCGGCTCTGCACATGGCCGACGAGCGGATGACGGCTATTCGTGATGCCATCGGTGACGGCCCCGACCTCGCGGTCGACGTCCACGTTGCGATCCGCGAGACCGCCCGCTCACTCGAACTGGCAAAAGTCATAACCCCGTACCGCCTGATGTTCATCGAAGAGCCCGCCCGCGCCGAGTTCATTGCATCGAGCGCCGTATTGAGAAAAGAGTTCAGGGTCGCCCTTGCCGCGGGCGAAAACCTGTACGGCCTGCACAGGTTTACCGAACTGCTCGACGCCGACGCCGTCGACATCATCCAGCCCGACATGCTCTGCTGTGGTGGGCTGCTCGAAGCGAAGAAGATCGCCGCCGTCGCCGAGGCGCACTACGTGACCGTCGCCCCCCACAACCCGCTCGGTCTTCTCTCAACCGCAGCCGGGGTTCATCACGCGGCGTCGATCAATAACTTTTCAATTCTCGAATGGCACGGCGACCACCGGAAGAAGAAGTCGGAATTTGTGAACGAATCGTGGGTTCCGGTGAACGGCGCGTTCGAATTGCCAACCCAGCCGGGTATCGGGATGACGCTCAATCACGAGGCGATTGCAGCCAACCCACCGGCACATTGGGACCGCGGTTTTGCAACCTACAGCGACGGTTCGCCGGGGTTTCTATAGTCCCAAGCCCTCCAATCTCCACTACTCCTCGCATCTCCCGGATTAAAAAAACATTGAAAATCACAAGCATCGAATGTCTTATCTCCAGCGACGAAACCGGAAGCAACCTGGTCTACGTCCGAACTAACACCGATGCCGGCATCCACGGAGTCGGCGAGGTCTATCACGTAGGACCCGACCGTGCCTCTGTCGATTGGGTCGAGTACTTTGCCGAGCAGCTCGTCGGTCAGGACCCGACCGAGATCGAACGCAACTGGGCGCTGTGCTACCAGGGCGCCCGGTTTCCAATCGGGTCTTCAGGGCTTGCGGCCCTTTCAGCGATCGACCAATCGTTATGGGACATCACCGGAAAAGCGCTCGACAAGCCGGTTTACGAACTGCTCGGGGGCCGGGTTCGCGACAAAATCCGCGCCTATTTCGATGTCCACGGCGAAAGCACGGGCGAACTCGCCGACGACGCCCGCCGGTCGGTCGACCGGGGCTTCACCGCGCTCAAAACAAGTCCGCTCCCGCCGAGCTGGCGAGAAATGCGTTGGAACGACGCTATCTCCGATGGAGTTGCAAGGTTCAAGGCGATACGTGAAGCCGTGGGAGACGACATCGACGTCGGGTTCGACGCCCATGCCGCGATTTTCGAACCCGTCAGGGTCCTCGAACTCACCGATGCGCTCATGGAGTACGGGCCGTGGTTCATGGAAGAGCCCATCCGGATGGAAAACCGCCATGAAATGGGCAGATTGCGAGAGAAAATGCC
>CAJWWK010000081.1 GCA_913048295.1 uncultured Dehalococcoidia bacterium
ACCAGGTCAGCCAATAACCACAAACAACAAAAAACTTGGTAGCGTTTAACCACTACTGGTCATACGGCTACACTCTTTCATGGAACAAGCAGGCAATCGAGCTGATTCGGTACTCAGACTTTCGATCGAAAAGCCCTGTTATAGTTCCTATCCACAGATGGACTCGTGCATGTCTGCTTTACTACCTAGCTTCATTTATAGCGCTAGTGTGAACCGACTTGCACTTAATCTAATCTCGAAACTTGGCCTGCCTCATCATTTCCTTCAACACAAGAAAATACTCGCAAGGCTGAATTTTTCGCGCGCTAAAAGAGGGGAAAGTGTCATAACGTCCACCAGCGGAACTGTTATTCTTCTCCTCCCAAAGAAAGAAGTATCCCATGAGTACGCAAAGCGCCCAGGATCAACAAGCCTCTACTGATGCAATCGAAGGCGCTATTGTTCCTACGTTTTTTAAATACCTAGTCCCGTCTTTGGTGGGATTAATCGCTATGACCTCTGCTTCTTTGGTCGATGGCTTTTTCATTGGTAACTACGTTGGCATCACAGCGCTTGCGGCAGTCAATCTCATCATCCCTATTATGACGATCCTATTTGGTGTTGGCATGATGTTGTCTATCGGTGGCTCTGTGCGGGGCGGTAAATATCTAGGCGAAGGTGATGTAGAAGCTGCGTCAGCAATTTTCAGCAAGACACTCACTTCGCTTGCCATTTATGGGTTTATAGTCATTTCCCTGGGCCTGGTTTTTGAAGAACAAATATTCGCAGGGCTAGGAGCTACGCAAGAGCTTTTTCCCATCATGGGCGAATACTATCGAATCATCATGCCGTTCTTTTTCGCTCAGTTTGCGATGATAGCCTTGTACTTTTTTATTCGTTTGGACGGCCTTCCTAACTTAGCAGCCACATCGTTAGCTGTCGGTGCAGCAATCAACGTCGTGCTAGATTATCTGTTTATTGCAGTCTATGACTGGGGTTTGACTGGCGCCGCATTCGCGACTGGCATTTCACAAACCATACCTTTACTGGTGATGCTGTATTACTTTTTTTGGCCAAAACGAAGATTGAAATTCAGTTTCGGGCAAAAAAACTGGAAAGAAATTTTTCAGGCTGCCTATAACGGCATCTCAGAATTCATTAACGAAATCTCTGGCGGAATTATCGCCTTCATCTTTAACTGGATGATGATTCAGCGTGGCGGCATCGACGGGGTTGCTGCCATTACCGTGGTAAACTATCTTCTGTTGCTGGGCTTTATGGTCTTCTTTTCTATCTCCGACACCATTCAGGTCATGCTGTCACAAAATTTTGGAGCCAGGCAAACAAAGCGTATAGAAGACTTCTTGAAAACAGCGTCCTGGCTCATTTTATTGGTGAGTGGGCTTTTTATCACTGCATTGCTCACGTTGAGCGAGCCGCTCATTTTGCTATTCGTGGATGAGCAAAGCGGTGGAAAAATGGTGGCAATGGCAACGGAGTTAATGGCGTACGTTTGGCCGTTGTTTCTTTTTGCTGGCGCCAACATGCTGATATCGGGTTATCTCACCGCCATACATCTGCCGTTTCAATCAGGTATGGTAGCCCTGTGCCGTAGTTTGATCCTGCCGGGTGGCTTTTTGTTCCTGCTATACATTTTGTTAAGCGACTATCGTTTCGTCGCAGCACTCGCTGTGGCAGAAGGTGTGACCTTCGTGATCGCCTTTATAATTTTTCTCAGACACACACCTTATAAAGCAGTTGTAGCGATAGATAAGTAAAAGCCCAACAAAACGATCTCTTTGCCGCTATCTGATGGTTGAAACCACGGCAGCGCATTTCTCCCTACGCCAACAGAAAATTATGCTGGCTAATCGGCCATCACCAGGTCAGCCAATAACCACAAACAACAAACAACTTGGTAGCGTTTAACCACTAATAGTCATACGGCGCCACTCTTTCATAAAACAAGCAGGCAACCAATCTGATTCGATACTCAGACTTTCGCTCGAAAAGCCCTGTGATAATTCCTATCCTCAGTCATACTTTGGGCATACGATCGACTCGGAAGGACCTCGATATGCCCCATGCCCATCTCCTGTGTACTGCCGCCATCCTCGCGCTCGCTTTTCTCGGGTGTTCGGAAGCCGATGAACCTTTGGCGCCCGGCGCGGCACCCACTCGGATCTCGGACCGCGGCGTGCAAGAGCACGGCAAGGTGTGGCCGCGCAGTATTGACTCAGCCTACATGGGCACCTGGGGCGACAATCGGAATTCTGGTTCGACCCTCGTTACCAGCTTCGAGCAGCGTCGCCTGGCCGGACAGAGCGAATACCTGAGCTGGACCCAGCCGAATTCGCCCCCGGTATCGGCGCTGATGACCAACGGCAGTACCGAGGCTCCGAATGGCCTCATCATCGCGGTCTCGCCTCGCGGCGGCGGCACCTCCACGGTCGTGGCTCTCGACTTGAAAGGAAAAGTGGTTTGGCGCACCGAAGAATGGACGGGCGAAGACAAGGATGGCGACGGAATCCCCGACCAGGCAGGGCGGCGCAACGCAGTCGCGTCCAGCGCGGGGATCCAGGCCCCGATGGTCGACGAAGAAGGAGCAATTTACGTCGGGGACAATTACGGAGTCTGGAAGCTGGATCAGGATACGGGCGAGCGCATCTGGTTCTCGCGCTTCTCTGACTACAGCGGAAATAAACTCGCGTCGAACGACTTGCGCCTCTTCAATGAAGGTGAAGATGGTGTGGTCGGCAATGTATTCGCCTCCGGCTGGCACATCTGGCTCGATCGCCGGGACGGCTCGCCGCTGATCGTCAAGGAGCCCGACCCCTTCTCGGCAGAGGATTGTCCGTTACGCGCACGACTCTATGTCAGCGCGAGCGGCGGCGAGATGGACAAGTCGGGCGAACTCGACGAACTGACCTGCCTGGCGTACAGCGCCAACAACACGGTGCCGCAGCCAAACAACCTGGCAGTGCGCCCCGCGATACCCGGCATCTCCGAGCACGCGCGCTACATGTTCACCTACGCGGGTCCGGTGGGCCAACCCGACAAAGCGAGGCTCATTGCGTACGACTTCACCTACGGCGACGAGGAGGGATGGGGTCTCGAGAAAGCCTGGGAGCGTGTCATCGATGGGCTGACGGGTGCCACGCCAACGCTCAACCCAGATTACACCATCGTGAACGCCTCGGACGCGGAAGGGAACGTCAACTTTACCTACGTGGAGAACGGCGAGCCGATCCCCAACCCCGACGTTGACTTCAATAGCTTTGGATCGCCCGCCAATACGATCGACGGGCTCTACTGCGACTGGTGGACCCTGACCTGCATCTCTCCCGATGGAAAGACGGTGATTCAGGCCGACCACTCAGCCACCGAGGAGATCGCTGCGCAGGTTCTGCCCGAACTCGATGGCTACGCGATTCCATTTCTCTGGGGAACGACTCCGGATGCGGACTACATCGGGGGGGGCATCGTGGATCCCGTGCGATGGACTGCCACCGCGAGCGTGGGGTATCCCTATTTTCTTGGGACCGTACTCGGTGCGACGACGCGCCTCGGCTCGCTGACACCGACCACGATGGTTCCCGTTACCTTCGACGCAAAGACGGGAAAGCTCATGCCGGGCCAGACGTTCAGCCCTGAACTCACGCGGCCGGGCATCTCACAGGCAAATGGTTTTATCACTACTCGCGGTCGTTACGTCGTGCAGAAGGCCGAGTTGTTGACCCTCTTCTACTACTACCTGTTCCAGGGCAACTACAACTTCTTCAACACGAACGAGGTCAGCTACGATGACGTGAGCGCCGAGAAAATGACTGAACTCCAGGAGATGAGCGAGAAGTTGTACTTCTTCGGTCTCTTCGGTCCCATCGGCGAGGAAGGGATCGTTCCTGATCCATGGAAGGTGGCACAACCCGAGGCGGGCATCACGATCTACGAACCGACTTCCTTTGTCACCGGGGTGCGAAACCAGATCGAGATGGATATCGGTCTGGTGGATTTCGCACTCGCGAACCTCTGCATCACCGCGGGCTGCGAGATCGAAGAAGCGGCGGCGCGACTCGGGTACGCGGCCTGGAATCTCGACCGGTCCGTTCCTCACCAACTCGCAGAGGCCGAAACCCGAAACGAGATAGAGGGCGATAAGCGCCAGAGTCTCCAGCAGGCAACTTCCGTGGCGGCGGAGCAATGCCGGAGCGCGCGCACGCAGCTTCTCGCCAAACAACCGCAGCTCCCGGGCGAGTCGGCGCTCGCGCAGGCGAAGAAGGATGCCGAAACCTGCCGAGCGGGCCTGGAATCCGTTCTGGCGCGCTTGTGAGATCGATTGTGCTGAAAGGGTTTCGATCCCGGCTCGCGATGCGGGCAGGTGTGCTCATTCTCATCGGGGGTCTTTGCCTCGCCCTGGTGACGGGTGGACCGGATCTGGACCGGGACGAGTCCGAACTCGTCGCGCTCTCTTCCCGTTGGGTGTCCGCGGTTGCGAATCGCGACCCAGGGTTCTTTGACCTTCTCGACTCGAGCGCGGCAGAGCACTATCAGCACCTCCGGGACGTGGCGCTCCACGGTGAGGTGCCGGTGCTCGATGCGCTCGAGCCGACCGATCAGCTTCAGGTGCTGTTCCTGCGTCTCGCGATCGATGCAAACCAGTTACACGAGATGTCCGGACGAGAGATTCTCGTGCGAGCCATTGACGAACAGTGGATCGGACAGGATCTGCGGCGCACGGACGAGCTTCGCGAGGTGGCGGTAGAAGGCGACACGGCGACCGGTCGACTCTACAAGTTTGGCCGGGACGATCGACGGGATCGCGGACGACAGTACTTCCGTCGCGAGAACGGTGAGTGGCGCGTTGATCTTCGCGGCGAACGCGAGCGACTCGAGATGGACTTCGAATCCTTCGTGACGCGGTCCGGATTGGCGCCCTCGGAAGCGGCCTTCTTCATCCTCGAGACGAGACTCCTGCGGAAGGTGACGCCCGCGGACTTCGTGCCGCCAGCGTTCGGTCTCGGTACGGAGATCAGCGACGTCTCCGTTTCGAAAGCCCCGACAGCCCATACTCATCTGCGAATCGTCGCCGTCCGCGAGTCGCTGGACGATCCCCACGAGAGCGCGGTGACGATCGAAGACAGGCAAGAGTCATTGCGTTCCGTACTTTCCGTCGGCGACTTCTTCGGAGACGAGAATGGGCATCGTCTCGTTCGCGTCGCCGGCGACAGGGCATGGCTCGAGCACGACGGGGCCAGCCTTGTCCTACGCCTAGAACCCGAGGGGCCGCCGCTCGACCAACGCCTTCGCGTCGACGGAGTGCCTACTGCGACCGTGTCGCTTCTGGAGCAGGCTCGGCTTGGCCAATATCGAGAGGGGTTGATGGCTCAGTGGCGAAACGTCGGCCTACGCGCGCGGCCACAGCTCTTGCAGCAAGGGTGGCTCGTCCCGGAGTTTGCGCCGGGCCACGAAACGATGCTGGGTCTTCGCGTTCGGAAGCTCGTCGAGGGGAGTTTTTGGCACCAGATCGGGCTCGCCGAAGGCGATCTGCTCGAGCGGGTGAACGGCGACACCATCGATTCCATGGATCGTTGGCAGGAAGCCCTGCGTGCTGCCGAGACAGACCAGGCGATTTCGGTCGTTGTTCGACGAGACGGGCAAAGGCGGAGGTTCCACACGAGAACCGTCCCCCCTCGCGGCTCAAGAAAACCGATTTGACGGCCATTTCGCGGTTTATCGGCGAGTTTTGTTTTCGCTTACGGGCCCCAATCCGCCCCCCTACCCCCACTTCAGGTTTGGGACTCCTCCTCTACTTGGGTGTTAGAAATCCGGACAGACAAGACAAACACCTATGGTATGTCGTGTCTGTCGGCTCAATCCTCAATCAGCCCAGCCTCTCTAGCCTGGGCCATCACCATTCGGATCTGCCTGAAATAGGATTTTTCCTTCTCCCGACGCGCACGCCAATTCACATATTTGCCATGCCGCCATTGAGCCTTCCCGATTTTGGCTT
>CAJWWK010000082.1 GCA_913048295.1 uncultured Dehalococcoidia bacterium
GATCGCAGTGCGATGTAATTTGCGGGCAAGGGGGCACGGCCTGGTAACTGGATTCAATCACACGGGAATCGTGGTGGACGACCTCGATCTGACGGTCAATTTTTACTGCGGCGATCTCAACCTTGTCGAACTGAACAGGGTCGAATCTAACGCGCCGCCAGAGGGCAATCACACAGGTATTGCCGGCTCCCGGCGCACGCTTGTGTTCGTGGGATTCGAGGATGGCCACAGGATCGAGTTGGTGAAATACCACGAACCGGCGTCGGCAGATCGCGATCATCAAATGACGCGTATCGGAACGAATCACATCTGCTTCAACGTCGAGGACATCGAGAAGGTCCACGCCGATTTATCCGCTCGCGGAATCGAATTTGTTACCGAGCCAATCATTCGTGAGACCGACAACGGCCGGCACGGCATCGTCTACGCCCGCGATCCCGAGGGCAACTGGCTGGAATTCATCGAGTGACCACTCTTTGGCAATAACCAGGTACGTCTTCGGTGGGACACCAGACCGCCGCCGAACCGATAACCGCGGTTCCTAGATATTCGCGGTGCCGTATGTCCAGGCCCTTATCAGATGGTGGGCGATGGCGATCGGGCCGGGGATGTTGACGCCTTCAAGTTTGTCTTCGAGGGCGAGCTTTACTTCGTCCTTCGTGAACCACCGGACATCTGACATCTCACCGGGGTCGGCAACGATTTCGTCGCTTATGGCCTCGGCATGGCAGCCGATCATTAGCGAAGCCGGAAACGGCCACGGCTGTGACGAATGGTAGGTGACTCTGTCGACCTCGAGTCCGGCCTCTTCTTTTACCTCGCGCCGCACCCCCTCTTCTATCGATTCACCCTGGTCCATGAATCCTGCAAGGCACGAATAGAAAGTGGTGTTCGAGCGGGCCTGCGTTTGCCCCATCACGCACTTCTCGCCCCTGTAAACAAGCATGATCGCGACCGGGTCGGTGCGCGGAAAGTGCTGGGAATTGCAGTTTGGGCACTGGCGCATCAGGCCACCGCGCCGACTCTGCGATTCGGTGCCGCACACCGAGCAGAACCGGTGCTGGGCGTGCCAGTTCAGGTTCGACCTTGCCTGTGCAAGAATCCCCGCCTGCTCACCCGGAATCTCGGTTGCCGCGGCGCGGCCGTCCTCGAACGTGGCGCCGGGGGCGAGCGCGGCGATGTGCGATGGGTCTTCGACTTTCGAGATATCGACTGCGAAGTGCGGGTTCCGATCGGTATCAAACCCTAAAAATTTGGGACCTCCAGCCTCGGGCGGCAGGCCGTCGAGAAAGCCGCTCCCGATCCATGCAAGCTCGGCCTGTGATTCTCGTTTCACCAGCGGCTTCAGGTTGTGGAACGGGATTATCCGTACGTTTTCCTGCCGGATCATTCGTGCGATCAGGTCTTCGTCGCGGCGTTCTTTATCGCCACGGTCGAACGGGTTTCCGGCAAAGGTGTGGGTGTACGACAAATTCAGAGGTCTCCGGGAGATTGGTTGGTGCGCCGGCAACGCACTCTATCGAATCGCCGAAGCGGAGGGTGGCTATTTTGGCTTCCAGATCCCCGATTCCAGGAATCTGCCAAACTACCGGGATTCGTCAATTTCGTCGAAAACTTACAGCGAAACCAATGCAATGTTTTAGCGAAGATCGAAAAGCACGACGTTACGCGCAGAAAGATGCGCCCTACTACGGAGGAACGCTACGGGTTTCAAATGGGCTTGGGACGACATCGATTGGATTGCTGTCGTGGTCTCAGTTATCGCCAGCATGGCACTGGGTTTCATCTGGTACAGCAAGTTCGCTTTCCTGAAGGTGTGGCAGGAAGACACCGGAATGACTGACGAGAAGATGCGATCAGGCAACATGACGATGATGTTCGGCGGCATGATCGTTATGGTGGTGGTTTCCACGATAGGTATGGCACTGCTAATTCGAACCGGAAACCTCGAGGCAAGCCTGGCGGTCGGAGCCATTGTCGGTTTTGGCGTCACCGCGGCACGCGTACTTCCGCAGTACATGTTCGCTCAACAGCCGAACCGGCTCGCGATGATGCAGGCAATTAACCTGGGGGTCGGCATCACCTTGACCGGCGCGATCATCGGCGCTTTTAACCCGTAGTTGTCCGCGGGGTGAAACGGAATCTAGTGAGGTGAACCTGGTTCTCATCTTTGTATTGCCTGAGAACAACAAATGATTTCAGGGAGGAATCACATGGGATTCGAATGGGGCTGGGCCGACATCAACTGGTTAGCGGTTGTCGTTGCAATCGCAGCCAAGATGATCGTGGGAGTGATCTGGTACAACAAACGCGTACTGGGCACGATCTGGATGGAAGGCACCGGGATGACCGACGAGAAGATTCGCTCCGGAAACATACCCCTGGTCTATGGTTCGATGATCGTACTGCTCGTCACTACCACGATCGCGATGGCGCTGGTGATCCGCAATATCGGTGGCGGGCTCTAGGAAGGCCTAGAGGTTGGCGCGGTTATCGGGTTTGAAATTTCGGCGGCGAACCTTATCCCTCACCATTCATTCGCACAGCTACCCTGGCGACTTGCGATTCTGAATGCGATGAACACGGGCATTAGCCTTACGTTGAGCGGTGCGATTATCGGCGCGTTTAACGAGTAGTTGACCGCGGGCCAACGCATCTGCGGTGTCGCTCGGTGTTGGTTGTTGTCAACCTCAACAGAATGGACCCGTCGTCAGGTCAACCGGTCGCGTCGAGGCCACTACCCTCTCGCCCCCAGGTAGTGGGATCAGTGTCTTACCTCCTATTCCTCGTCCGGTGTAGCCCAGGCACCAGTCGCTTTGTTCGCCTTGTTCCACCAGCCGGGCTGTGCTTCGGGCGAATCGACATCGACCCGGAACTCCTCGATTGCGTCCGGGATTAATTCGATCCCCAGGCCCGGCAGGCCGTTCGGGTAGATCGAACCGTCACGGACGTCGAACATTGGCGTGACGATCTTCCCAAACGCCTCGAACCATGTGTGCAGACATTCCTCGCGGTACAGGTTCGGAATAACCATCGATGAGTGGAACGACGCCGCGATCGCCACCGGTCCCAGCGCATCGTGCGGGCTTACCCTGATGTACTGGATCTCGGCCATCGCGGCGATGCGACGTATCTCGCTGATACCACCACACCACGCGACGTCGGGCATGATGTAGTCGACCAGCCGGTCGCGCAAAATCTCGTCGTAATCCCAGCGGGTGAAGTGGCGTTCGCCGACGCACAGCGGGACGTTTGTGTTCTCGCGGATCTGGCGGAGCGAGTTGTGGTTTTCGACGTGGGTAGGCTCTTCAAACCAGACGAGATCGACGTGTTCGATCGCGTTGGCGGCCTTGATCGCCGAGGCAACGTCCATGCGGGCATGCGCATCGACCAGGATTTCGTAGTCGGGGCCGACGGTCTCCCGCAACGCCTCCATCCATTCAACCGATTCCGCGATCGCTTTCGGCTCCATGCGCTCGACCATGTTCGCACCGTAGTAGGTTTCGCCCATCGTTCGCCGATTCGGAAACGGATCGGTCTTAATCGCACTGTAACCGGCCGCGACCGTCAGCTTCGCCTCTTCGATAAGTGTGTCGATTCCGGCACCCGCACTGATGTCGCGTACATGGGTATAGAGCGGGACGCTCTTTCGCACCGGCCCGCCCAGCAGGTCGTAGATCGGTGCACCGAGGACCTTGCCCTTGATGTCCCAGAGCGCGATGTCGATAGAGCTGATCAGGTGTGACACGTAACCGCGCCCGTTGAGGTCGGAATAAACGTGGAAGATGCGCTGCCAGATTTCCTCGATGTTATTGGGGTCGGAACCGATAACCAGAGGCTTTACAGCCTCGAGTCCGCGCACAAGGTGGTTGTTTACGGCATAGTCAGTGCACTCGCCGAGTCCTGAAATTCCCTCGTCGGTCTCTACTTCAACGAATAGCCATGCGAGCCCGGGAATTGGCATTAGGACGTGGGTCTTGATGTCGGTTATCTTCAATTTCGTGACTCCGTTGCTGCGTATGCAAATTGGTTCGTCGGCGGATTGTAGACCCGGCGGTGATCAATTCAAGTAATGCGGCTGTATGGTGCGTTGCACTAAAATCCGGTTGCCGGAAGCGACGGCGGCCAACTATCGATCGCGACTGACGGGATCTGAATTGCCACCGAACCAGGTCGATCTAGATCATCCACTGCCCCGAAAAGTGGCAGTTTTCGGCGCGGGTGGAAAATCGAGCCTGGCACGCGCGATCTCCCAGAAGATGAACCTGAAGTTCATCGAGCTCGACTGGATCAACCACATGCCCGGTTGGCAGATTCGGCCACCGGACGATGCCAATCGGATTGTCAGAGAGCGTATCGAATCGAGTCCTGATGGCTGGATCGTCGATCACCACACGCCGTATCTTTGCCAGTTGATCTACCAAAAGTCGAATCGGTGATAGTGCTAGAGCTGCCGTTCCGAACGATATTCTGGCGGCGGCTAACGCGTTCGCTAAAACGCGCATGGACACACGAGATTGTCTGTGGCGGAAACACCGAGACGTTCTGGCAGCACTTTTTTACGAGGGAATCAGCAATTCTCTAGGTCATTCAGAAGCGATGGCGGTACGCGACCGTATTCGATCGAACAATCGGCGAGGCCCCGGCAGGAATTAATTTCTACCGCATCCGATCGGCAAATGAACTCGATGAGTTCTACCGGTTGCACGTACTGGTACGTGATACCTGACCGACCGCTCTACACCAGCTCGGCGACTATCTTGCCGCGAACGTGGCGCGTCTCAAGCTGCGCAAGCCCTTCCGGAATGTCGTCCAGTCCGATCACCTGCTCGATCATCGGATCAATCTTCTTTTCTGCCACCAGACCGATCATCTCTTCAGCCATAAGTGCCAGGTCGACCTGCGCCTCTCGATTAGTTGAAGTGTGGGCACCGCCGTAAGCGACCCGGTGTATCGACCTCGCATTGTCGAAGGTCGATTCGGCGAGCTGCGGCAGACCGGCAACGGTCGCAAGTCCGCCCCTGAAGGCCAGGACTTCAATCCCCTGGTCGGCCGTAGTTTCGTCAACCGCTGCCAGCACGCGGTCCACGCCCCGCCCGTTGGTGATTTCCATGATCCGGGCAACCACGTCTTCGCTTCCATAATCTATGGCGTACGCAGCGCCCAGCGACTTCACGAATTCGTGGTTTCGCTCTGACGCCGTGGTGATCACCATTGCACCGAAATTGGCGCAAATCTGCACCCCGAAACCGCCAACTCCGCCAGCGCCACCCTGCATCCACACGATGTGATCGGACTGGACGTTGAGTCGGCGGACCACTGCCTCATACGCGGTGAGACCCGCACATGGAATAGCTGCGGCCTCGGCAAAACTGACGCTATCGGGGATTCGAGCTGTCGTGTGCGCCGTGGTGATGGCGTATTCGGCAAATCCACCGGCTTTGCTCAGGTCGCCGTGGTAAAAGACCCGGTCGCCAACGTTCCACTGGTCGGCACCCGCGCCAACCGAGTCGACAACGCCTGCGACATCGAGCCCGAGCACGTGCGGCCACTTCCAGTTTTCGTTGCCGCGACCGGCAAGCTTGTAGTCGACCGGGTTCAGGCTCACCGCATGAACTTTTACCTGTATTTCGCCAGCACCCGGCTCCGGAACGGGCAATTCACCAACATACAGGCTGCTGACCGGTCCGACTGCGTCGAGTAACAGGGCTTTCATATTTGTGACCTCACGTTGCTGTTTTCTGGAATTCGGCTACCGACAATATCAGTGTGAAAAGTGAACATTGTCATTCTGAACTTGATTCAGAATCGCTGTCGATACGCGACAACTCACTCATCACAGCCTCTGCGGTGGTAACGCTATCTCGCCCGAGCTTCCACCAGCAGCGCCAGCATCCGGCGCATCGACGCGGGCGAA
>CAJWWK010000083.1 GCA_913048295.1 uncultured Dehalococcoidia bacterium
CGCCCCCCAGCTTCTGAATCACGGCTCTCAGGTATTCGGGGTCGTTTTGCTCTGCAACCAGGATTTCGCCCACGTTGCCGGAAATGTCGAAACGCATGCTTTCCAGTTCGAGGAATTCGACGGAGCCGGAAGCGGTCACCTCGTCGAGCAGCGTCCCGCTCTGGACCGCAACGGCACGACGGTTGTCGTCGGCTGCATCGTCATCCAGCAAGAACGCCTGGGTCCCGAAAAACGCACCCGCGGCGATAATTGTCGCAACGACTACAAACACGCCGATTTTTGTCGCGGGAAACCCTCGCGACCCGGAAGCGCCACTGTGAACGTGGTGCCATCGCCCGGGCTGCTCGCGACCGATACGGTCCCCCCGTGGGCCTCGACCAGGCGTTTGACAATGGTCAGGCCCAGGCCAGCGCCGCCGGTCACCCGGTTTCTGCTCGGGTCGGCTCTGTAGAACTGGTCAAATATGCGGGGGAGGTCGTCGATGGATATTCCCGCGCCCGTGTCCGAGACCGACATCACCATGCCGTTGGACGAGCCTGAAATATCAACTGTTACCCGGCCGTCTTTTGGCGTGTGTATTAGCGCGTTTTCAATGAGATTCGTTACGATCTGGCGCAGTCTTGTCTCGTCAAATTCAATGATGGGCACGGTGTCGGTCTTTGTGATCGAAAGGTCGATTGACCGTTCCCGTGCACGCTGAGCGAAGTTCAGGACTGCATCTTCGATGACCCGAACCGGTGAATCGAAAGATTTGCTCAGGGCCAGCGGCCCGGCGTCGGTGATCGCGACGATCCTGAGGTCTTCAACGAGGTTTGCCAGGTGGATCGTCTGGGAATGAAGCGTTTCGATCGTTTCGCCATCGGCGTCGACTACGCCGTCTTTGATCGCCTCGAGATAGCCCTGGATATTGGTAAGTGGGGTACGAAGTTCGTGGGCGACGTCGGCCGTCAATTGCCGGCTTCTCTCCCTTGCTACTTCCAGGTCGCTGGCCATGGCGTTGAAGGTAATAGCCAGCTCCCCGATATCGTCGCTGCCAGATTCGGGTACGCGCTGGCTCAGGTCGCCCGTACCGAGTCGGCTTGCCGCGGCCGTAAGGCCTCGGATCGGGGCCAGCGCCTGGCGGGTAAATATTGTCACGATCAGCAGCCCGGCCAGTCCGCTGGCGATTCCCGCGATCAGGAGCGACCGCTGGAATGACGATTGCAGGTTGCTAAGAGGCGGGTCGACGTATTCGAGGACCTCTGCGACGAGATCGCTGGTGGTTTGGGATGGGGCCTGGACCGGAATCTGGGTCGGTCGCGGCGGAGCCAGTTGACCGGACGTCTGATCAACAAAAAATTGCTCCAGGGACGATGTGAAAAAATCTCGCATCGAAAGTGGACGCTCGTTACGGGCCGGACGTTCGTCTACCAGCAGGTGACCGATGAGTTGACTATTCACATATACCGGCCGCCTTGTGAACCGGGTGGGCCTGGCGAACCGCTCCGAGAGCGTTTCAAACAGTCCCTGCGCATCACGTACCACCTGGTGCGAATCGGCGACTATCAGACCGGATTCGTCTTCGAGGACCACGCGCCAGCCGTACAAATTGCCGACCTGCTGGATTGCGTACTGGACCTCGTTCCAATCTTGGTTCGCCTCGAACGTGTCGCGTACCAGCTGCTCGGCACGCCCCGCCCGTGCGAGTTCGATTTCTTCGGTAAAACGTTCGGTCTCGATACGTGTCGCATATGCCGAGTAGACGCTGACGCTGGCGATCGAGAGGGCAAGGACCAGGGCGAAGCCGAGGGTGAGCCGTCCCTGGAGGCTTGTGATCCAGCTATACATCGAAGCGGTATCCGACCCCGTACATTGTTTTCAGATGCTGGCCTTCAGGGTTCGCAGATTCCAGTTTTTTCCTGAGGTTCGACACGTGGGTGTCGACGGTGCGGTCGTATCCGGAGAAATCGTAGCCAAATACGTTCTCGATAATCTGGTCCCTCGAAACCGTCCGTCCCCGTCCTTCGATGAAATAGGAAAGCAACCTGAACTCTGTTGGTGTGAGGTCAATCTCGGTACCCAGGACAGTTGCCGACCTGCGATCGAGGTCGATCACAACGGCACCGGCGGTCAGGTGGTTGCCGGTTTCCTTCTGGTTCTCAGTATTTCGTTGCGTTCGGCGGAGGACTGCGTTGACCCGCGCCACGAGTTCCCGCGGGCTGAACGGCTTGGAAACATAATCGTCGGCACCGAGATCGAGGCCCGTCAGGCGGTCGTCTTCTTCGACGCGGGCGGTCACCATGATGATCGGGACATCCGACTCGCTTCGGACGTTCTTGCAGACCTCGATGCCGTCCATGCCGGCCAGGTTGAGGTCGAGCAGCACGATATCGGGAGATTCTTCCAGCGCCATTCTGAGCCCGGCGACGCCGTCCTGCGCTTCGAGGATCCTGTATCCCGCCTGGGCGAGGTACAGACGGATTAACTGCAAAACCGCTTTGTCGTCCTCAACGATGAGGGCGGTTTTTTCCGTCTGTTGTTCGTGCGTAACCATATTCAGGAATGATATGTCGATATGCGCAGGGAGTTACGCAGATGTGGTCGAAGATTCGGGTGTCTCTTCGACCGAGTCAGGGTCGACCGGCGGTGGGACTGGGAATCCGTGTCCCCGGGAATCCCTGAACCGCTCCAACAGATCTTCAATGTCTTTCAGGCCCTCAAGGCCTTCGATTCCACCAAAGTGTTGAAAATCGAAGCCGTCGAGGAATTCCTGCAGACTGCCATCGGAAAACGGGTCGTCTCCGAACGGAAGTGTAAGTTCGCCTTGTTTGAAATCTCCGGGCCCGAATCTGAAGGTGCCTTCCGGTCCGCGGAATTCGAACCTGAATTCTCGGTCGCCCCGTTCAAAGTGCTCGCGGCCAAATGGCAGTCCGAATTTGAATTCTCTTCCAAATCGACGATCGTGTCCGAAGGGGCCATCGTTCCCAAACAGACCACCACGCAATCCAAGAGTGGGCAGGAGCCGCGAGCTGAGTTCGGTATCAAGCAGCCACCGGGGGATATCGTCGACCCAGGCGTTCAGTTCCGTTGCTTCGTCCGGGGTTATCGAACCCGACTCCAGGAGATCGTCGATCACTTTGTGCATCGCAGCCGGCCGGTCGCTGGTATCTGAATCGGTGGCACCGCTTTCGAGCGCGTCCGTAAGTATCTGCGCATCGAGACCCAGGATCTCAGCCATCCGCTCAATCACATCGCCACCCGGGCGCAGTCCCAGTCCGGGCAGGGTCAGTTGTGTCAGGACCGGGCGCAACGAACGCAGACTAAACGCCGAGGAAATCAGGCTCGAAAACAGCGAATCATCTGCCGAAGCGGGGCGGTCGGCCATCCAGGCGGCAAAGCTGTCGGCTTCGGCCTGTTCGATAAGCCCGCTCTCGACTAACTTTTCAATAGCGGCCGTTATTCGTTCGTCGCTGAGTTCTCGTTTTGCCTGCGCGTGTGCGTCTTCCAATTCAGAGGCGCCGATGCCCAGAATCTGTCCTGCACGTTCGAAAATATCGGAACGTCTACTGTCATCACCCCCGCCCGCCGCGAGCACGGCGCCGCCGGCAAGTGCAAGTGCAATCGCTACTGCAATGAAACTGATGGGAACCCAGCGCCTGAACATTATCTGTTGTCCTTACTTCCGTGACTGCCTGCTATGAATTCCGGAGCATCACAACTGTGAGGTTCCGTGATGCCTGATGGCCCGCTCGGGCGTGCTACGACCAGGTCGAGTTTTCTCTACATAATTTGTAATCGATTGATGTCAAGACTTTGTGGAGAAAGTCTGCGAATTGGTCGCCACCATCGGTTGTCTGAATTAGCCGGATGACCCGAAAGTTCTGGATTTGCTGGGTAATCGCCGCCACAAGCGCTGAGGAAATCCCGCATCGACGATTGCACGATCACATGTTGCCGGTGTGAATGAGGTGGGGATAGCTTTGGATTATCGAGGGGTTGGGACA
Organism: uncultured Dehalococcoidia bacterium; assembly: GCA_913048295.1. Lineage (GTDB taxonomy): Bacteria > Chloroflexota > Dehalococcoidia > Lucifugimonadales > Lucifugimonadaceae > Lucifugimonas. The sequence goes on from CAJWWK010000083.1 coordinate 3,984, forward strand.
GTTTGTGGCTATATGCAGTTGTCCGTTGAAAGGACCGTGTTTGCATGGCCGGTGAGAGGATCCTGGTAGTAGACGATGCTCCAGACATACTGGAAGCGTTGGTTATCACCCTCAACGATGCGAGTTTTGAGACGCTCGGCGCGCCTGATGGCCGGACCGCCCTGCGCTCTTTTTTACGAGTTCCAACCACAGCTGGTTGTGCTCGACCTGGTGATGCCGATGATGAGCGGCGTCGAAGTGTGCCGACAGGTACGTGCGATGTCCGATGTACCGGTGGTGTTCCTGAGCGGTGTCGAAGATACCGACCAGAAGATCGAAGCACTCAAGGCCGGAGGCGACGACTTCATCGTCAAAGGCGGCAGCTTCAATGAACTGCTGGGGCCCGGATTGAAGCGAACCTCCGAAGGGCGGTCTCAAACGCCACCACCCCGATTAACGACCGGTTCCAGGACGGGTTCCTCGATATCAATTTGGTGATAAGCGAAGTGGCGCCGAACGGGGTCGCTATCGACCTGACACCGATCGAGTACCGGCTCCTTACCGAGCTTGTGAATCACATTGGCACACCGGTGCCCCCAACCGATCTTCTCGAGCGGGTGTGGGGTCCCAACTATGAAACTGAAAACCTCATCAAATGACACATGTCTCGATTGCGCGAACGCCCAATCGTTTTCAGCGCAAAAAAATGGCCCCGCCAGTGTTGGATCACTGACGAAGCCTGGTGCCGCACATTGAGTCCCCAACGGTGCGGCTTTACCAAGATACAACCGGTGGACCCTGACCGACAGTGTTTTCTGGCGGGGGTTTGGGCCGGGCTGCAGGTATCTGGAGGTCGCAAACCGAGCGAGATGCGAGCTTACGGCAGGTTCCTACCGCCGCTGCGAACTCGGCGAATTTGTCGGCGGGCAGCATCGTAATCATCTTGCTATCTGGATCGATGCTTGTAGGAGAATAGTTCAGATCATTCAAGTCGTAAGCCACGGCGAAAATTCACGGCATAGTACCCAGCAGCCAGCCAACCGATTCCTAGAAGGAGTTGGCTGTGGGTGTACTCGGGACCAGGCGTTTCTCGGGAACCACAACTAGGCCAGCGTCGCCTTAACGCTGAGTGTCACGTTGCCTGTCATCATCTTCGAGATGGGACAGCCGTCCTTGGCTGCCTGGGCCGCGGATTGGAAGCCGGCGGCGTCGAGGCCGGGGACTGTCCCCACGACCTTGAGCGCGCTGGAAACGACCCTCCAATCGCCGTCCACTTGGTCGAAGGTGAGGGTGGCGTCTACCTCTAGCCTGGTTGGGGGCGTGCCTACGTCGCCGAGACCCGCCGAGAGGGCCATGGAGAAGCAACTGGCGTGTGCGGCCGCCACAAGCTCTTCAGGGCTGGTCGAGCCGCCTGGCTCTTCGGTCCTCGCCTTCCAGGACACGGAGAGGTCGTTGAACGCCTTGGATGTCGTCGCGCTGACTACGCCGCTGCCTGCGAGAAGGTCGCCGTTCCAAACGGCATGTGCTGATCGTGTTGCTGCCAGGGGTTCTCCTTGTGTTGTGGGCTGGGTGCTTGGGCCGACGGCCCAGGGGAAGTATAGAAGCCGCTGCGAGGGCGGTCGAGCTTCGACCATTTTGACTAGATTGGCACGTTGTTTCGGAGTGTCGGAGCAAGCGGTGCTGGCGGCGGCTGAGGGTAAACGGGGGTTTGAAGACACTTGTGTGACATTAATGTCATTTAACCGAAAACGTGCGCCCCGATTAGCGCACGCTTCCAAGTTCAATTTCAGCATGGTACCCCCGGCGGGACTCGAACCCACAACCTAAAGATTAGAAGTCTTTCGCT
>CAJWWK010000084.1 GCA_913048295.1 uncultured Dehalococcoidia bacterium
ATCGTTCTCGAATACGCCGAAATCAACAGCGGACAAGTTACGACCGTGAATCGGTCAATGCCATTCTCGGCGCCGGGATCGGCGCTGAATTCTCGGCGGCGTTCGAAGAGTGCGGTCTCGATTTCGGTGGGGACACTGGTTTCGGTGGATTTACCGAGCGCGACTCGGGTGGCCGCGGATTCGGTGGGGGTACGTTTGGCGGCGGCACAATCCAGAAATGCCCGACCGAATTGCTCGTTCCCGATGCACTTCTGTCGCTTCGCAACCCTGATAGTCCCCCCATCCCAGGAACTGCTGGACGCATTTGAGCAGTGCAGTAGCCCGATCCCCCTTGAACTTGACGGTGGGATTGGCGATGGGGCCGTTCCGCCTCCGATCGAGCACACGGCTACTCAGGTCCCCGCCAGCGATCTGGCTATCGAAGTACTTGCGTACCTCTCGAGAGAACTCGATTCAACAGAACTGGCAGCGGTTGTTATCACGACCAATGCTGGAGACTTCACAGAGCTCTCGGACGAGGCGCTTGCTGCACTGGCGACATGCGGGTTCGAGTCGTAAATTTCCTCCTTTCCCCACAGCTACTAACGTAGAAACGCACCAAAACCCCCGCCTGCGCGGTCACAGTCGAATCGCGAGTTCGTCATGTGGCGTAGGCTGATCGCCAAATCGTAAATCCCCTCCCATAGAGGTTTGCGGGCGGGTTTGCGATACGACGAATTGCGAGTGATTTGAGGTTTACCTGATGATGCGGCTGATGACCTGGCACGGTGGCGATGAATTTACACTTGACCAGGTTGCTGACCCCGTGGCCGAACCCGGCAGGGTAGTGGTGAAAGTCGATACCGTCGGCGTTTGCGGTTCCGACGTCCACATCACCCAGGGCCTGTTTCCATCGACCCCACCGAAAGTGCTGGGGCATGAAGGCTCCGGAGTCATCGTCGAGGTTGGCGAGGGCGTTGATGAGGGTCGCATCGGCGATCGCGTGGTCATGAACACGACGAGTCATTGCGGTGAGTGCTCGGCCTGCACAACGTGGTCGGAATCGCGTTGCGAAAATGCCGACCTCACTTCGGGAATGTTTGCGCAGTACGCCACCGCACCTTCCCAGTCGGCGGTAAAAATTCCGGATGGGCTCGAATTGGAACTGGCGGCGTTAACCGAACCGGCTTCCTGCTGTCTTTCAGGAGCCGAAATGATGGACGTGGCTGATGCTTCGGTGGGTGTTGTGATCGGCGGCGGGATCATGGGTCTGTTCACGCTGGCGTTTCTGAAACGGCGCGGGGTCGAGAAGATGATCATGTCTGAGCCTGTTATCGCACGCCGAGAGATGGCGAAGCAGTTCGGCGCCGACCTGCTGCACGATCCTTCTGATGGTGACCTTGGCGATTTCATTAAGGACCACAACGGGGGTCACGGTGCGGATATCGCGGCTGAAGCTGTTGGAATACCGGCGCTGGTTGCCAAGTGCATCGAGGTGGTCAGACCGCGTGGTCAGGTGCTGATGATCGGGGTTGTTCCCGAGGGTACGCCGCTGCCGGTCGACCTGTACGACATGCACTACCGTGAGATCACGGTGAAGGGGGCCTTCGGGCGGGGAAGCGTCTTCGCACGGACACCGGCAGAGATCGGAGAGCTGAACCTAGATGGCGTGATAACGGGCCGCTACACACTGGAAGATGTGGCCGTTGCGATCGTCGATTCGGGAGAGGGCAAGGGCGTGAAGCTCGTCATCAAACCGAACGGGTGAATGGCGAGGTGGGTTTGATTTTTCAGAGGACCAACCATCCGGGCTCCGGAGTCGGCCCCGCCTCCTCCTAATGACCAGCTCTCCAGAAAACGCCCCGGCCAGGAATCGGCGAGTAGTCGGTTGGAGGAACTGGTCAGATTCAAGTTGACCTCCTCGGGCGTAATTGTTACGCCCACCATCAAATGCAACCCAGCGGCCCACTCACCCGGATTGGGCATTGCACCCATTGCGACCACCATCGACCAGAATTTGTGGTCCCGCGGTGATCTCCCCGAGATGCGCTCGTACTGGTCGATTGCGGATTGTTCGATGTCGATACCGATGAATGCTGCATCCTGAACAAGGTCGGTGATATCGAAAGTTGGCTCGCCGATTCTCGGTTCCTCCCAGTCGACTATCGCAACCAATTTTTCGTTTTTCCATAACGTGTTGCCCGCCCAGTAATCGCCGTGAACAAGATATGACATCGGTTTCTCGACCGCGGGCCAGAGGCGTTTTGCAGCCCGCCATAGATCGGTGCCTAGGGAATGCTGCGCGACTTTTGCCGGAGGTTCAGATCTTAAAAATTATTTTTCGAGCCCGGGGTAGAGGGGTTGAATGACCGCCTGGAGGGATTCATGAATTGGAAGTGAGTGGACTTCCGCGACAGCGGCCACGAGTTGCGCTGCCCAGCTTTCGCTATCTACGGGATTCAGGTTCGGATGGCCGTCGATCAGGGAGGTCACGATCGCGGGTGCCCCCATGATCCAGGTCGTTTCGTCTCCGAGGATCAACTCCAGTGCAGGTATCCCGTTCGTGTTGAGATGCTCAAGCACGACCGATTCAACGGTTCCCGGATGCGGATCGTCGTCCCTGTGCCAGAGGCCATACTGTCTGACGACGATGCTTCGTGAATCGCCCGATGGCAGAGCGAGTTCGAGAATGTCCATTCGACACGAGAACCCGCCGAGCAGCTGTCGAGTCGCCCCGGCCCGCGCGCCGGGCTCGACGGCGCGGGCGATCTGAGCCAGATGTTCTCGAGTGGGTTTTGGTGCGAGTTCAGGCAATCGTGTGAAACTCTTCCAGGACGCCCTCGACGAATCTGGAGTGGGCACGCCGGATTTTATCGGCATCCATCTTGCGGATCCCCAGTTCTGAATAACCCTGCGCCCACGGACCGGGGTCGGGCATCGCACGGGCCGCGGCTGCCATCTTCCAGAACAGCAGGTCTTTTACCTGCTTGCCTGACGCGGTCTCATAGGCATTTAGGAACGTCTTTTCGATATCGAGACCGACGTAGGCTGCGGCCGAAAGAAAGTAGGCGATATCGCTTGATGGCTCACCGATGTCCGGCCATTCCCAGTCGACTATCGCCAGCAGTGGTCCGTCTTTCCACACCGTGTTGCCGGGCCAGAAATCGGTGTGGATTAGCTGTTTTGATGAAACGTCTACGGTCGGCCACATCTGGCGCATGGCTTTCCACACCGCCGGCCCAAGCTCGTTTTTCGCGAAACGCTCCGGCGGATTGTCAGCGTCCATCCACCTGCCCACGCTCGCCGTCATGGACTCGGGGAACGATTCGAGATCGCCCGCGATGTCGATCATGTGGACACGGGCGATCGCTCTCGCAAGTTGGCGAGCCCAGTCTGTGGCATCTGCGGGTGCGGGGTTCGGGACACCATCGAGATAGGATGTGACGATACTCGGGCGATCAAGCAGAACCTCTGTTTCTTCACCGAAGATCAATTTCGGGGCAGAAACGCCCTGCTCGTCGAGCGCCCGAAGGGCTATCGACTCGCGACGTGAGGGTCGGTCTTCCTGCGGCTTTTCGTTCTCGTAGTACTGGCGAACGACGACCTGCTCTGTTTTTTCACCGTCGTTCGAAAACTCCAGCACGTCCATCCGACAGGAAATACCACCCCCCAGTTTCCGAGTCGAAATGACGCTGGCGTTCGGGTCGATGGCCTTTGCGATCTGTTCGAACTGGGTTTGTGTGGGTGCTGGAGGGATACCGGGCATGACGGACTATTCTCAGCTATTTCACTTGGCCTGTTCCACACACAGAACTTGTTACAGGGCTTCGAGGGGGCCGATCAAATGTCAGAGCCGGAAGCGAATTGGGCGCCCGCCTCTGCGATTGAAGCAAATGAGCCATCGGCCACTGCAGCACACAGCGCGGCTCCCACAGCGGCTTCTTCGTTGTGCGAGCCGAGTTGCATCGGCATACCGAACTCGGCTTCAAGTGATTCTCTGAGCACCGGATTCAGCCTTATGCCGTTGCCTGAACCAACCAGTTTTGACCGCTGACCCGCACCTAACCTCGCCGCTTCCCGGTATGAATCCGCAAGCTGTAGTGCCATCGCCTCGAATAGCGCCCTCGCCATGTGGCCCGGCGTGAACGTGCCAGGAGTCAGTTCCCGGATCGCGGCTTTGGCAAGTGGGTCGCTTCGAGAGCCGGTGAACAGTGGATCGACATGCACGCCCTCTGCGCCCGCTGGAACATCGGAAGCCAGCTCGACGAGCCGATCGTAAAGGGCATCGGGGTCGAGCTCGTATCCGGCGATCAGCCTGCTGACATTGTTGAAGAAATCTCGCAGAGTCCTGAATGTCCGACCGCCCACGACTCCGACTCCAGCCAGCAGGTAGCCAGACTGGATGTAGGGTCGCAGCTCAAGCCAGCCACGCGGTGTTGGCTTTTCGACATAGACCGAGGCCTGTCCGCCGGTTCCGACGTTTACAGCCACGGTGTTCGCGTAGTCGGCGACTGTGCCTGCGAAGCTGCACTGGTGGTCGCCCGAAGCCATGGCGATCGGGATTCCTTTAGTAACACCCAGTTTTTCGGCCATTCGATCGGTCAGGCGACCTGCGACTGTGCACGACTCGCCGAGATTCGAGAACAGCGACCGATCAATGCCCAGGGAGTCGATGAGATCGAAGTCCCAGTCGAGTTTGTTTACGTCGTACACCCCCCAGCTGAGCGCGTCAGTCGGGTCGGTGACAGGGCGCTCACCGGTGAGCCGCGACACCACGAACTCGGGTGCCGTGACTCCGTGCACGTTGGCGGGCAGTCGGTCGTTCGTCTTAAGCCAGAACAGGTTGGGTGCGGTATAGCCGGTCACGAGCGGGCAGCCGGTGTTTTCAAAGGCTGGGAGACCGCCATCTTCGACTACGGCTCCGCCGAGATCGCCCATGGCATCGAGATAGGTGCACTGCTCGCCGGGAAAAAATTCTTTCGACCGCTGGTCCTGCCACGATATGAACATGCTGGCCGCGTTGAGATCGTTGTCGAGGAGTTGCAGGCCCTGCTGCTGGCCCGTGACTCCGATGGCTGCGGGATCGGCACCGGTCGTCGTGATGAGGTCCGCGGCATTTTTCACCGCGAGTTCGGTCATCACTTCGAGGTCCCATTCAGAGCGACCGATCTTTTTGTCGTCGGGCGAGGTGATTTCGGCCGTGTTGACGGCACTCGCTGAGCCGACGACCGATTTCGAGTCGAGGTCGATGATTACAGCGGCAACGGTCGACGATCCGATGTCGATCGCGAGGTAGTGGTTGGGCATCAAGCTACTTTATCGAGCGGCTGAAGGTGCAGGCGACTGTTTTAGTGAAGCCGAAGATGGCGGAGGTTACTGCGAGAAGTTTGGCAAGCATTTATTGTGGGGTTGTGGTGACGGAGAGTGCGGCGATTATGGGAGGTTGGCTGTTGGCCGAGGCGGGGAGATTTTCTGCTTCGGTAGCGGTTCTGAAACAAGCTCAGAATGACAATGTTGAGTCCTTCATAGCATTCAACCCACACCCGCGCCCAGTGGGCACCCCTCTCCCTTGGAGGGAGAGGGGA
>CAJWWK010000085.1 GCA_913048295.1 uncultured Dehalococcoidia bacterium
AGGCGAAGCGGCCAAAGCCGGCCTCGAAGGGATTCGTGTCGGTCGAAAGGTCGTTATCGAGATCGAGGCACGGGCCGTTACGGCTCGTCGCTGAAAAGCTGCTCCCAGGTTGGTGGGTCTTCGATTTGGGAGCGCGACTGAGAAAACGGGTTGCCTGCCCGCAGTAGCCTCGCGTGATCGGCGGCGGCATCTCGCAATGACGGGGCCGGGTGACCAGCGGCAAGCGATGGCCCGCCGTCGATTCCTGTAAGCCCGCGAGGCCCGGTGTTCGATAGCTGCTGGTCGTCGACCCCGCCCACGACTCCCCTGGAGTGAACAACAACGCGGAAATTACCGAGACCCTCAGGGGCGATTAACGCGCCAATGCCCACCATGTCTTCTTCGGACTCCGATCTTGAAACTTCCCTGCTCCTGGATCGGTCCTCGACGTACCGTAAAAAATCCTCGATTCCGAGGTTTGTCAGAAAGTTCGACTGGGTCGTGTTTCCGTTTTTGGTGAAACCGTTGACCATCAGCGTGTGATCAACCGCGGTGAAGTCGACATGGGCCGTGATGTCCTGTTTGCCGATTCTGCGAAGCGGGTTCTGGCCGAGCGTGTGCTGGTAGTAGCAGCGTAACGAGCCTGAAAGTCGCGTCGGCGCGTAGAGATCGGGCCTGTCGAACCCGTAATCGATCGTGATTACGTACCCACGGTCGAGAGTTGCCGAAACCGAGTCCGACCAGTATCCGAGCCGCAGGTTAACCTCGCCCCGGTACCCGTCAGGGAGCGAGCGGACGAACGGTAGCACCCTGGCTTCGACTTCGGGCTCAACGACGTCTCCGACGGTTTCGACGAATGCGTCGTTCCTGTAGTCGACAAATATCTCCCTGACGGCCCCGGCCTCGACGATGAACCTGTTCACCGGGTGGGCATCGATCAGCTCGTTGGAAATAACGCAGCCCGTAATGGCGGTCGGTAGATCGGCATGACCGGCTACCCAATCAGAGCCTACGGGTGGTACCAAATCGGTGGCGGAGTAGTGCAAAACATTTGCTAAATCAGGCAGTTCGCGCTCCGCGTATTCGGTGAAGTCCGAACGGAGCACGCCGTCTCCAGCACCCATCTCAACGACGACGAACTCACCGGGCGAGCCGAGCCGTTGCCACATTTCGCGCAGTTGCAACGCCAGCAGCGCGCCGAATGCAGGGTGTGTAACCGGGCTGGTGAAGTAGTCACCGTCAGTGCCAACCGGTGTTGAACCCTGCTGGCGCCGCCTGCTCGGGTAGTAGCCAAATTGCGTGTCGTATAGCGCGGCTTCTATGAACGCTTCGAACGTGATCGGTCCGTGTCGGCCGATGTGGTCGATCAACTGCTGTTCAAATTCGCCGAGCGTCGGTGGTGGCAATTTAATGTGAAACCTGTAGCCGCTGTTAACGGATGATCGAAAGATCGAAGACGGTGGAGTCGCTTCTGCCTCCCCGCGTCGGCTAACGATCCTGAATCAAGTTCAGGATGACATATTTCCGGGTGTCAGAAAGGGTGTAGGGAGGCGTTTTTCGAACGGCCGGACGCATTCCCCACGATCTGACCTTCTCTCGGGGGAGAAGAAAGTTTCCGAAGCGACAACCGCAGATTAGCCGCGTTGCCCTATCGGGACGTACTTCTGCTCGCGATCGCCCGTGTACTGGAGGAGCGGGCGGATCAGGATGTTGTGTTCGAACTGCTCGACGACCTGGACGGTCCAGCCAGGGATTCGTCCCACTGCGAAGATCGGCACGAACAGGTCCTGCGGTACGCCGTTAAGGTAGTAGATGACTCCGGCAAAGAAATCGACGTTTACGTGGATGCCGCGGCGGGCGTACGGTTTCATCGCGTCGACAACAGCTTCGAGGATCTGGTACCACTCAGGCTGGCCCATTTCCTCGCTCAAATCCTTCACGCCCTGGCGCAGGTGGCCGGCCCTGGGGTCTTCGGCCTTGTAGACCCGGTGCCCGAAGCCCATCACGCGCTGTCGATTGGATAGCAGGTTCTGCACATAGTCGGCAGCGTTCTCGGGCTTGCCGATTTCGCGTGCCATCTGCATTACGTTTTCAGCGGCGCCCCCGTGTGACGGGCCGGAGAGCGCGGCGATACCGGCAGTCACTGCACCGTGGATATCGGCAGAGGTGCCCGCCACGACACGGGCGGTGAAGGCCGATGCGTTCGAGCCGTGATCGGCGTGCAGGACAAAGTCCTTGTCCATCAGGTTCATCGCCTGGCCACTCGGCTCGTTGCCGTCCATCATGTAAAGGAAATTACCCGCATGATTCAGAGTGGTACTGGGTTTGATCGGGTCTTTGCCGCGCCGGATATTGTGATGCGCCATTACTATCGACGGCACCTGCGAGGTAAGCCGGAGACCCTTTCGGATGGTCGCTTCAGTTGAGTTGTCGTTACGGTCCGGGTCGAAGCCTGAAAGCGCTGAAACGGCGGTACGGAGGGCGTCCATCGGGTGGGCGTCTTTGACGATCTCGATCACGTCGAAGATCTGCTCGGGAAGCTCACGGGCACCCTTTAGCTCGGCATCGTAATCGTCGAGCTGGGTCTGCGTTGGCAGCACGCCGTGGATCAGCAGGTATGCCGTTTCCTCGAAGGTCGAGTGCTCGGCCAGCTCGTTGATGTTGTAACCCCGGTATTCGAGGACGCCTTCCTTGCCATCGATGAACGTCGTGGCGCTGCGGTCGAAGTAAACCCCCGCGAGTCCTCGGTGCAGCGTGATTTCGTCGTTGGTCATTTAGGGTTACAAATCCGTCGCGCCCGGAATCGGCGTCACTGTGGGCCTTCGAAAACCTGGCGAACTATGGCATGTAGGAAATCATGTCTGGCAACGCCCGATTCAGGCATTGTGCAAACTGTAACAATGCAATTCGAGGCTACACTGCGCGCAATAGGCCGTCAAATTGACGGCCTGTTGTTTTTCGTGAGTTTTTTTCGTTGCAAAATCCGGCACCGACGCCGACTTGAACTGCTGCGAAAACCCGCAGCAATTACCCGTGTTGGCTATCGATTCACGACTTGTCTGCCACCTGCTTTGTCAGCATGTCGACTACCTCGCCAACGGGTATTGCACCGAGGTCTTCACCCGTTCTGGTGCGCACAGCCGCCGCGCCGGCCTCTATTTCACGATCGCCGACTACCAGCATGTACGGCACCTTCTGCAACTGGGCTTGCCTGATCTTCGAGTTCATCCGGTCGTTCGAATCGTCAACTTCAACCCTCAGGCCAGCTGCCCTGAGCTTCGTTCCGATCTCATGACAGAATTCGTTGTGGCGGTCTGCGATCGGCACCACCACTGCCTGCACGGGTGCCATCCACAGCGGGAAGGCTCCGGCGAGGTGTTCGATCAGTACGCCCAGGAAACGTTCGAGCGTGCCGTACATCGCACGGTGGATAACGACCGGTCGCTTTCGAGTGCCATCTTCAGCCGCATATTCAAGGTCAAAGCGCTCGGGGAGCGAGAAATCGAGCTGCACCGTGCCCAGCTGCCAGTCGCGCCCGAGTGCATCGGGCACGAATATGTCGATCTTCGGACCGTAGAACGCGCCCTCTCCCGCTTCGGTGGTGTACTCCTGACCCGAGGTGTCGAGCAACTCGGTGAGGATGGCTTCCGCCTGTTCCCACATCTCGTCTGATCCGACTCGCTTGTCGGGGCGGAGTGACAGCTCAAATCGGTATTTCTCAAATCCGAGCGCGGCATACGCTTCACCCAACATTTCAATGAATGAACTGATTTCACCGCTGATCTGATCAAACGTGCAGAAGATATGAGCGTCGTCCTGGACCATCGAACGAACCCTGAAAAGACCCTGCGTAACGCCCGACCGTTCGTTGCGGTGCAATCGACCGAAGTCTGCCCACCGCAACGGAAGGTCCCGGTAACTGCGCGAATCGGCCTGGTAGAGCATTGCTGCCGCAGGGCAGTTCATCGGCTTCACGCCAAACTCGCGATCGTCGACATCGACGAAGTACATGTTTTCCGCGTATGCCTCGAGGTGGCCCGACTTCTTCCACAGATCGGTGTTGAAAATCTGCGGGGTCATCACTTCCTGGTAGCCGTATTTTTCGTACAACTCTTTGACATAGTTGATCAGGCTGTTCATCACGACCGCGCCCTTCGGCAGGAAGAACGGGCTTGCGGGTGCGATAGGGTCGAAAAAGAACAGGCCAAGCGCCCGTCCGAGCCTGCGATGGTCGCGCTTTTCAGCCTCTTCCCGGCGCTTCAGGTAGTCCTTCTGGGCGTCTCTCGACTCCCACGCGGTACCGTAGATGCGCTGGAGCATTGTGTTGTTTTCATCGCCGCGCCAGTAAGCGCCGGCCGATGAGAGCAGCTTGAAGGCCCTGATGTCTCCCGTACGTTCCATGTGACCACCGCGACACAAGTCTTCAAACGTACCGCCCGCATGGCTGCAGAAGGTCACCCGCTCATCGGCTGGAATACCTTCGAGAATTTCGACTTTGTACGGGTTGCCGCTGACGAGCTTGAGCGCTTCATCCCGACTCACCTCGCGTTCGACGAACTCGGTGTTCGCCCTGATCGAATCACGCATTTCGAACTCGATCTTTTTAAGGTCGCCAGGGGTGAATGGCTCGGGGACTGCGAAGTCATAGTAAAAGCCGTCCTGGATCGGCGGGCCGATAGTTAATTGTGATTCAGGAAATAGCTTGGTTACCGCCTCTGCGAGAACGTGCGCTGCGGAGTGGCGCATCCGGTCGCGGTAGTTCTGTTGATCTTCAGGCGAGAGGTCTTTGAATTTAACTGCCATTTTGATTGGCTCCGAACATGCGAAGCGCGATCCGTTCCGCTGTGCAACATAAATCACGCGTAAAACACCGCGTGAAAGGGTAAACGACGAAGTGTGGGGCGCGTCACCTGGATGGAGGGCGGCGCGCCTAGATAGTCAACGTGTAGCGCCCGAACGACGGGCTGCACTCCGCTGGGTCGCGTTCTGCCCGCGTGCCACTGGAGGGCGCGCAAACTGCTTGCGCGAGCGGGGCGGATTTTTGCGACAAATTGCACATAGTTCGATTGTATCCAGTTCTGGTGGGCGGTACAGGACTTGAACCTGTGACCTCGTCGATGTCAACGACGCGCTCTAGCCAGCTGAGCTAACCGCCCGCGAACGGAGCCTCAAGTCTATATGAGAACTCGCATTTAGATGGCACTGACAGGCGAGCAGATGTTTGGCGCGTTTGCGTCCGTTTTATTAAATACCGTGGCCCCGGCTGTTCCGCCGGGGCCACGGTGAGCAAACTTTATGTCTCACTCATTACTACCGAATGAGACTTACTCCGTAGGATTCTCGCTCTTGCTGTCCTCCGAATCTCCGGAACCTTC
>CAJWWK010000086.1 GCA_913048295.1 uncultured Dehalococcoidia bacterium
GAGGAGTTCATCAACACGGGTCACGTCGATATGTACCGGGCGATGAAGACGTACTACGACAACGGCTACGATAGTTTCTTCATTGACGACCATGTACCGCACACCCACCAGGACACCGAGTGGGGTCATCGGGGTCGGGCGTTCGCCAATGGCTACATACAGGCGATGATCGAGGCAGTGACCAAGCAAAGTGCTGGCGAATAAAAAAACGTGGCAAAGCTAGCTGAACCTGGATCGATACAACAAGTTGATATTCGCTCAGTATTTCCGAAAGAAGATGCCAATTTCACACCCTGGCTAGGAAGTGATGAAGGTATGAAACTTCTTTCGGACACCATTGGGCTCGAACTACGAAAGGTCAAGACTGAAGGGGGAGGGGAGGGTTGAATCCTACGATACTCGTGCACATATGCACTCTAGTCCGAGAGAGTCGGCGTCCGGGAGTACTTGAACTTCGGAAGGCATTGGCTCACCGACCGAATAGCGTTTCGGCTTCTTCGTTCCGCCGTCTTTGAGGTAGCCCAGATTCAACGCACCTCTGGCGCGCCTGCCTGCTGCGTTACGACCTATACCACTCGGCATTTAGGGTGCTATCAAAGCTGGTTGTAGTCAGAATCGTAGTCAAACCGCCAATTTGGCCGTTCAAATCTACAGCTGTATCGGCCGTCCAAACCATCAAGTTGAACGGGGATAATACTGGTACCGAGGGTGGGATTCGAACCCACACTCCCTTTACGGGAAGCGGATTTTAAGTCCGCCGCGTCTGCCATTCCGCCACCCCGGCAATTGGACGAAACCGAATACGAAATTGACTGTAAACGTGCCATGCAAGCAGTCACTTAAGCTGCTGCTACACCAATTTCTACACCAATTGACTCTGATTTCTGCCTCTTGAGGCACATTCAATGATACGCGGTTAACACCGCATCCACCGCCTCAGGCCCAGTGGTCGTGGATGCTGTACACCGAGGCTGTCACGGTAGTTTGCGCCGATAGGCCTCCACACCCCCTTGTTACAGGGAGATGTGGGGGTCGCGGTGCTGAGGATCATCAACACGTCCTCGTGCTCGGTCATACCAGCCCTCGTAACGGCATCGCTCATGGTCCTGCTGTTCTCATTAGGATGTGCAGGGCGTGAAGACACCCGGTTTCCTCTGCGGCAATCTCAGGCACCCCAGCAGAATACGAGCCTGTTCGCTCAGCAAATCGAGAAAGTGTCGAGCATGACCGACTGTGCGCTCCTGCAGGAACATCAGGACTCCGCAGAACGCTTTAGAGAAGAATCCGTCACGTTCAAAAGCACGGAAGATTCCGAAGTGTATTTGAGGGTGGTCGGGAATCAGATTGATCAGATGAATTGCAATTGATTGCTGAATGGTCGTCAACAACTGTTCAACCACCCCACCCCCGTCCGCCGTGCCCCCGGCACCAACCGTGATATCGTCATTCACCGGCTCGGCTTCATCGAATCAACCAAGTGACACCCTGTCGGAGTAATCATGGCCCAGGCATCGATCGGCATCATCGGCGGCACCGGACTCTACGATATCGACGGCTTCGAGAATGCCCAGTGGGTCACCGTGGAGTCGACATTCGGCGAACCATCCGATCAACTGCTTATCGGCGAATTCGAAGGTCATCGTCTCGTCTTTCTACCCCGGCACGGACGCGGGCACCGCATCCCACCTACTGAAATCAACTACCGGGCAAACATCGAAGCCCTCAAACGTGCAGGCGTCGACCGGATAGTCTCCTTCTCCGCAGTCGGATCACTCAAAGAAGAACTCAAACCCGGCAACTTCGTCATGGTCGACCAGTTCATCGACCGGACCTTCGCAAGGGAAAAATCGTTCTTCAGAACCGGGTTTGTCGCCCACGTCAGCATGGCCGACCCCACCTGCTCGACCACCGGCAGAGTCGTGGCGAAAGCGGCGGCAGAACTCGGGCTCGATCACTCGGTCGGGGGTACCTACCTGGTCATGGAAGGCCCGCAGTTCTCGAGTCGGGCCGAATCAGAGCTGTACCGGTCATGGGGCTGCGATGTGATCGGCATGACCAACATGCCCGAAGCGAAACTCGCCCGGGAAGCCGAACTCGCCTACGCCACTGTCGCAATGGTCACCGACTACGACTGCTGGCACGAAGACCACGATGACGTGACTACCGCATCCATACTCGAAGTCCTGAAAGCCAACGCCGCCAACGCCAGAGACCTGATCAAGGCCATCGTCCCCAAACTGGCCGTTTTGGAAGCCCCCTTCGACTCGGGAGCCCACGAGTCACTAACCCACGCAATAGCCACCACCCCAGAACACCGCGATGCGGACATGACCGCAAAGCTATCAGTGGTGGCAGGGCGGGTGCTGGGGAGTGGGGGTTGGTAGCAAAGTTCTCCCGCCCTGCCAGGGAGGGAGTTAGTGGGTGGGTGAAGCTGACCGCACGGAACACACCCATCACCACCGTCAAATCACTCGCTCAATTGGATCACTCGATATCTGTCCCGGCAGTCGATATCCAGCGCCGGTGGCTGGCACTGTCATCGGTTAATCCGCGTAGAATCTCGGCATGCCAGACATTCCGCCGGGAATCACAACAGCACAATCAGCAGCTCACTCCGCAATCGGTGATCGCGCCAATGGCCTTATCGGGCTTTCCAGGGACATCTGGAATCACCCTGAACCGGGTTTCCGCGAACACCGAACTGCCAGAGTGGTGGCGGAATTTATGCGGGGGAGCGGTCTGGAGCCCCGCGAAATTGTGGCAATTACAGGCGTGATTGCACGCCTCGATACAGGCAGGCCGGGCCCACACATCGCCATCATGGGCGAACTCGACTCGCTGATCGTCCCCGAACACCGCGCGGCCGATCCTCAAACAGGAGCCGCCCACGTCTGTGGCCACAACATCCAGCTCGGCAACATGCTGGCCGCGGCGGTTGGCCTGTCACGGCCTGAAGTGCTCGAAACGCTAAATGGATCGATCTCGTTTATGGCCGTTCCTGCCGAGGAATACATCGAGATCGAATACCGCGAGGGCCTCCGTGACTCAGGCGAGATCGAGTTTCTGGCCGGCAAGCAGGAGTTCATACGTCTCGGTGAGCTTGATGACGTCGATATTGCACTCCTCACCCACGCCGACCCGTCCGAAATGCATGCCCTCCGACCCGGTACCAGTCATAACGGAATGATCGCAAAAAGCGTGCGGTTCGTCGGGCGGTCGGCGCACGCAGGCGGGGGTCCGCACCTCGGGATCAACGCGCTCAACGCGGCGAACCTGGCGATGCAGGGCATTGCCCTGCTGCGTGAGACCTTTCAGGACGACGACCACGTCAGAATCCATCCGATCATCACACGCGGTGGGTCTGCGGTCTCGTCGGTCCCGGCCAATGTCACTATGGAAATGTTTATCCGTGCCGCTTCGATCGAGGCGATTCACGATGCAGAAGTGAAGGTAGATCGGGCACTTCGAGCCGGAGCGATGGCGATCGGCGCAACGGTCGATATCAGCACGTCGCCGGGCTACATGCCCTCGAAGCTCAACCCCGAACTGAGCGAGGTGTACGACGAGGCTGTGATTGAGTTGCTCGGCGAATCGGGGGTTGGACGAATGCCTCACCGGACCTCGTCAACCGACATGGGCGACGTTTCGCTGTTGATGCCGTCGATGCAGTCGTACGCGAGTGGTGCCAGCGGCCGGACTCACAGCGACGAATTTGAGATCACCGATTGGGAACTCGATGTCGTTACGGCTGGCAAGGCGCTGGCAAGTACGGTGATCACACTCCTCGGCAACAGCGCCGACAGGGCGAAAGAAATCGTCGATGGGTTCGATGCGCCGCTAACGGTCGCCGAGTATCTCGAAACTCTGCGAGGATTCCGCCGGACCGAAACGTGGGACGGCCAGTAAGCGTTGGAAATCTGGATTCTCGCATCACTCGCGAACCCGCTCATATTCTCGATCGTCACACTTATCGATAAGCGGGTGCTTTCGGGCTTCGGCATGCCCCTGCCCAGCTTCAACCTGTTCGTTGGTGGCAGCCAGGGACTTTTTGGCGCGGTCGTCTTACTGTCCAGCTTCCCATCTGGCGTCGAGTTCGACATCGTAGCCCGGGCCTGGTCGATCGGCGTGCTACAGGGCATGTCATTGATCCTGATGTTCTGGATGTTGAAGCGGGAAGACCCATCAAGAGTGATCCCGGCAATGCAGACCACCCCGATCTACGTGGCTCTGTTCGCCTGGGCGATTTTCGGTGAATCGCTGGGCGCGCTGCAGTGGGTCGCCGTTATCCTGGCGGTGTCGGGAAGCGTCCTGGCCTCGGTGCAGGTCGGATCGCAAAGCCCCAACGGTAAAGTCGGCTTCCAGCCTGTATTCCTACTGCTTGCGGCCGGTGCCGCGCTCATGGCCAGTTCGCAACTTGTCACTAAGTCGATCATCGACGACCTTTCGACCCTGCATATCGTTTCGCTGCGGGGCACCGGATTGTTCACCGTGATGTATGTGGTCTTCGCAAGGCCCGCCGCGGTGCGGGGCCTCGGTCACTTCCTGAAGCAGCCCCGACGCGCTCCCTGGCTGATATTCGCCGAGGGAATAATGCCGTTTACGGGCCACCTTCTGATCACTTTTGCGATCGGCAGAGGCCCCATCGCGTTGGTGTCGGCCCTCGGCGGGGCGCGGCCAATATTCGTATTCAGCCTGAGTGCGCTGGGAGCATGGCTCGCACCGGGCCTAATCTACGAAAGGTTCACTCGTTCGGACATGGCCTTGAAGCTGGTGTCGGCAACGATGGTTGTAGCTGCCGTAGTGATTATCTCGACTGCGTAGGTACGGCTACCAGACGCTGTCGGCCTCGAACAATTCTATCGGATTGCCATCCGGGTCTTCCGCGATAATCTGCCTGCCGCCAGGACCTTTGATTATTTCGTTCCGGAACTTGACACCGGCCTTTTTGAGCCTCTCAACCAATGGCTCGAGGTCATCGACATCGATCAGGAGGCGGTTCCAGCCGCCAGGTCCCGGCTCGCTTCCGTCGGGCATCGGGCGCTGGG
>CAJWWK010000087.1 GCA_913048295.1 uncultured Dehalococcoidia bacterium
ATCGGCAAGATCACCAGTCGATCCTGTGGATTCGATTCCTTCGGCGTACGATTCGTAGACTTTTTCTCGTTGTCTATGATCATCGCCGCCTCACTGACTCCGAACGTAAGATTGGAGCCGATCAGCACTCCGATATCCACACCGGTGGTTTCGCTCGATACAGCCGCCCAATCTATGCCCACGGTCTGAGAACCAAGTGGGAACATGTTTCTCGAATGACTATCGCCGAAGGCAATGCTATGCGGCAGCGATCTGGTCCGTTCGAGTACCGGTCGGACAAGTTGCGAGCTTGATACCCGCGTCAACCGGCGCCTGCGAGTATGCCTGCTGCGTCACTGAAGAGTACCTGGCTTCGAGCATCTGTTCCGCAATGGCCCCGTAATCCTGAGAACCAAATCTGACCTGGAACACGTCTTCCAACATCTCAAACGGAAGTTCGATCGGTCGAATGGCGAGCTCTCCATTGAACTGACCGAGGTGGTTCGCAGCAATTATGAAATTCTCGAGTTTTCATGGGGGCTGCGGTGCGTCTGATAGGTCTTCAAGCCACAGGACTATGAGCTGATCATTTGAGGAGTCGGACAAATAGCATCTGGCCGATCGGAACGGCACATTTTCACCTTAGAACAACCTAATTTCATACACCAGTTGTTCAATCCTGGGCGACACCCACCGGGCAGCGTCAGCTCCCGTAATATCCACACTCATATCAACTATTTTTGCGATCGACGACCACTCAACCGTCTTCTCACCGACTCCAACCATTGCTGACGCGATAACCTTCACGATCCCAATCGTCCTTTTATCGTTGTGACCGGTCGTGATTTCTGCGAATTTCGGCTTGCCTACAAGCGTCACCGAAGCATCGGCAAGCGCGCCGCGGGCGACCATCGTAAACGTTTCGGTACTGGCATTTGCAAGCAGTTTTTCAACTTGTTCGTTCGATGATCCTGTCCCTGTGCGTGTGGGGCTTTTATTGGAGCAGCGATCTTCCCGACAAAACGGCACTTTACTACATTGCTTTGACTACGAGAATTAGCTGGCCCGCGTAAACAATCCTGGTGTTAAACTCGGCAGGCATTTTACGTAGCTGGCGCGCCCATGCGGTCTCAACCGACCACCTACTCACTCGCACCTCGATTCAGGCTAAAAGGAACGAACACTCATGACAGGACCCCTGCGGATCGGACTGATTGGCGTTGGCCAGCGTGGACTCAACCACATCAGCGCGCTAACCAAGTTACAGCAGGACGAAATAGTCCAGATCACCGCACTTGCGGATCCGTACCCGGAAAACCTGGCCGACAGCAAGATTAAGGGCGCGGTATCTGCCTATTCGTCGAGCGGCATCGCGATGTTCGACAGCGCCGACGGACTGATCGAGTCGGGTCTTGTCGATGCAATCTGGTTCGTCATTCCGCCGAACCAGCACCGGGGCGAGATCGAACGGGCAGCGATGCGCGAAATCGCCATATTCGCCGAAAAACCGCAGTCACTGTTCCTTGACGACATCATCAGCCAGGATGCAGCGATCACGAAGGCCGGCATCGCAAGCACCGTTGGCTTCCAGATGCGCCACGACCGCGGCTACACCGATATCCACAACTACCTTCAAGGCAAGTGGGTGGCAGCGATGACCATGATTGCCGAAACCAGTGTCGAGAATCACGGAGTAAAGCACACTCGCACCGAAGAACAGGGTGGCCCCGCAAACCGGGTCTGGACTGCCAACCGTGCGTGGTCGGGGACTTCCATAGTCGAAGCCGGAATTCATCAGACCGACATCATGCGCTACTGGTCGGACGACGAGGTCGAGTGGGTCAGGGCTACCTACACCGACCGTCCTGCCGAGCTGCACGATACCGAGGGTGACAACCCGATTGCCTACACCGTGACTTACGGCATGAAAAAGGGCAGCGTCGCCAACCTGCTTTTCACAAAACCCGCGCGCTCGTACTACAGCGGCCGCTTTGACTACATCATCCACACACACGGCACGATCAAGCTGGAGGACGACTTTGTCGACTACCGGTTCGATGGCGAATGGCCGCCCGAAGAAAGGCCGACGGTCGACGAGGTGCGCCACGTGATTTCGGCGGGCCCGCACAATACCGCAATGGGTGCCGAGAGCACTGAGGGAATCGCCGAGGCGTTCGCGACTTCAATCATCGAAGACAAGCCTGAAAATCGCCTGAACTCGTTCAACACGTCGATCAACTCACTCGCCTCGGTGCTTGCGGCCAACGTTTCTAACGACCTCGACGGCGAAAAGATCGTCATCGACGAGTTCATCAACGACGATAAGTACGCGCAGTACCGTAAAAACCCCAACAGGTAATTTCTGGGAATGGTTCGATGGAATCAACCATGCCGACCACAGTCATCCTGAGCCTGTCGAACGGGTCGAAGGGTCAGGCTGGGACTGTGACCGCCGACTAAAGAAACATTTGGTATTTGATCCTGTTGATGATACAAGTGACCCTTCGACAGGCTCAGGATGGGCGCAGTGGCGCGACGTACTGGCGTCTTGCAGATCGAAAATCAACAGGTAGTTCGGAGAAAATAATTGCCCGCATCAGGTGAGTGGTTCAGCCCGACTGAGCTCACTTTCAGTTCGATTCATGTGAGGGCCAAGACCGACTGGGTGCACCTTTCGCTTGGTGATGGCTCGGGGACGTCCGGGCAGGGCGAGATCACGTCGACGCAGTTGGACCGTGAGGTTTCGCCAGTTGTCGCCAGACTCGCAAACCGCCTGCGCGGTCAGCGGCTGACCGACGACTCGGACGTTCTCGCGTTCAACAACCTGAGCCCGGAACAATTGGAAGAAGACCAGAACCTGGCGACTGCGGTAAGCGGACTGCGTTGCGCGGTGGCCGATGCGCTGGCTCAGCGCGCTCAGCTGCCGCTGGCCGACTACCTGCGGGCGCTGCACGATCACGAAGGAACTCCCGAACGCAGCGTTCAGCTTTACTCGAATATCAACCGCTCGATGCTGCCCGACGACAGCGGTCCCGTTGACAGGTCGCCAGACGCGTTCGCCGAGATGGTCCAGCGGGCGATGGAGGCCGGGTTCACGACCGCAAAGTGTGCGCCGTTCGATGAGGCGCAGGCACCGTTCAAATCTTCTGGCTTACCGCGCGAAGCGGAGGCAGGCCTCGAGCGAGTTCGGGCTGCCAAAGCAGTTGTTGGCCCTGACCGCAAACTACTGGTCGACTGCCACTCACGATTCGATCTGGATTCGGCCCTCGCGCTTGAACCCGAGCTCCGAGAGGCCGGTGCCGGCTGGTACGAAGAGCCGGTCAATCCGATCACCCACACCGATGACCTTCGCAAGATTCGCGACAAGTCCGAATTACCGATAGCGGGTGCAGAACATGGATACGGCGTGGCGTTGTTCACGAAGCTGATGGAGGAAGATGCACTGGATATCGTGATGCCGGATGTGAAGTTCTGCGGCGGCCCGGTCGAGGCCTACCTCATCGGCCGCGAACTCGAAGCGCGCTGGGAGCGCTCGGTCTCGATGCACTGTCCCTCGGGCCCGCTTTCGTTACTCGCTTCAGCGCATGCCACAGCCGCGTTCGGGAACAAGATTCCGCTCGAACATGCCGTTTACGAAGTCGAGTGGCGGCACGAGGTGATGGAACCATTTGAGCAAGTGGAGAACGGCTACTTGCTGATACCGGAGGGCTACGGATTAGGCGGCCGGGTAGACCCGGTTGCGATCGCAATGCGGGGTCGCACTTGGACCGAATAACCCACACGTGGGGATTGGGTCAGGGCAGCTAACGGTTCGACTGGTTTGGCCCTTCTCCCCGGGAAGAAGGTTAGGTTGATGGGGAATGGTACCGAGGGTATCGAGCGGCGACTGCAAGTGTACTTTCCACCCGCCACCACCAGATTTCCCGACCCCTGCGGAGGGATCTCGGTGATTGGGGTTGGAGCGCGGTTATCGCTAGGCGTATAGGCTGATTGGCGCGCCTGCGGTGTGCGTATCGGACGGGTCGTCGAACCTTCGAGATGAAAAAAGACCGTCAGGGCTGGTGACGATAGCCACTTACGGTGCAACGCGGTCAGGCGTGAATCATCTGCGGGAAAGGAGAGCTCAAGTGTGCCTGTAGATTCCTTAGTAAGTGGACCAACCCTCACTCACCGATCCCAGTTGCTCGAGCGACTGATCGACTTCGAGATCGAGGCCGGTGCTGAGTTTATTGTGGAAATGCACCCGGAAGGCTACGCGCTGTCTGAAGAGTGGGATTGGCTGCCCAAATCGGCGAGGGAACCCGAAAGCGGAATCATCCTGATCAACGCCGAAGTCAAACCGGCTGCGCCGCAGCCCCGCATGGCACTTCTACCGCCTTTTCCGATCGAAACAGCAACCGAATCCAACTCGTTTGACGACCTGCGAGGTTTCATTTCCGAACCGAGAACCCTGGGGATTATCCTGTTGCGCCTGGGTCATTTCGCTGTCGGCATTGCCGAAGACGGCACACTGGTCACGACGAAGACTGGCAGCCGTTATGTAAAAGGCCAGCACCGAAAGGGCGGCCAATCGTCGAACAGGTTCAGACGTAATCGTGAGAAGTGGATTCGTGAGTTGTTCGATCAGGCCGGTGAGATTGCCAGCTCCCGGTTCCGCGAATATCCGGGCCGTATCGACCATGTCGTCTTGGGTGGCGATCGTGTGGTGCTCGGGCAGTTTTTGAAGCGAGTGAGGTTGCCAGACGATCTACCGGAGCGAGTTCTGCCGAACCGATTGCCGGTCGACCGGCCGGGGCGCGCAGCCCTCGATTCAGCGGTGCACGACGCATGGTCGTTCAGGGTGTTTGAGCCGGTTTCAGGATAGCCCGACTCGAAAATCCGCAATTAGTGCATACTGCAAAATGGCACGGTCAATAGTTGGCTGTTTAGAGTGAGAACGTCTCTCCAGGTGTCGGGGCGGCAGATGATAATGTTCAGGTTGGAATGATGAGCGTCGGCCGCTTCTTTCAGGATCAACTTGTCGAGAGTGAGATCAGCAACCGCCCGCC
>CAJWWK010000088.1 GCA_913048295.1 uncultured Dehalococcoidia bacterium
CCCTTCAAAACGCCCAGTATCTGATCTTTCAACTGGATACGTTTGAGGGGGTCAGGTCAGTGGCCATCTGCCCCAATTGTCACCGCAGAGTTCATCACGGAGAAGATGGCAAGCCATACAACAGCTCACTGGCCCAAATTGCTTCTGACCTCGAATCGGGTAACTGACGAGAAGAACAGGGCACAGAGCTAATTATCTGAGCGATTCACATGGGACTCCGTCACCGTCACCGTCGAGCTGATGAAGGTCTCGTTCCGGGCCTCCTGCTGCCACATAGAAGTCATTCGCCTCACGCCATGTGCCAAAGTCCCCACAATCCCGATCAGGTCCCGAGGGAGCGTACTGGCCGGTTTCGGTGAAACTACCTCCGGTCCACAGGCAACCTGCTTGATTCGATTTGGCACTCTGCTCAAGTCCGACCAGTACGTCTCGATGCTGGCCGTCCCGGGGCCACGCTCTGGCGAAACCGCCTGCGACCAGTTGAACGTCGATGCTGTTGCCAGACGGGTCGTAGACGTAGGCCAGCCGCCTGCCGAAGCTGTCCTCAAGCCGTGGACCGTCCTCAAGCCGTACCTGACTGCCCACCAGCATCCGCGTGAAGTCGGTAGCCTCTGAAAAGCAAGCATCACCCCTCTCGGGAGTATCGACGCCGAAGAAACGCACTCGGCCGCTGCTCGTGTCGATGGTGTCGCCGTCCACGACCCCTGTAACGTCCACGAGTCGGCAGTCGGGACAGAAAATGGAGGTCTTAGGCAGTCCTATCGATAGGGGTGGCTGGTCGGCAGTGACAGTTATGGTGGTTTCGACGCTGGAATCGAAGAATTCACTACCCGTCTCTCCGCAGGCGGCAAGCAGCATCAGCACAGCAAATAGTCCCAACAGAACAAGCGGTTGGACGAGATATCGGGTTGAATCAGCGACCATGCCAAGCATTACATCATGTATGCGATGGTCGTGGCGGATAGAGGGGAGTTGAGCCGCGTAAAGGGAGTTTCGATAGTGATTCAGATCGCGCTTCGATTCTCGTTGGGGACCCGTCCGAACATTCGAATACTGGGTGTCATTTAGGAGTGACCTGATCCCCACAAACGTATCCAGTTGAAAGATCAGATACTGGACGAATTGAAGGGAGGCAGATCAAGTCCGCGTGAACTCCAGGTACTGGGCCTGATGGCGAAGGCGCACTCGAACCGAGCGATTGCCGAAGCGTTGTTCATTCAGCCCCGGACTGTCGAGCACCGCATTAGCAGTGTGTTGGCAAAACTCGGTTTCAACTCGAACGGCGAGAGGCATGGCCGTGTGTTTGCAATTCTCACCTACCTTGAATCCACAGGGCAACTGCCTATACACGACTCTGAGCTCGAACGCGGATCGGAATTTGTTTCGCCAATGCAGATGATTGCGTAGTCAGAAAACGTGGCATTTAAGCGAGGGTCGGTGCTCTGCATCGGACCTTCGTCGTTAAGTGAGAGTTTGCGGCCGATCGGGTCGGGTGTTTCTCGATATTTCGTCGGGTTAGACAACTGCAGTAACTTTTGATTGGACGGCGCGATGAAAGATATTAAGCGTCCGTACGGACTGACTTCAAGCGTTATGCCGATCGAACCAGTCGAGCATCAAGCGGAAGTACTCTTTTCTTATCAGCGGGTGTTTCGCTCTGAATATTCCATGACTCGTCCCTGGCAGCCGAACGAACTCCACTTCTTTGCCGTGGCGCTTTAGTGCCACAAAAAACTGTTCGGACTGCTCGATCGGGACGCGGGTGTCGTCTTCTCCGTGGAGCAAAAGCACCGGTGTGTTCACGTTTTGGGCGTAGGTGAGCGGAGAATGTTTCCGATAGCGTTCGAACCGCTCGAAACGTTCACCGCCGAGCTGTGTTTCGGTGAAGTTCACACCGATATCGGAGGTGCCGTAAAAACTCGGTAAGTTCGTTACCGGTGCCGCGATGACGGCCGCGTTAAACCTGTCGGTGTGGCCAACTGCCCAACTCGACATGAAGCCGCCGTAGCTCGAGCCGTGGATCACAACCCTGTCTTCATCAATGTAGTCGCGTGCTGCGACCTGTTCCATTGCCATCATGACGTCTTCGAAATCACCACCGCCCCAGTCGTTGTGGACTGCAGTCGCGAAATCGAGCCCGTACGTACACGACCCGCGGGGATTTGGTGCCACGACCACATAGCCAGCGCCGGCCGCCACCTGGTGAATTGGGTAGAAAGCGTCGAAGAACGCGCTGTGGGGACCGCCGTGGACATCCAGCAGCAGGGGATACTTTTTGTTCGGGTTGAAATCAGGCGGGAACCAGACCCTTGTTTCGATCTCGAAGCCGTCTCGTTCAAATGAAAACTTTTCGAGAGTAGCGGGTGCGTGGTCCTCGAAGAAATCAGAGTTGAGGTTGGTGATGCTGTGGACTTCGCCTGAGTCGGTGGCGATCACGTGCAGCTCGCCAATTGAACCGGGCAATGCTGCCGCCACGACTGCAAACACCGAATCGGAACTGGCCGTCATCTCGGCAATTTGCCAACCGTCGGTGATCCGCTGAACGTCTCCGGCCTTTTCGGGGTTGGCAATGCACACATGCGACTGTCCGCGGGAATCGGCTCCAAACAGGATGCTCTCCTCTGTCCAGGACATAAACGGGCTGCTGGCATTAACCGGGTGCCCCGTCCCGCTTGTGTGTGGTCGCAGAGAATCGTCGGTAAGTCTCACCGGATCTGATCCGTGTTCCAGAATGTATACGCTCGACTGGGTCGTCAGGCCGTATCCCCCGACTTCCGCCCTGTCTATGCCACCCGTAACGGCAATTCGCTTTGAATCGGGCGACCATGCAATTGATTCGACCATAAACAGGTCGCCCGACCATTGAGTGAGCGCCGAACCATCTGCATTGCGCACGAAAAGTTCAGTTTTCGAAGCCACATCCCGTTCGTCGTTGCGATCGGAAATGAACGCAATACGCTGTCCATCGGGCGACCATACCGGCGGTCCATCGTCGCCGTCCCTTCCGGTGATCTGTACTACTTCGCCAGAGGCAACATCGAGAACGAACAGGTGATAAAACGAATCGCCCCGCCAGCCAACTCCGTCCTGTCGATAGCGGATGCGGCGGGCCGTGCGTATTTTGGGTTCGGCAGGGTCGTCCCTGGCCGCCTGGAGTTCGTCGGGCCCGAGAACCAGCGAGCGGAATGCGATTCTCCTGCCATTTGGTGACCACGTGACGGCATCCACATCTGCCAATCGGTGAGTGAGTTTGCTCGGTTCGGACCCTCCGGAGTCGAACCACTGAACGAATATCTGCTTAATGCCTGCGTCATCGAGGTCGATATACGCGATTTGCCGCCCGTCTGGCGACCAGACCGGATTTGCGGCACTGCCCGAATTCGTGAGCTGATCAGGCGCGCCCGAGTCGTCCAAACGTGTTGTAAACAGGTCGGTACTCGCCTCGTTCGAGTTTTCATCGAACCGATGGACGATGAACGCGACGGTCGAATCGTCGGGGCTGATCGCAGGGTTAGAGACGTTTTTCAGGTGGTAGTGGTAGTCGGGTTGGATTGTGTTCGCCAAGTGGATTGCCTGTTGAGACCGCTGAATTTTGTGTGATCGGTAAATAGTCGTGAGCCGAGATTGTATTCCTGAAGCCTGCTCTTGCCGATAGGCGATAGAATTCCGTCGTCTCGATTCCCGCGACAATTGCCCTCGGGCGAGCCAAATTAAAACGCATGACAATGCATGGAGTGACTGAATGAAGATCGCTGATGTCAGAACGGTCGTCGTTGGAAATCCGTGGAAGAACTGGATTTTCGTTGTAGTTGAGACCGATGAGGGATTAATTGGGGTTGGTGAGGCGACGGGTGGTTCGGAAACTCAACCCCGCGTGGCGGCGATCGAGGAGATCAAGCACCTTGTTATCGGGATGGATCCTCGCAACATCCACGAGATATTCCACAAGTTGTACCTGACAGCCTTCTTGAAAATCACTCCGGCGATGGCGGGTATTGAGATGGCGTGCTGGGACATTCTTGGCAAATCGCTGGGTGTGCCTGTCCATTCTTTGCTTGGTGGCAGGGTGCGGGATAACGTGCGGGTTTATGCGAACGGCTGGTATTCGGGTGATCGCACTCCTGAGGGCTTTGCAGAAAAGGCATCGGAGGTTGTGGCGAAGGGCTACACCGCTCTCAAGTTCGATCCGTTTGGTGACGCGCACATGCAGTTGTCTCGAAAGGAAACCGGGGAGACGAAGGCGTTGATTGGGGCTGTTCGTGAGGCGGTGGGGCCGGACGTGGACATTTTGATCGAGGCTCACGATCGGTTTAGTACATATGCTGCGATCGAGATAGGCAACTGGCTGAAAG
Source organism: uncultured Dehalococcoidia bacterium (assembly GCA_913048295.1). Classification (GTDB taxonomy): domain Bacteria; phylum Chloroflexota; class Dehalococcoidia; order Lucifugimonadales; family Lucifugimonadaceae; genus Lucifugimonas. Next base: position 4,353 of record CAJWWK010000088.1, read on the forward strand.
ACTACGAGGTGACGTGGTTCGAGACGCCGGTGCTATCGACAGATGTGAGTGCGCTGATCGAGGTGGCGCGCCGGGTGCCGGTGCGGATTGTCGCGGGTGAACGGATGCATGCGATTCACGAGTTTGGTGAATTTTTATCGCATAACGCTACCGATGTGATAAATCCTGAACCGCTCGGAGTTGGTGGGATCTGGCGTTCGTTGCAGATCGCTGGGATTGCCGAGGCGCACCATGCAGAAATCGCTCTTCACAATGCCGAGAGTCCGTTCAAGACGATGGTAGCGCTGCATATCGATGCGGTGACGCCAAATGTGTTCATCCAGGAGTGTTTTGATGATTTTCTGGAACCGTGGGTGACCGATGTTCTGAGCGGTTTCCTGCGTGTTGTAGACGGACATTTGGCTATGCCGGATGCGCCGGGAATAGGGGTGGTTCTGAACGAAGAGGAAGCGAAGAAGCATCCGTATGGCAAGAGTAATTTTTTGCGTATGTTCAGGCCTGGCTGGGAGAAGCGCGACACGGCGGGCAGCGAGTAAGTGAGTTCGGGCGGGCCTTACATTGCTGATCACAGGTCCTGCTGCCGCCGGAAAAACGACGGTGGCTGGTGCCTGGGCGGAGACGAGGCGCGATATGTGCGCTCATCTGTCTCTCGACTCGTTTCGGCTG
>CAJWWK010000089.1 GCA_913048295.1 uncultured Dehalococcoidia bacterium
GGCAACGCCTTGCTGGAGAGGCCGAACAACGCAAAGAGAAGGAACGGCAACGCCTTGTTAGAACAGCCGAAAGACGCCTGACCAACCCTGTCATCGAGATCGTTGCAGATCAGCTCGGTGAAGACGCGAGCAACATCACCCGGGCAAGCAAGTTCATCGACGACCTCAAGGGCGATTCGCTCGATCTCGTCGAGCTGTTGATGTCTTTCGAAGACAAGTTCGGCATCTCGGTTCCCGACGAAGACTACGAGAAGATCGTCACTGTGGGTGATGCGATCGCCTACGTCGCGGCCAAGACGGACCAGTGATCTGATAGGGAAAACACGCTCTTCTTGAACCCTACTGCCGTGGGTAATCAATCAGCCTCCCCACGAACTCGCTGCATCTCCTCGCCAGCCTGACGCCACGAGGCCGGTGTCTCCGCTCGCGGCGGGATTCTATCTGGCACCGCGCAACTGTTGCTTCAGCGCTTCTCTCGCTTTGTGTCCTTCCCGAGAGTGGTTGTTGTCAAAGTGCCTGATCATTCTCTTGGCTTTCACGTCAGCCTTGCAGTATTTGCAACTCACAATCCGCTCTTGGTCTTGGCCGGGGAGAAGTGCACGAATGTCCTTGGAAAGTTTAATGTCCATCGGGAGCGGTTCATGGGAAGCATCACGGATAAATGTCTTTGATGGGACCTATGAGCTTGTTCCGCAATCTTCCAACTGCGAACGAGGTACATTTGAACAACATGGTGGAGAAACAATTAGTCCAACGTGGGCTTCTTAATACTCAATCTGCCGTGAATTCATTGCCGACCTTCCTGGCCCGCTCGGCTTTGTCGAGGTCGATGCCAAGGCTGATTCCTACTTCGATCAGAATGTTCCACCCCGCAGCGAGATAAACATAATTTTGCAGCGAGCCCACATCCGGAATCACGATGCCGGGAAAGATCGTTTCCGCAGTAGAGATCGTGACAATGGTCAGTCCAACACCATCGGCCAGCGTTTCTTTGAGCTTTTCCAGTTCTGCTTCGAACGGGTTGATCGCGACGACCACGTCATCAGCATCCATCACCTCTTCGATGCCGTGTACTGCGTAGGTTCCTTCGAGAAAGTCGCTTTTCTTGCGAGTAATCTCATTGGTTTTGAGGGCCAGCTCCTCACCGACCCCGTCATTTCTACCAGCAAAATAAATGGTACCTGCGCCGGCAATTGCTTTGGTCACTTCGGGATCAATCTCAACGGTCAGAGCTTTTTCGATCGCATCGCCCAGCGCCGGAAGTTGGCTCAGGATTGACTTGCCTTGGAGCTGTGCGACGAGTTCTTGGTAAAAAAGAGCCTGCTCGGCAACGCTCTTGGTGGCTGCCACTGCCTGTTCCCAACCACACTTGAGCACAAACGTTTCGTTGGCATAACTTGCCAAAGTCGTTTCTTCGCGGGCCGTAAGACCGAACAAATTCTGGTGGCCGGCTTTGGTCAGCTGATCCAGGAGCGAGATCGCCTCTTTGGTCGAACCGCTGTTTGAAGCAGCGAAGACAACATAATCAGCCAAGTCATACTCCGCAGCTTGCCGTCCTCCTTCGGTCACAATTTGCAAATCCAGGCCGCTGGTGAGTGCCGAATAAATCGCGTTTTTGGCTGGAAAAATTCGACTGGATCCCTCTCCAGTCAAAAACAGCTTGCCCGATGCCTGGATGGCTTGTAGGGCCCGCGACACATCGTCCAACCTGAAATTGCGGGCGATGTTCGGAGTTTGCAACATCTCTTTGGCAAGTTCAAACCGAAGGTATTTTTCAACAAACTTCATTTGATTACTCGTTTTCAGTTCAGGGAGTTCAGTCTCAAAGCAAGGTTGTGAGTCTGGTCGTCGGTCGTTGATGAAGGGAAGTAACAGGCGGCAAAGAGGGTTCTCGAAAGTCACAAACCAGATCCAACAATCGGTCTAATGTGTGATCGGTATCCCGGCAAGTCGTGCGTAAGAGGGCATTTCGCCTACCAGAGGTCGGAGGTAATCCAGAAAAGCGTCGGTAACGAAATTCCCCTCGGCGTTAATATAATCATCCGGCAACGGTTTGGCGGCGACGGCGACTTTGCTGAGCGGCGCGGTCGTATACTCGCAGCGGTATTGGCTACCCTCGGCCCGACGCATCGCTACCATTACGCCAGTCGTACCGTTGGCCGCATGTTCAACGGCTTTTTGTCCACAGGTATACGCTTCGTCTAAATCTAGCTGTACAACGCGATCGGCAGCACACATCGGCAAGGACTCAGTCACTTGGAATTCGCCACGAAAACCGAATTCATCTGAAATAATCCGATGCAGCGCCATCGCCGCACTGGTGCCGCCCATGGCACCAAACTCGACATTGCCAAATTTGTCTTGGGTATTCGATGCTGAAACCGGCGAGCCGTCCGCATGAGTGATGCCCTCACCGCACACGATGGAAACGAATCCATACTGTTGGTGACAGCGTTTTACATCGGCGATGAACTTTGTTCTGTCAAACGGCCGCTCCGGAAAACACATCAGGTGCGGGGCGTCCGATTCCAACTTTTTGCCTGCCGCAGTTGCACCGACGAGCCAACCCGCTTCACGGCCAATACACTGAAACACAACGAATTGATCAACCCGCTGCATGTCGCGTGCGAGCGTCCCGGCCTGCTGAATCGACAACGCCATATAACGGGCGGCGCTTGCAAAGCCTGGAGTATGATCGGTACCGAATAGATCGTTGTCAACCGTTTTTGCGATTCCAATTCCGACCAACGGATAGTCATGTGCTTTCGCATACGCTTCGACACGATGAATCGTATCCATCGTGTCGTTGCCGCCGATTAGAAACAGGTAGTGGATGTGGTGTTTCTTGAGCAACTCCAACACCTTGGGTAGATGGTGGTCCTGAAGCTTCAAACGACAGGAACCGAGGGCACTGGACGGCGTGTTCTTGATTTGTTCAAGAGTTTCAGGGGACTCGGCGCCGAGATCAATAATGTTCTCCTCCAGAAAGCCTTCGATTCCGTATCGCATGCCAAGTACCGATTTGATCCCCTCGCATTCTACCGCAGCCTGTATGATCCCAACCAATGAGGCGTTGATAACGGAGGTCGGGCCGCCGGACTGACCAATAATTGCATTTCCCTGAAGCATCTCTTTTTCCTTGATTGATTCTCTAGATCTGTTTGGAAACCCATTTGATGAGATTTCCAAAAAAATCGATGTACCAATTGCCAATTTCAACTTCGCCCGCGCCGCGCGCCTGTAGCACATGGCGTTGGTCGCCCCAGTCGACGAATCCGCCTGCCCAATGCGGCGCCACATCCCCCGCGTAGCAGGCAACACGCCCGTTTAGTTCCTGGCCAACGACGAGTAGCGGATCGACACTCTGTTCTGAAAACTCAAAGTCGTCGTCCACGAATGAGACGCAATAACGTTTTACCGACAAGATCGTCTTCGCCGTCGGCTTGGCACACAACCGGTTGTATCCGTTGATCGCAACTGATTGCGTCACAAAAGGCAGTTTTGCCGTGATCGGGTGCTCAGCTTCCAGCCTAATCATGCACGGACTGAAACTATTGACTCGATCGTCAGTGTCCTGCATCTCGACCGGTAGAATCTCGGCGAGCGGCGTGGAGTGATAATCGCCACCCAATCCGGTAAAGCTTTCCCAGCCGCCGATCATGATGAGTCCGGTTCCGCTCCGGGTTTTGGCAATCAATTGCTCGAAATGTTCTGGACGAAAGCTGGTTGATAGATAGTCACTGATGATCACCGCGCAATAGTCCTGGTCTAACTGCTCGTCGGTACACATCGTCGCCGAATCGATATAATCGAACGGAATATTGCAATGTAACATCACACCGGCCAGATAGCTGGCGGCCGCATTCAGCGCGGTATCGCCTAAATAAAGAACTTTGTCGGTCATCGCCTATCTACCAATACGATTAGGGTACTTGCTGTCCTGAAACAAATGGTGGTAGGTCTCGGGTTGGTAGAAGCAAAAACTGATCGTGCGCACGTATTCCTGTGGACCGGCGTTGCGAACGTGTTCGATCAACTTGGCAATCTGTTTCTGAGATGTGAAAGCCGCGATGGCCGTCAGTTGTTTCTCAAACGTTGTCTCGTTAGACGCGATACGCAACGTCGGTGGCTCGGGGAAATCGCAGTAGATCGCCAACTCATGGATCGCGGGAACTGCGTCAAGCGGCGCCCCCAACTCGGGCCAGATATCACCGGTGGAGTGAAAAAGGGATATCTGCAGCTGCTCGTTGGTCACCTTGTGGTCAGGGTGCAAGTCGTTGATCGTCGGCACAAACACTTGAGTCGGGCGGATCTGACGCAGGAAATAGGTAAACGAGTTTTGCAGCCCGGTAAAACCTTCTATTGCGCTCGGTTCACCGTTGGCCTGCTGATCCATCGTTCTACCGTTTGAATTCGAACCTGACACGGAACACCGCGGTCACGCCCCTGATGACTGGTGCATCCACCCCCCCAGTCTCCCCACCCCAGCCGCGGCGTTTCGGTGGGGCGACCGCCTACTCTTCTCGAACACTCGTGGTGGTCAGTTCACCGCGAAAGTCGGAATTCCACTCGAGCTGATGTCTGGTCAAGGCCTGTGCTTTCGGAGGCAACTTCTCCCAAACTTCGCGATCAATCGGATAGGCATCCATCGTGAGCCGACCGACCCACCAGGGTTGATAATTGCACGCGACAGCGACGCGAGGCTGCTGGGTCTGGTTCGTACCGGCCGCGTGCCAGACAGTGTTTGGCAACACGAGAACGCTGCCGGGCGGAGCGCAACAGTGAACCTGGCCCTCCAACGCTTCTTGGGTTGCCGGCGGAAGGTGGCGGAAGTGTTGGCTTGCCGGCAACACGCGCGTCGCGCCGGTTTCTTCACGGAAAGGCGTTAGCATCCAGATCGTATTGACAAGGATGGGGAAGTCCGGCAGCGGACGGGATTGGTTGAGTTGGCCCATG
>CAJWWK010000090.1 GCA_913048295.1 uncultured Dehalococcoidia bacterium
TTCGGACCCACAAGGGCACATATGGTCCGGGGGCATGGGTATGGTTCCCCGAGGGCGAAACAATGGAGCACGGGGCGACGGATGAAGCCGACATGATCGGAATCCTCATTATCGATAAAACCTTCGAGATTTTTTACAAAGACGACGAGTAGGCGGTCACATATTTCGACCGTTTCACTTCCACACTTCAGGGCAGAGGGTTCATGGCAAAGAAGAGCATATTCCGAGCGAACCGTGTGGCCAACGAGAGCGTTTCGGGCTGGCTCGACGATCATGCGGTTGTGGTCGAGGACGGGCTGATCACCGCGATTGAGCCCGCTGCGAAACTATCTTCGGCTGGCGACTCCTATGAAGTGTTCGATCTTGGCGACGTCTCGCTGCTGCCCGGGCTGGTCGACGCCCACTGCCACATGCACTGCAGCGCGACGCACGACGCGCAGGCGCTTGCCCTTACGGAAAACGTCCAGCAGCTGACGATCCGTGCCACCAACAACATGCGCAAGGCGGTGCTCGCCGGAACCACCACTATCCGAGACCTCGGATCACGAAACGAAGTGGCGTTCGCCGTGAGGCAGATGATCGAGGACGGCCATGTGCCGGGGCCGCGCCTGCTCCTAGCCGGAACACCGATAACGATCACGGCAGGGCACTGCTGGTTCTTTGGAACGGAGGCCGATACTGCCGATCAGGTCCGCACTGCTATCAGAACGCAGGTGAAGCTGGGGGCGAACGTAATCAAGATGATGGCGACCGGTGGGATGTTCACCCCAACCGCCAACCCGCGAAAGCCACAGTACTCGGTCGAACAGTTGAAAGCGGCGGTCGAAGAAGCGAACCGCATGAATGTGCCAATCGTCACCCACACGCTATCGGCGCAGGGCGTTCGAAATGTAGTCGATGCGGGGGTGGACCAGCTGATTCACTCCCGCTGGTACCATGCCGACCCCAACAAGGGCCTGGACTACGACCCTGACACCGTGAAGAAAATGGTTGACCAGGGTCAGTGGGTGGATCCAACGCTCGGGCACCACCTGCTCGGCCAAGAAGCTAAGGCAAAGGGTGAAGTAGGCCCGATGTCGCCGCACTGGGCCGTCTCATTCAAAGTCGTGCCCGAGGCCGAACATGTCGAAACGCTGATGAATATGCACGATGCGGGCATCAGGTTCACGACCGGACTGGATATGGGTATGGCGTACGGCACCCACGACCGGTCGGCTGCAAGCGCCTGGGCGTTTGTCGAGACTTTGGGTTGGTCGAACTGGAAGGCGGTACATGCTGCTACCGCTGGGACAGCCGAGGCACTGGGGCTGGCTGAAAAAGTTGGCAGTTTGCGTGCCGGGTTCGTGGCCGACCTAGCGGCGTTCGTTGGAGATCCCGCCACGAGCATTCGCGACATGGACCGGGCCGAAACGGTTGTTCAGTCTGGCCGTGTTCTGAAACTTGGCGGGACGGTGCTGGTCTAGGGCGTAGTCAATCGCAGGGGCGGTTTATGTGCGCCCGGATCCAGACCCATTCACATACGCTAGCCGATAAGTCCCGGGATGCCAACCTGGGTGGTGGCCGGTTCGGCAGATGACACCGCCTGCAAGATGGTCAGAGTGACTACGGCCATTGCCGCAAGCATTAGCGCGACGGTTACCGCAGACACCCCGTGCTTGCGAACCGAGTGAGTCGAACTACTTGTAATTTCGTTTTGTGATGTTGGTACTGGCATTTGCTTACCGTTCTGATATCTGGTGACCAGTTGTGGCTGGCCCGTGCGGTTGTCTGGATTCGAGTTGATGGGTGCGGGGGCCGAATAGGTTGGTGGGTACCTGTGCGCAGTCACTGCCGTGTGCGCCACTACTTCTCGATGGCAGGAACCACAGGGTAATCAGTAGGTTGGTTCACCTATTGCTATTGCGGAAATCCGCAACTTCTTGCATTGACCAACATGCGAATGCCCCAGGTCATAAAAGTGTCCGCCAAGTTCAAAACCAGGCCGCGGCCATCAGGCGGCGACGGTGTTTCTGCCGCACTTCTTCGAACGGTCAAAAATCGCGGATTCCCACAGTGTCTACACAGTTGTCGCCTAGTGTTAACAACTCAGGGAGTTATCAGTCGCTGGTGGTGCCAACGGCACCGTAATGGCACTGATCGCATCCAGCATATCGAGTAGACCTAGACAGAGGCGGGCACCGCGGGCAGACGGAATCTGCACGTGGCCTGGAGAAATGGAAACGGATTCACAATGTTGCACTTCAAAGCGTGCCCGAAGTGCGTTACGGGCACAGTTGAGCACAAACGCGATTCTCACGGCACCTATGTTCAGTGCCTGAACTGTGGATTCATGCGTGACCTTACCGATGGAATTTCCGGGCCTGAATTGACCCATCTTCTGGCTGTCTGGCGGAACGATTTCGCGGCAGTCGAACCCGAGTCGGCCGACGCGGTTGCGTAGGGCCAAACTCCAATCCTCATCAATAACTCACGCTAACCGCCCTGCGCGCATCGTGCAGCTTCAAGGACGAAGAACCAGCGTGTACTACGCCTACCTGCCGAGCGCCTTCCTGCCGGCTTCGATCGTCTCCACGATCATGTCGACATCGAAGACGCAGCCGCCCCACGTACCACCGCTGACCGCCTGGAGCGCCGCCCAAAGACGGGTGTCGTCGGGTAGCTGAGGGTGCGGGGTAAGGTCGTCGGGCGCGGGTCGGTTTTCAAGTTCGGCAGTGCCCCAGTCAACACCTTTTACCTCGCCGTCGATACCGACAAGGTTCAGCGATCCCGAAAGGTTTATGCGGTCGACAATAATTTCGATAACGTCACCGTCTCGCACCCGCCCTATGGGGCCGCCTGCGAGCGCTTCGGGCCCGATATGACCGATGCAGGCACCAGTCGAAACGCCAGAGAACCTTGCATCCGTAACCAGTGCCACCTGCTTCCCGTATGAAAGGTGCTTCAAAGCCGCGGTGATCTGGTAGACCTCTTCCATGCCGGTGCCCAGCGGCCCCCCGCACGTGACGACCATGATGTCACCGGGCTTGATCTTGTGGTCCTCGTCCCGTGATTTGATGGCACCCATCGCGGCTCGCTCCGAGCGGAACACGCGCGCCGGCCCCGTCTTGCGATACACGCCATCGTCATCTACGACCGATGGGTCGATAGCTGTGCTCTTGATCACCGAACCTTCAGGCGTGATGTTGCCCATGGGGAACGTGACTGTGCTGGTGAGGTTTTTCTCGCTCGCGCGATCGGGCGACATGATGACGTCGTCCGGGTCAACGCCATCGACGTCCTTGAGGTATTTGCGAACGTCGTGCCGTCGTTCGGAGTCCTCCCACCAGTTGAGATTTTCGTCGAGGGTTTGCCCGGTGGCAGTCATTACACTGGTGTCGATGAGCCCCATCTTGCGCAGGTGCAGCATTACTTCGGGAACGCCGCCGGCGGCATAAAGCTGAGTGGTCGGGTGACCGACCGGGCCGTTCGGCAGCACGTCGACGAGTCTTGGCACTGCGAGGTTGATCCGGGTCCAGTCCTCAACGGTCATTCGCCTTCGACCGGCGGCATGGGCGATTCCCGGCATGTGCAGCAGCAGGTTCGTCGATCCGCCGCACGCAGCGTGAACCGCCATGGCGTTCTCAAAAGCGGCGTCCGTAAGAACGTCTCTGGCGGTAACCCCGCGGCGTTCCATCATTACCAGAGCGCGGGCTGAGCGACGTGAAATATCGAGCCACGCAGGTGTGCCGCTTGGCGAAAGGGCCGAGTGAGTGATCGCCATTCCGAGTGCTTCAGCCACGACCTGTGATGTCCCGGCCGTTCCGAGGAACTGGCAACCGCCGCCGGGTGAGGCACATGACCGGCAGCCGACGTCCTGGGCGTACTCGAGGGTCACTTCGCCCTGTGCAAACCTTGCGCCGATCGACTGAATCTGCCCCGTGTCTTCGCCAATGTGTGGTTTGAGGGTAGTCCCGCCCGGAACGATCACTCCGGGCTGATTGTGGAGACCGGCGAGGGCCATCATCATCGCGGGCAGCCCCTTGTCGCAGGAGGCGACGCCGAGTACGCCACGCACAGTCGGCAACGAGCGCGCTATACGCCTGAAAACCTGCGCTGCGTCGTTTCTATAGGGGAGCGAATCGAGCATGCCGATCGTTCCCTGGGTGCGGCCATCACAAGGATCGGAGCAGAAAGCGGCGAACGGTACCGATTTCAGTTCCTTCAACTCTGCAGCAGCGGCCGAAACCATGTCGATGAGTTCGAAATGGCCCGTGTGCAACCCGAGGGCAACCGGTGATCCGTCTTCGTTTTTCACACCGCCTACAGTGGAAAGGATGATGAACTGCTTGCGCAGCAGTTCGGCGGGATTCCAGCCCATACCGGCGTTCTGTGTCATTCCGAAGTGGTTGCCACTCGGTTCCTCGATCAAGAACTCGGCAGTAAATGGCACGAAACCCTTCGGACCGTCGGCGTGGGTCTGGATTTCTCGGGTAGCCGGGTCAGCACCCGTGCCCAGCACATCGTCAATTGAAACGTCTGTGGTGTCGTGATTGGGATAGACACGGGTGGTCATTGCTAGCAGCTCCAGTTGGTTGTTGTCGGGCCGGTTCGAAAATGTCTGAAAATGAATTTTTTTCTACGCGTTCCCATTGCCGGCGTTGCCGTGATCGAGAGCGCGATCAAGTATGAACGCAGAGTTGATAAGCGCAAGGTGGGTGAAAGCCTGCGGGAAGTTTCCGAGCATATCGCCCGTGGGCCCCGTTTCTTCGGCGAACAATCCAAGCGGGCTGGCGTAACCCAGCATCCTCTCGAACAGGAACCGGGCTGATTCGAGCCTGCCAG
>CAJWWK010000091.1 GCA_913048295.1 uncultured Dehalococcoidia bacterium
TTCGATGCTCAGTGAGCACAGGGACAAACACGCAGCACGTCGTTTCTTGCGGCGTTTGCTGGACGGTGCAGGAGAGAAGCCACTGCGTATGACTACAGACAAACATCCTGCCTATACGAAGGCAATTCGTTGGATCGTCGGTCGTAAAGTCGTGCACCGCCACAATCAGTATTTGAATAATCGTATCGAGCAGGATCATCGAGGAATCAAGCAGCGTTATTACCCGATGCTCGGGTTTGCCAAGTTCGAGTCAGCCAGCCGATTCTGCACAGCATTCGACGAACTGAGAAATTATCTGAGAGTCCAGACAGCGGACGGTCAACAAATATCAGCATCCAGTCGGAGAGAGATATTTACCGAGAAATGGTCAACTCTAATGACCGAGTTGTCAGCTTAAATACAGGGATCTCTGGCTTCTTTAGGTCGATCTAGTTTCGATTGGAGCACTGAGTTCTGACAGAACCGAGTGAAGTCGCCGACTCTGTCGGGACCAGGCCCATGACCTGCGAAACAGTGGTCTGGTGCTAATAACTGTTCAACTCGCGTGCGTATTCGCGATAAAGAACCGGTAGCACCTGAATTATCCGGAGTTTTCGATAACCAGTTTCTCGGTTGCGATTTGCTCGACGTGGTCCCGCTCTAGCGGAATGAAATGGTGAGCGTTTTGCATCCAGGAAGCTAGCTGATCGCAGTAATTCGCACTACCCGGATTTCCCGATTGCCCTGCCGCGTCGACCGCCCAGAGTCCCGGCGGATCATCCGCAAGGTCGGCAATCAGCCGGTAGTTGGCACCCATTACAGCCATGTAGTTGGGATCGAACCCGGTGTTGGAAACCGTGATCCCACTACCGCTGACGCCATCCCCGCCACGGCTAAGTCGTTCGAATATTGGCCCCGAACTCGACAAAGCGTGCCGTAGATCGACTTTGTGGATCCCACCCCAGTTCCAGCGGGTTTTATCCTGACCCGCTTCGCTGGTCAGATCATCGACTGTTTTTTCCAGTGCCCTGCGGGCGGCCCCGGCGCGATCGCCCGGAGCAAACCAGCCGCTGGAGTCTTCCGTGAGGAGTTCGGTAGACAATCCACTTACGGCGCCAGCCAACAGTGGCACCAGGTTCGCTGGAAAACGTGCGCTGGCTACTTCATTCGTCCAGTTCGTGAAAAACACCTCGAATAGCGATGCACCAACACTGTCGGTAGACATTCGCCCGTCCCAGTTCTTGAGCGTGTCGAGTTCTTCGTCCAGGTTCCGACCCTGCGTGGTCCCCAGAAGCTGCAACAGGCCGGGGATTGTGTCGCTCGCTCGCTGTGCGAGTACATCCATCTGCATTTCGCCCACGCTTTCACGCGTGTGATCTGTCCGAGATTCAATCATTTCTCGTATGCGTTGCGCCCTGTATCCGCTGCTCCAGACTCCAGACAGCGGATAGGGAAAATCTTCCGGTGCGGTGCGGTTGTTCGCCGATCTCACCCAGCCGTTTGGCGGGTCTGCAATAGACGGCATTTCCTCGAACGGAATGGTTTCATGCCACTGGTGTGCTGGATCCCAGCCCAGTCGATAGCCCCGATTCCAGTCTTCTTTGATCGGTAATATGCCGCTGGCCTGGTAGCCGATGTGACCCTCGACATCGGCGAACCCGAAGCTGAATGTCGGAACGACCCAGGCGCGAAGAGCTTCTCGAAATTCGTCGACGTTGCTGGCGCGGTTCATATCCAGCAAGCTTGATATTTCATCGCACGGCTCTTGACCCATCCATCGGAGTGAAACGGGTCCAGTATCAGCGGCGACTGAGGGAAGGATGGCATCAACGATTGGACCGTTCCGTGTACGCCGAACTGTTTGGACAACCGGGTTTTCACCTTTTACAAGAATGGTTTCCTCGGTTTCAGTGGCTGGTTCCCACTGGTCGTCGTACAGGTAGTGACCGGGCTTTTCCGGATTTTCTTTTTCCCGGTACAGATCTCGCTGCGCGCAGATATTGTTCGTCAGGCCCCACGCAACTTTTTCATTGCGGCCAAAAATCACCCCCGGAACCCCGGCGTAACCTGTTCCCGTCACGTTAAAACCTGCGCCGGAAAGGTGAACTTCGTACCAACATGAGACGCTTCCGAACGCGATGTGCGGATCGCTGGCGAGTAGGGGGAGACCAGTTGCAGTGAGTTGCCCTGCGATCGCCCAGTTGTTGCTTCCTTCACCTTCGGATGAGTCGCTCACGGTATGACCTACCCGGCCAGTACCGGAACGCCGGGGGGGATACATCCCGGGGGAGAGAATGCTTTCATCTTCCGCCTCGCCAGTCAGAAACGCAGCGTAAAGACTGTCGTCGGCGAGAGATTGTCGCGCGATCTCGGGAATCACGATCACGGGAAGGCGGCCTGTTAAGTACCAGCGAAATTCGCCCCAGATCGCGACCGAATCCACGGGCGACCATGGTTCAGGAACGTAATCCAGCAGGTCGAACTCAATTGGCAGCAGATCTGCCGACTCCGAGATGAAAGCGTCGATTCCGTTTGAAAACGCGTCGAGTCGAGCGTGCGTTTGGCCCGGCAGACGGTGAACTTCTGCTTCGGCCAGTTGTCTCATCCCCACCGTGCGGGACACCGTATCTACCTCAAGAGATGACGGGCCAAGGACTTCCGAAAGTCGGCCGAGGGCTTTGCGGCGCAGGTAGTCCAACTGCCACAATCGATCTTGCGCCATCGCATATCCGTAGGCGAAGAAAAGATCGTCGTCGCGATCGGCGTAGATGTGAGGGATGCCCCACTTGTCCCTGAGAATTTCGGCATTGGCCGACGCCGTTCTCACTCCCCGGGTAGAAGGTACTCGGGCTGCCAGCTGCTCCGACCACCATTCCTCAAATTGCTCCCTGGATAAACCTGCATCGGAACGGACATTTTCGATCGACTCACCGGCACCAAGTCTTATGAGCAACGACTTATCGGATATTTCCACTTCGATCTCCAGGTTCGGCTTCTGGTCGTGACATGCCTTCGGTAGCACGAGCCGTTCGGCATGTTAGTCCGACAGCCAGTGATATTCACCTCCGTTTTCGCGTCTCCCGGAGCATCATGTTGCCCGTTTGTTATTCCTGACACGGTGGGGTTGTCGCCCGGCTAACACAAAAAACTCGTACACCATAATTGTTCGCACAGCGTTGGCCGGTTGGCTCTCGGAGCACAGCGTTGGAGCGCGTTGTTCTTTGCAAGCAGGAGGTAGCGAGTTCAAGTCTCGTAAACTCCACCAAACGGTTCTGACAGAACTGCTTTTGAAACCTTGAGTTTTAATTCATCGTCATCCGGCAAATCCCTCTACAGCGAATCGCTCGAGCGCGTCAGGATCCAGATTGACTCCTAGTCCAGGTTTGTCAGGAATGTAGAGATGACCCTCGCGGATATCCAACGGTTCATCAATGAACTGGTTGTAGTCGCTTAAATCGTAACGACTGGTTTCCAGCTTGTAGAAGTTGGGTACAGTCATCATTACTTGCGCTCCGGCCATAACGTTGACGGGCCCGCTTGCATCGTGTGGTGAGATCGGAACATAGTATGACTCGGCGAGTGTGGCGATCTTCTTCAGTTCACTGATTCCACCTGTCCACGTGACGTCTGGCATGACGAAGTCCGCAAGTTCGTTCTCGAAAATATCAACGAACTCCCAGCGGGTGAAAAGGCGTTCTCCCACCGAGATCTTGGCGTTGATCTTCTCTCGCACCTGCCGGAGTGCATGGTTGCTTTCTACCGGAACGGGCTCTTCAAACCAAAAAATGTTCGATTCCTCTAGCCCTAAGCACAGATCGATCGCAGTAGGAACGTTGTACTTACCGTGAGCGTCGATAAGCAGCTCAGGAGCTGGGCCCACTTCTTCTCGGATTGCGGCAGTGATCTCCCATGCTTCTTCCATCCCTTGGCGGCTCAACTGGCCATCAATATAGTGTGCGTTACCTTCGGGGATGTTGTGCATCATCGGGTCGAACTTGAATGCAGAGTAACCGGCATCCACTATTGCTCGGGCATCTTTTGCAGCCTGAATTGGATCGGTGGTGCTGGGAGGGTGGGTGTACAACGCAATTCGGTCCCGAACTGGTCCACCCATGAGCATGTAGATTGGCAGATTGAGTGCTTTGCCCTGTATGTCCCAAAGTGCAATGTCGATTGCACTTGCTGTTGCAGATACTGCCCCTCTCGTCCCCACATATGTCATAGTCCTGACGTTGTCGATCCAGATTCTTTCAATGTGAGCTGGATCCCTACCGATCAAAGTGCTACCGACCTCGCGGATCATGTGGGCGACCGAACGATTACCAACAACACCAGGATAGGTCGTCACCTCACCCCAGCCCGTAATTCCTTCATCGGTATCTACTTGGCAAAAGAGGAGTTCACGCTTGTTGTCTACTGAAGGCTCCTCCCCTGGTCTAATGCTCCACGGAACTTGAATGATCCACGGTCGGACGGCTGTAATCTTCAATTTCTGACTCCTGCTGTTTCATACGGCCTTAGAACCAGCATATCGCCGGTTTGCGTAATTGGAATTTCCACTTCGTCGCAGTGAACGACACCACGCTCAACGGCAATTGCTGCTCGCGTTTTCTCAGGTGTTCCTGACGTCACGAGTAGGCAGCCAATTCGGTGCCGTGGGCCGTCCACATCTCATCAAACATCGC
>CAJWWK010000092.1 GCA_913048295.1 uncultured Dehalococcoidia bacterium
GACCAGTCGATCTACTCATGGCGTCACGCCGACCCTGCGAACCTGACCGACTTTCAGGCGACATTTAAAGGCACGAAAATCGTGAAGCTCGACCAGAGCTACCGTTCGACCCAGATCATTCTCGAGGCGGCCGATGCTGTCATAGGCAATAACGACGACCGGATGGAAAAAGAACTCTGGACTGAAAACAGTCGCGGAAATCGGGTTACCGTAGCGGAGGCCTATAACGAGGAAGAAGAAGCCCGCCTGGTCCTTGAAGAGACCGCACGTCTCAGGCAAAAGGAGGGCATTGGGCAAAACGAAATTGCGGTCATGTACCGCGTCAACGCACAGTCCCGTGCCTTCGAGGTTGCCTGCAACCGCGAGGGCGTTCCTTACCGGCTCGTTGGCGGTGTCAAGTTCTATGACCGCAAGGAAGTCAAGGACATTCTGGCATTCCTGCGCCTTATCGCAAACCCAAGTGACGACATCGCACTCGAGCGAATCGTCAACGTCCCAACCCGCGGAATATCGGCCAGGACGCTCTCTGAATTGAGGCGGGTGGCAACAGTGAATGACGTGCCGCTGCTTGATGTCGTTCTGGACATCAGTCGTGTGCAGGTCGGCGACGATCAACCTGCCGCGTTCGAAGTCGAACTAGCGACCCGCGCACTGAAGTCGGTGGGTGCTTTTGGCGAACTCGTGACGCGATTGATCGAACAGTCGATGGCGTTGGACACTACGGAACTTATCGATCTGACGGTCGAACGCAGCGGGTACGGGGCGATGTTGCGTGAAGATAAGGAGCGCGGCGAAGAACGGATGGAAAACCTGCAGGAACTGAAAGCTTCAGCCGAACAGTTCGGCGGGTCTGAAGAGCGGGGTCAGCTGGTAGATTTTCTGGAAAATGTCGCACTTGTCTCCGATGTGGACGGTCTTCAGGGCGGCGACGAACTCGGAGCGGGAGATGAAGCCCTCACGCTAATCACTCTTCACCAGGCAAAGGGCCTTGAATACGAAGCCGTTTTTCTTGTTGGACTCGAAGAAGGGCTGCTGCCCCACTCGAGAAGCGTCGATGATCCTTCGCAGTTAGAAGAGGAGCGGCGACTGCTTTACGTCGGGATGACAAGGGCCCGGAAACACCTTTACATGTTCAGGGCGTTCCAGCGTCGGTTCCGGGGCCAGCCTGGCTCGCAGATGGGATCACGTTTCCTGGCTGAGATCCCCGAATCGCTGGTAACGACACGCGATATACGCGGCCACGCCCGAGTGGCCGACCGCGTTGTCGATCCAATGTGGACGCGGCGGCAGGTTGCGGTTCCGGCACCACGACCGGCCCGGCGTTCGCAAAGCGAATTCTCAGCTGGCGATAAGGTGCGACACGAGCATTTCGGCGAAGGGATCGTGGTCAGTTCTTCAGGCACGGGAGGCGACACGCAGGTTACGGTGGCGTTTGCCGGAGAGGGTGTGAAACGCCTCATGCTATCTTTCGCACCGCTCGAAAAAGTGGAAGTCAAAGCCAGGGATTCGGAACGTTCGGATGAATCCGCCGATGCCGAGTTCGACGTTCCAGACCCCGATCTGTTTGCTCCTTAGAGAGGAGAAGGCAATGAATCCGTCAGTTCTCGCCGTTCATGCCAGCGGCATGCACACAATGTCAAAGCACACGCTGCCGTCGATCATGCTAATCGAAGGACTCGGTGTCGAAGGAGATGCACACCGTGGTTCGACGGCTAAGCACGGGTCACGAGTGCGGGCTAATCCGACTCAACCGAATCTTCGACAGGTCCACCTGATTCACTCTGAATTGTTCGACGAGCTGCGGGAACGGGACTTCGAAATCCGTGCTCGCAATTGGACGGTCTGATTCCTGGATTGATGGGTGCCGTTCTCGATCGCGATGAAGACGGCGAACTAGTAGGAAAATCCGGGGTGATGGGGATTGTCGTGAAAAGCGGTGAAATACAGCCGGGCGACCGGATCAACGTTGAACTGCCGTCCAATCGCCAGACGCCGCTCAAGCCCGTATGACAGAAATTACATAATGCGAATATCCGGGCTGAACGTGAGTCCCGTACTGTTGGATCTGGACAATACATTGGTGGATCGCGATCGAGCAATCAGTCAACTGGGTTCAATGTAGTTTCGAGAATGTCATCCTCTACGGGCCGGCTTATCGGAGCAGTGCTTCGTCAATGCGGTTGTCGAAATTGATGCAGGAGGCTGGATACCGGACAAACGGCAGCAGATGGAAAGGGTCATCAGCAGGTCGATGACCGAACGGACATCGGCCGACGAACTCGAAATTTGGTGGGATCGAAACTACCCGAGAGTGTTCGTGCTGAAAGATTCTGTAATCAGGGTATTGAAAGTGCTGTCCAGCACTGGAATTTCGTGGGGCATCGTATCCAATGGGAGCCCCCTGCAAGAAGACGTCGTCCAGTCGGTGGGCCTGGACCAGATGACTGAAACGGTGATTATTTCGTCTCTGGTCAATATAGGTAAACCCGACCGCGCGATATTTGAACTCGCAGCCTCGAAAGTCGGCATTGGTGTCGAGTTAAGCCAAATTCTGTTCGTCGGAGACAACCCCTCGGCCGACATCGTCGGCGCCCAAACAGCAGGCATGAAGACCGCGTGGGTTTCTGGGGGTCGAGAGTGGTCCCTGGCAGATGCGAGTCCCGATTTCATAGTCGAAACTGTCGCCGATTTAGCACGATTGATGGCTTGATCGTGCAATCGCAGTTGAGTACCTGATCCGAGTTCAATATTGCGTCTCCGCCACCGGCGCCTACATCCCCACTCGCAGGCGGTCGGCGAGGAATGTCGGTAGTCCGGCCTCACGAATCTTGCCGGCGGCGAGCTCAACGTCGTACTCGACCCGCATGTGCGTAATTGATTCCGCGTCCAGGTCGATCACAGCGTAGGACGCCCGCGGATCGCGATCGCGCGGCTGCCCGACGCTGCCGGGGTTTACGAGGAATTTTGATCCCGCTACCGAGTGCCATTGTAAAGTCACAGGTTGCACCCGCTCGATCTCCCTGCCGCGTTGCTCATAAATAACGGGAAAATGTGTATGCCCAACGGCAAGCCCCACCGTATCAACGTCGTTCAACGCACTGGCTGCAACGTCCTCGCGATCGACATACTCCCAGACTGGAGCCCGGGGACTCCCGTGCACCAGCGTGATTCCGTGACGCTCAAGGGTGACAGGCAAACCCCGTAAATGCTCCACGTACCCACCGTCCAACACGCCCTTGGTCCACGACACCGCGGCGGCGGCCACGTGGTTGAAGTCCGCTGTCGAAATAGTCCCCGCAACTGCTAGATCATGATTGCCTGCGACAGCTACGGCGTCGATTTCTGTCAACAGCGAGAGACATTCCGCTGGTTCTGCGCCATACCCGACGAGATCGCCGAGCGCCCAGGTTTCACCAATGTCAAAGGTGGTGTTGGCGTCCTCGAGCACCGCCTCGAGCGCAGGCAGGTTCGAATGTATGTCGGACAGCAGCAAAACGTTCATGTCAGATTTCGGCGATGGGTCTCGGTCGGCTTCTACCGGATGTTAGACCACCCACAAATAGTTCGTGCCGTGCATATTTACTTGCACCGCATCGCAAACGCGTTATCATCTGCCCGTTATGCCTACCGAACGGGTACAACGACGAATCGACAGGCTTCTGGACCAGGTGGCCGAACTCCAGGACGAAGCAATCGCCATTGCCACAGAACTCGGCATGAAGCCGCTGCTTGAGCGGGTGCTTGCGCATCGCGAGATTCTCAAGGTTCAGGGGGAGGCATGTTCGCAAGATTAGTTCTATTCAATTTTGGGCCGGGGATGCGGTCGGCGGCCGACGAACTGGCGGGCGGACCTGGCCCCCCAGATTCGGGGCCTCCGGGACTGCAAGTCAGTCATCGTTTTCGGTGACGATTTGGACGGTCAGTACGGGCTCTTTGTGCTATGGGATACACAGGAAGACGCGGACGCCGCGGCGAGCGTGATCGCACCGCAGCTTCAGGCACACCTGGCAGGGAAGGTTACTGAAGAACCGACCCGGCGGCTCTTCACCGTGATCGAACCCTGATCGTTGCGTTAGTTGGTACGACCGGAGCGTGATACCTCCGAACTCCCTCCCCCTCAGGAGAGGGTTGGGGTGAGGGGATTGTTGTGGAATCGAAAGTACGTTTTCGAGAGCACCAACCCGAATCGACTCATTTCAGGCAACCGCCGGGGCTGGGATGGCCGCACCGCGACCCATACAATCGTTTGCCATGAAAATGCCTCGCTGGGACCGGATATATTTCTTCGCCTTCTCCGCAACCACTTTTGCTGTGCTGGGCTATGTGGTACTCCTTGTCGTTCCGCTCATCGAAATAACGAGCTCTGACACTCAAGAGGTGACCCGGCGCACCCTGCTGGCCGACGGCCAGGGGTTGCCGATGCTGATAAGCCTGTTGCCCGTCGTACTCACCGCGGGCACGTTGCTTGCGATTCCGAAGGACGGCCCGCCAACACGCTCAGGCAAAGTCAACCTGTGGCTATCGACCTTCCTGATTTACGTTTACGTGATCATCTCGATCCTGTCGGTGGGCATACTGTTCGTCCCCGCCGCAATCCTGATAACAGCTGCAGCTGTCGGTGCCCAGGTAAGGCGTCGCACC
>CAJWWK010000093.1 GCA_913048295.1 uncultured Dehalococcoidia bacterium
CGACCACCTATCTGTGAATATCTCTCTCCGACTGGATGCTGATATTTGTTGACCGTCCACTGTCCGGACTCTCAGATAATTTCTCAGTTCGTCGAATGCAGTGCAAAAACGGCTTGCTGATTCAAGCTTGGCGAAACCGAGCATCGGGTAATAACGTTGCTTGATAAATCGATGATCTTGCTCAATGCGATTGTTCAAATATTGGTTGTGACGATGTAAGACTTTTCGACCGACGATCCAGCGAATTGCCTTCGTATAGGCAGGATGTTTGTCTGTCGTCATTCGAAGTGGCTTCTGCCCTGCACTATCCAATAGGCGACGCAAGAAGCGTCGGGCAGCATGTTTATCTCGGTGTTCGCTGAGCATCGAATCAAGCAAATTTCCTTCTCGATCGATAGCGCGATAGAGGTAACGCCATTTGCCACTTACCTTGATATATGTCTCGTCCAGATACCAGGAACGGCCGGCAACTCCACGACGTTTGGTTCGGAGGTTCTCGCTAACGAGTGGTGTAAACCGAAACTCCCATACCCGGATCGTTTCGTAACTGACTTCGAATCCTCGCTGTAAAAGAAGCTCTGCAACATCACGGAATCCGAGCTTGTATCTCAATCGCCAGAGCACAGAGAGTAGGACAATATCGGTCGGAAACTGAAGGTCATTGAACGGTGTGCCTGATCGTTCGTTGAAACGCCGTCCACAATCCCGGCAATAGAAAGTCCGGTAACCCAGCGAGGTTCGGCGTTTTCTCTTCGAAATGGACGTAGATAGGCAGTGTGGGCAGGACATGATCAGATCTCCTCAGCAAATGAGAAATGATGCTATTCTGCCCCGACACTGAGTTCTGACAGAACCCGAACGATTCCAGGCGAGTGAATATGACTGACCTGCGCTTCGGTGCGTTCCTTGCACCACACCATCCCATCGGCGAGAGTCCGGTCCTGCAGTTCCAGAGCAACCTGGAATTTGTCGAACACCTCGAGCGCCTCGGATATGACGAATTCTGGTGCGGTGAACACCACTCAACCGGTTGGGAGATGATCGCATCTCCTGAACTCTTCCTGGCGGCGGCAGCCGAACGTACGAGTCGGATCATGCTCGGAACGGGCGTGGTGTCCCTGCCCTATCACCACCCGTTCATGGTTGCTCAGCGAATGGTGCAGCTCGATCACCAATCACGAGGTCGTGCGATTTTTGGCTCTGGGCCCGGCGCGCTGCCGTCCGACGCACACACTTTTGGACTCGATCCAATGGTGCTTCGGGACAGGCAGGACGAAGCCATGGGCGTGATCCGGCGCCTGTTCGAAGGCAGCGAGCGATTCAGCTACGAAGGGGAGTGGTTCACTTTGCGCGATGCAAAGCTTCAGCTGAAACCGCTCCAAAAGGACATGGAATTTGCCGTGGCCTCGATGGTCAGTCCGTCTGGCATGACGCTTGCTGGCAAGCACAGGGCCGGTGTCCTATCGATTGGCTCAATGTCCAAAGAAGGCATCAGGGCGTTGCCGATGCAGTGGAGCTTCGCCGAGGAATCGGCTGCCAAGCATGGCAACACAGTCGACCGAAAGAACTGGCGAATCGTTCTCAGCTGGCACATTGCCGAAACAAGGGAGCAGGCCCGTGAGCAGGCGAGAGACGGCCTGATGCGACACCACAACGAGTACACGGTTGGAACACTCGCGGGAGGCGAGGGCGTCATCTACAAAACCCCTGACGAGGCGGTTGACGGTGTTGCCTTTGGCGACGAAAGCACAGCAGTCATCGGGACGCCTGATGACCTGGTCGAGCGGATTCGGCAAATGATTGAACTCACCGGCGGTTTTGGTGTCGTGATCGGATTCGTCCACGATTGGGCCAATCGCGAAAACACGTTACGAAGCTGGGACCTGGTGGCTCGCCATGTGATGCCAGAGGTGAACGGTCTGCTGGACGACTATCGCGAGTCAAACAAGTTTGTAATCGAAAACCGTGAAACCTGGCAGCGCGCCGGCGATGCAATTGCGAGCAAGATCCGAGAGAACGAACGCGCGCTCGCTGCCGCGGAAGAAGATGAAGCACGAGGCAGACCTATCCTCGGAAGCGGTCGCCGCCTGAGACCCGGCGTTGCCGATACCAAGGCCGAGGAGTAGCCCCACCCCTCGGCGTTCCCCTTCGTTCGGGAAGGGGTCTGGGTGAGGGTAGATCTGGCGCCCAAGCATGAAGATCCGCCCGGTGCCAAAAGGAGACACAACCAATGATCAGAATCGCCACCCGTATCAGCGCAGACTGGCTCGATAGACCAGAAGACCTGAAGTTCATTAAGCAGATAGGCGTTGACTACGTCGATATCGTGCTGGACATGGTGCCCGGCTACAACAAAGCAGGCGGTAGAGCCACGAAAGATGGATTGGCTGAGGTAATCGAAAAACTTGATGACGCCGGCCTGAAGATTGAACGGGCCAACACATCTGGACCTGACTATGTCAACGCGTTTTTGGGTCAAGCGGGCGGCGAGCAGGAAATTGAGAATCTCCAGGTCAACGCCGAACTCTGCGGCGAGGCAGGGCTGCCACTGTTCGGCATCCAGTGCTTTCAGACCGCAACACTATTTCCTTTCCGCGATGAACTCCACAGTTGGGTAACCGGTCGGGGTGGATACGAGCACCACCGCATGAGGGTCAGGGAGCTTGCAGACATGCCATTGCGGGATGACGCTCCGTCTGCCGGACAAATTTGGGAAGGCACGCTGAACATCTACCGAAACGTGATGCCAATCGCCGATCAATACAACATGAAAGTCGGCATGCATGGCAACGACCCGCCGGTCCCCAAGATCAACGGTGTGCCACAGGTGCTGTACAACTTCGATGCCTTCGATCGACTGTTCACGGAAGTCCCTTCCGACAACAATGGCATGACATTCTGCGTAGGGACCCGGTACGAATCAGGCGAGAACATCTTCGAAGGCATCCGTCGATTTGGCCATAAGATCGTTCACGTTCACTTCCGAAACGTGAAGGGGACGATCCCTGAAAACGGCGAGTACGAGGAAGTGATGCCCGACGAGGGCGACCTAAACATGTACGAAGTCGCCAAAGCGTTGGACGATGTCGGCTACGACGGCGTGATCGACTACGACCACCTGAACCGCATCTCGACCGATTCTCCTCAGGGCCGTGAGTACATGGCGTATTGTGTCGGACACATGCGCGGCATCCTCCAATCAATCGACGCCCAAAACAGCACACAAAGAGTCACGTTATCCTGAGCGTGTCCCTTTTCCCGGATCTGTCAGGACTCAGCGCACTACCTCAAATTAGTACCGAACTCTGCCGTACATTCCGGTGCTTTCGTTCTCGGTGTGCCAGTGCTTGATGCCATTTCTACGGCTTAAAACAGGGTCGAGCACTGAGTTCTGACAGATCCTTTGTCTAGTACCTAAGGGTTGAGCGCCAATTTCCGGGACTACCGGGGGTACGGGGCAGGCCTCTGAAACCGGTCTGAAACAGCGGTATTACCTGCCATTCGAACTATTAATTAGCTCCCTATTTGTGTACAGTTCTGGGTACTAAACATATACCGGAAAGTGTTCATTTTCCCGATCATCCTCCCGGCTTCGGAGGCCGGTACTCTATCCAACTGAGCTACGGGGGCGGGCAGTTGATTCTAGTTCAGAATCTGGCGATTCGGCTTATCCGGACGGTGATAATTTGAGGACTTGTCGACACCTGTTGTCGTGCTGATCACATGCTCGAAGAATCTGTTCGGTGAGAGCGGGCGTTCCTTCTCGAAGGGTTCGGTTGTATGCTGGCCAACCCGCAGACAACATTGAGGTATGCTCTGGCAATTGATACTGGCTAAGTGATCGCCGCAGCCGACCTGGCTTCATTCAGACACATGTGCACCTGATTGGATTCGAGTCCAGAGTTACAATCGACTTGTTGCCAGTATGCTTGCGACCTGCCAGAGCGTTAGGATCAACCCTCCGATTAATTATGTTAAGTGTGGACACTGATCGTAAATGAATATCCAATTTAAGAAGGACCTATCACGTGGAGAACGGCTTAAACGTGATTTGCGCCGCCCGAGCCCACTTTCGTTCGGCGCGTCAGCGGTAGTAGTGGCACTGATTGCGGCCGCGATATTTGGTCCCGGTTGGTTCAAATCCGCGTCGGAAGGTATCGGATCGGTGACTGAAGTTCACGACCTGACCAGGGCGTCGACCCTTCCAGAAGACGATCTCGAAGCACACCAGATCGTTCCATGGATGGATACTCAGACCCGGAAAATGATCAATGCGACGGGTCCGCTTGACTGGAAAGTTGTCAACTTCCGATACGGTCCCTGCGCCCCGAAAAATCTCGAGGCAATGTCTGCCGGTGCTTTCGTCGATTCGGTAACAAATGCCTGTGCCTCACTCTCCGATATCCAGGGACGCTATACGCGAGACTGCTTTATTGCCGCTAGCTGCAACATTCCTGAGTCAGCGAAAACCGAAATCAACGGAGTAATGACTCTGTTGTGGTCGGCTCAAGCAGACGCTGGATATGAACGGCCGTAAGCCGCGCAACAGAAACATCTTTCCAACAGGACCTCTCATGATTGGATCTGTCAGAACTCAGTGCTCGACCCTGTTTTAAGCCGTAGAAATGGCATCAA
>CAJWWK010000094.1 GCA_913048295.1 uncultured Dehalococcoidia bacterium
TCTACACCTCCGACAACGGTCCGTGGAACCTCAAGGGCAACGCCACCGACAAGGTCAAGGGCAACAAGAACCGTCGCATCGGCGGCTCGGCGCTGCCGCTGCGTGGTTACAAGTTTCAGCAGTTCGAGGGAGGCATGCGTGAGCCGACGGTGATGTGGTGGCCGGGTCGAATTCCTCCCGGTTCGGTCTGCAGGGAACTGGCCGGCACAATCGATATTCTCCCCACGCTCGCGGCGATCACGGGTGCCGCGCTGCCGAAGCAGAAGATCGACGGACACAACATCCTGCCGCTGCTTGAAGGGCGGAAGGGGGCCCGCAGTCCGCATGCCGCCTATTTCTACCAGTCGAAGGCGGTGCGGATCGGGGAATGGAAGCTGATGGAATCGGGAGCCCGCAACAAGCCGAAGCGGCAACTGCTGTTCAATCTCTCCAGCGACATCGGGGAGAAGAACAACGTCGCTGCCGAACATCCCGACATCGTCAAGCGACTCTCCGAGGCGCTGTCGGATTTCAAGGCCCGGATGAAATCCGAGGGCCGCCCCAGGGGCAGCCTCTGAGACGGGATCAGTGTGGTTCATGAGGACTGGCGATCCCACTATCCTGACAGGCTCCCGGGGCGGATGACATCTCTCTACCTGCTAGCCTGCTCCTTCGATGACACCGCCGAAATGTACTCGGAGTTCGCAGAGGCTTTTCAGTCCTGATCGCCAGGTCGACATGTTCATCTTGTGAGAGAGAATCGCCTACCAAGACTTGTATCAACACTCGTATACTGTTGATGGTGAACCCAGAGCTTACCAATTCAAGGCTACCGCATAATGAACCGTTTCCTTGGCGTACATCTGATATTGCTTCTCGTAGCCTGCTTTGTTCCCTCACCCCACGTAGCGTCTATCTACGGATCGCCGAATCTCCCGGCCAGGGTTGAAACCGGCTTCTTCAATGGCAAGGACCTCACCGGCTGGAAGGGCAACGGCGGTTACTGGTCGGTCAAAGATGGCGCCATCGTCGGACATTCTGATAAAAACATTGCCAAGAACGAGTTCATCTGGTCCGACGTCGAGGTGCAGGATTTTTATCTGGCGGTGGATGTGAAGCTGACTCCCGGTGACCGCAACGCCGGGATTCAGTTTCGCTCGAAACCGGTGGATGCTCACGGGCAGGCGCTCGGTTATCAGGCGGACGTCGGTCACGACCAGGTGATTGGCAATGTGTGGGGTAACCTGTACCACGAACACGGTCGCGGGAAACTGGACTGGAATGATCGCGCCGTCCAGGTCGTGAAGAAAGGCGACTGGAACCGGTATGAAATCCTTGCAGTCGGCCATCGCATCTGGACAGCGATCAACGGCAAACTCTGTGTGGCGATTGAAGATCCAAAAGGCGAACTGTCCGGCAAGATTGCGTTTCAGATCCACGCCGGCCCGACTCAGACGGTTCACTATCGTAAGCCAACTCTGACACACAATCCGAAGATTGAATTGGCTGGTCTGAGTGAAAAGGAGCTGTTTGCGGAACTGCCAAAGAAGGAACTGCCGTACTGGTCGAAACTGATCGCGGGAGTCGATCCTGGCTCACAGGATGAAGCGTGGGCTAAGCCGACTTTCGACCACGGCAGCTGGAAAACCATGAAGGTGCCTGGTCACTTTGACACTGTCGAGCTGCCTGGATTCGATGGTGTCGTCTGGTTCCGAAAGACGTTCGAACTATCGCTCGAACAGGCCAAGGCCGCCGCAACGCTCCATCTCGGTCAAATCGATGACATGGACGTTACCTGGATGAACGGCACACGAGTCGGCGGCTATGAGATTCCGGGGCATCATTACACGGTGCGAAAATATCCGGTTCGTCCGGGCCTGCTGAAGCCGGGAAAAAATGTCATTGCCGTTCGAGTGATGGATCACGGTGCTCCGGGAGGCATCGCCGGGACTCCGGAGCAACTGTTTCTGCAGTTGAACGATGAACGTATTTCTCTAGCCAATCGTTGGCATTTTGCACCAGGTGCGAATCTCGCCGCGCTCAACAAGCACGGTCAGGTTCCGGCATTGCTTCGGCCGCTGAGTCGACCGAAGACTCCGGTGCCAGCATTCGCCGGTGGCTTCGCAATCAACTCAGACCAGACGATTGTTATTCTCGGCAGCACGAATGCCCTGGAGAGTGATCGGCACGGGCATCTTGAAACACTATTCACCGCCGCGCATCCGCAACATCGAGTTCGAGTGCGAAATCTGTCATGGCAGGCGGACACCGTTTACCAACAGCAGCGTCCTCGCAACTTCTACGCAACGAACAAGCCCAACTACGGCGAGCGAGATGGTCGTAGACAGATCAAAGCAGACATCGTCTTGTTCTGGATGGGACAGTCCGAATCGCTCGACGGTCCGCAACGTGTCGATGAATTCAAAACCGCCTACAGAAAACACATTGATCAAATCAGTGACTACACAAAACGCATCGTTCTCGTCACACCCATTCCATTCAGTAACCCACTGCGTCTCGAAATCGACATCCAGAAACTCAACAAGTCGCTCGCCGTGTATGTGGATGCAATCCGCCAGATCGGTCGCGACAGAAAACTGTTGGTTGTGGACCTCGCCACGGCGTTTGGATCGGGAGCGACTCCGTTGCCTCATTCACGAAATGGACTCCACTTGTTGCCTGCAGGTCACTGGGACGTCGCCGCAGCGTTCGCATCACAACTTGGCTTTGCCGATCGAGTGGCTTCGATCAAGTGGTTCAATTCTGTTAATCCATTGGAACCGCCTTCCGCAGAGACACTTCGACAGAATATCGTTAACAAGAACGATCTTTGGTTCCGCTACTGGCGTCCAACCAACTGGGCGTTCTTGTACGGCAACCGCCAGACACAACCCAGCAGCCGCGACCACAAGAACCCCTCTCAACGCTGGTTTCCCGTAGAACTGAAGGCTGCGCTGCTGCATCTGAACAAGGCGGAGCAGCGAATTCATGATGCAGCAAAAGCAGTCAGTCGATTCAGGCCATCGTATTCAAAGAAGGATGTTGATCCTCTTTTTGCGAAACACTGCATTCGTTGCCACAACGGCACGACGCAAAAGGGCGCTATTCGTCTCGATAATGTCAGGCTGGACTTCGCCCGTGAGCGTGAACTGTGGGATAAGATCAAAGAGCAGATCGTCACTAACAAAATGCCTCCAGAGAAACCGTTCCTGAGTGACGATCAACGCCTTAGCGTCACGGACTGGATCAGCGCCCAAAAGGACAAGGTCGATTGGTCTGCACATCGCCAGGCCGGGCACGTCGCCTTACCCTTGCTCAATCGCACCGAGTACGAAAATACGGTGCGAGCGCTTTTCAATGACAGGGCATTCAACAAAACCCTGACACACATTGATTTCTTTCGGAGCTTGCCGGATGACGGCGTCGGTGATACTGGCTTCAGTTCCGACCGGGACTCGCCCTCCCTGGCCATGACCGGGGCTCGCCTCGAGAAATATGTCCGGGTCACGGAAGACGTGCTCGATCACTACCTCTACACCGACCGGCCCGTTACCTATGAGGCCGAAGCTGAAAAGATGAAGGCCACGACCGCGGTTTTGACGCCGACAGAAAACGGCATCATGATCAAGGCCAACCGCGACTCTCTCTACACCCGTTGGCACTACCCACGCACCGGATGGTACGTCATCAAGGTCAAGGCCTGGGGCGAACGTATTGATAACCGGGCGTGCGCCGAGATGGTTATTTACCTGGACCGGAAAGAAGTCGGTCAGGTTCGTCTGCTTGCGACGAGGGCTCAGCCCGGAGATTATCATTGCCTCGTGTGGATCGAGAAAGGTCACCATACGCTGCGTTTTCGTCCGCAGCGCGCGGGCACGACTAAGGAGGAATCGCTATTGTCCGTGCCGCCGCCTTTTCCCGACAAGCCCGTGATCGCCGACTTTAATGACCTGGGTTTGGGAACGGGTGTCTATATGTGTATGGACAAGATGGAGATTCATGGTCCGGTGAACCAATTACCGGAAGAATTCAACCAGAACGAACACTATAGAGAAGGGCTGACCGGACCACCGACAAGGTCGATTATTACCCAACAAAACACACCGGCAGTGGAGAGTAGAAATGATCTAGCCTGGGAGAAACAGACGGGGCTCACCATAAACCGCGAGGTCAGTCATAAAGAGATTTCGAGCAAATACACCCATGTATGGGTCCTGCCACTGGTCAAGACTGACTTTTCCGCGCCACCGCCGACGGCCAGGTTGATTGCCGCTGACGGGGACGGCAGCAGCGCCGCGCGGCAGGTCATCAGCCGCTTCGCAAGAAAGGCCTTTCGTCGTCCTGTCACCGATGGGGATATTTCTTTTTTCCTCAAATTCTACGAGACCAAAGTCGCCGCGGGCGCTGATCACCGAGCCGGCTTGAAGGCAGCACTTTTCGCCATCATGATCTCGCCGGATTTCTTTTACCGTATTCCGCAGAGCGGCGCCGCGA
>CAJWWK010000095.1 GCA_913048295.1 uncultured Dehalococcoidia bacterium
ATTCGAACCTGCGGTGAGCTTGCACCCACACACGCTTTCCAGGCGTGCCCATTAAGCCGCTCTGGCACCTCTCCGCGACAGCGCACCACCGCGTCGATCGGTAGTCGCACCTGCAGTATCGACCGGCGACAGGCCGATACCAGCGGTTATATGGCGAAGAGGGCGGGATTCGAACCCGCGATATGCGGATGCATATACCGGTTTTCGAGACCGGCGCCTTCAGCCACTCAGCCACCTCTCCGGACCCGTCAATTATAACAATCTAACCGGCAGTTTCGGTGATAAATAAACGCCGGTATGGCCCCGTTAGCAAAACGGAGTTTGTGTTACGCGTACCTGAATAAGTTGACGCAGAATATCCGCAATCTTTACGATGGAACATACAGTCGACCAATACCACCGCTTATTAGTACAGGCTTACAACAGGGCACGCCGCATCCCGTGAAAATCAATCACAGGAAGCGGCGCAGTGCGTTTCAGGACATATCTCGATGTCTGAAAAAGGCGGTCGGACGATGACCGCCACAGGAATTATTCTCGCCGCTGGAAATGGCACGCGGATGTACTCAAACACCCCGAAGCCGCTCCACAAGGTCGCAGGCCTTGCGTTACTCGGTCACGGAATCCGCACGATGCGCTACGCAGGTATCGACGACGTTATCGTCGTGACCTCCCCGGAACTGGCCGAATCCCCGGAATTCAACGACACCCTCGAATCCGCCGTACATCCCGATGTTCGACTTGCCATCCAGCCCGACCAACACGGCACCGCCGACGCCCTCAAAAGCGCGCGATCTGCAACACCGGGAGCAGGCACGATGGTCGTTGCGCCGGTAGATATGGTCCTCGTTACCGGGGATGTTGTCCGACAGATGCTAAAGGTCCACGGCGATTCACACGCAGCCGTAACGGTGCTCGGAGCGCGGGTAGACGTGCCGGCAGGGCTCGGCAGGATAAAACTCGATGCTTCAGGCCGCCCGGTTTCAGTGGCCGAGGAACACGAAGCAAGCGATGAGTTGTTGCGCAGCGACCTGATCAACACGGCGTGGTACTGCTTCGACAGCGACTGGATATGGGACGAACTCGACTCGATTCAGCCCGCCGAAACGGGCGAAATTTACCTGCCACGCGTAATCACGAAAGCGTCCAATATAAACCGCTCCGCGATCGTTATCGCCGACCCCGAATCTGGACTTGGAATTAACGACCGCGTACAACTCGCCAACGTAGAGCGGATCATGCGTCAACGGATAAACGATTCACACATGAGACAGGGCGTGACTCTCCAGGATCCCGCGACTACTTATATCGACATCGGAGTTGAAATTGGCAACGACACCGAAATCGCGGCGGGGAGCCACCTGGGAATTGGCAGCAAGATTGGCGCGGGCGTGGTGATCGGCCCTAATACCCAGATTTACTCAAGTGAAATTCACGACGGTGCCGCAGTCGATGGCGCCCGCGTAATCGATTCCGTTGTGGGAGAACAGGCCTTCGTCGGCTCAAACTCACTGCTCCGCGCCGGTTCCGAACTCAAACCGCATTCGAGGGTCGGCAATCTGGCCGAGATAAAGAATTCGGTGATTGGCTCGGGCTCCCATGTTTCGCACTTCAGCTACATCGGTGATGCGGAAATAGGCGAAAACGTGAATATCGGCGCCGGGACCATCACCTGCAACTACGACGGCAAAGAAAAACACCCGACCGTGATCGCCGATGGGGCGCTAATCGGTTCGAGCACGATGTTGATTGCACCGGTGACTGTTGGAAAGCTGGCCAAAACCGGTGCCGGATCGGTAGTACGGGAAGATGTTGTGCCGGGCGACACCGTCGCCGGAGTGCCAGCGAAATCAATTAAGTCGAAATAATCGATCGAACTGGGCGCATTACTTGCACACCGTGTGGGAATCAAGAGGAAATGACTAAAAAAATCGACGAACCTGACAACTCCGGCCAACCCCCGGATACGAACCAGCAGATTACGAATGTTGAGGTGCACGCGTAATGGCATCTGAACTCGTTTTACTGTTGATACTGGCTATTTCCGGTGGGCTGTTCTTCCTGGTGGCACTGGCCATCTCATCGCTCGGTACCCGGATCAACCCACTCCCGTCGCCAGCCCGGAACCTGGACGGAAACGCGGGCGGAAATGTGGACGGGAATGGCGATTCCGAACACGACGACGATCACGGGTTCGCGGGTCGCCTGAGGGCCGAAGCGACCCTTATTGGACGAAGCTTGCAGGCTGCCGCGCTGATGTCGGCGGCCTTATCGGTATTCGCAATAACTGAATCGGGGAGCGACACACAAGGCTCGGGTTACATGATGGCACTCAGTGGAGCGTCAGCCGCCGCAGGCGCGATTGTCCTGCAACTGATCGCATCGGGTCTTTCCGGATTCCAGCGCAACTGGGCAAGGAACATCAGCCGACCGACCGGCGCGGTCCTGCGATGGATCAGCGTGACTCCCGGAATATCTCATGGAGTGGATTTTTCACTCTCAAGGGGGCGCGGAGAAGTCGCGGTGGGCGAAGATGTATCGGCAGCGCTCCAGGAAAGTTTGGACTTTCTCGAGGAGTCGGTTATTCCCGCAGATCAGAACGAGTTGAGAATGATCCGTGGAATCTTGCGCATGGACACCGTCAAGGTTCGCGAAATCATGGTCCCCCGCGTCGACATGAACACTTCTTCAGCCACCGCCAGCATCGCGGCCATCGCCGATTTGATGTCAGTGGGCGGCCACAGCAAGATTCCTGTTTACGAAGACAGCGTCGATTCGATAGCGGGCGTCGTTTTTGCCCGCGATGTGCTTTCGGCGCTGGACAACGGTGCCGATCCCGAGAGTCCCGTGCAGGGCCTCACCCGCCCGGCACTGCACGTTCCCGAATCGCAGAGCCTTGAACGGCTGCTCCGGCAGTTGCAGGAGCACCGCACGGGCATGGCGATCGTTTTCGACGAGTACGGCGGCGTTTCGGGACTCGTAACGGTGACAGACCTGATCGAAGAGATCGTTGGTGAACTGATTGACGAGTTCGATGTCGACGGACCCGAAGTCGAATCGACCGGGACCACTGAAATGGTTGTCGACGCCGGCGCTTCAATCGATATCATGAACCAGACCCTCGGGACTTCGATAGTCGCCGATGGTTTCGATACTGTCGGCGGGCTCGTTTACCGGGAACTCGGCAAAATGCCGTCTCCCGGCGATACCGTTCTGGTCGAAGATTTGAGAATCTCGGTCCAATCGATCATCGGACGAAGAATACGACGGGTCAAAGTCGAGTTGATCGCACAGCAGCCTACAGACGCGGACCAATCGTAAGCGCGATTTAAACTCGCCCTCACCCCGATCTCCAGCATGGGCAGTTCCCGGAAACGGTGGCAACGACCGATCAGGCCAACTCGTAGACGACCACCGGCACGCCCTCAACACCATCGGGGTGCTCTTCAACCAACACCCAGCCGTGCAATTCGTAAAAACGTCGGGCCCCGGTGTTTGCTGCAATCACGCCGAGTACAACCCGGCTGAAGTTTTGCTCATGAATGAAGTCGAGAGACCTCTGCATCAACAACTTGCCGATGCCACGCCCAGTGAGATCGGGCGATACGTGCATGCCTGTTAGTTCTGCAGTAACCGGACCTGAGTCAGATGCCGGGCCATTTGACCGGGCGACCCGCACCATGCCAACCACTACGCCTGGTATTCGTGCGATCAGAGTAGATTCGCCACCAGCCGCCGAACTGAGCGTTTTCCGCCACCTCGATAGATAGTCGTCAAGTCGCCTTGAGTCCAGCCATTGCTCCGATGCAAACGGCGCGAACGATACCGTGTGGCTCAAAAAATGCAAATTCGCAATCGCGTCACAATCATCGAGTGTGGCACTTTCAATCGTCGGAATATCTGAAGTCATAGCCCTCTGGCTCTCGATGTTGGTTGATCCGGGCCAGGGAAGGTTAAATCAAAGACGCCCCGGTCAGACCGGGGCGTCTTCAAAATCCGTGAGATTCAGAGGTTACTTTTCAACCAGCCAGAAAACTGACGCACCACGGTTACCCTGATCACCGGTTGCAGTGACCGTGTGAAGTACTCCAACTTCGTAGCCGGTCAGTTCAACAGTAAGCGTGAATGCTCCGTTGACGTTAGCGACTGTAGTCGAGTCGTTGGTTTTCGATGTTGAGCCTGATAGAAGAACGTCGAATCCGCCCTTCTTCACTGCAACAGAGACTTGCTCATCCTTGGCGTAGCCACCACCAACAATCGTGATCGAAGCTGCACCATCAGTGGCTCCAATAGCGCCGACGGAGCTTCCGTTAGCGTCGATGATCGTGAGACCAGCAATCTGCGTCGTGCCGTCCGCACCGTCCGCACCGGCCGCACCGGCCGCACCTGCAGCGCCATCGGCACCTGTCGCACCAGCGTTACCAGGCTCACCAGGAGCA
>CAJWWK010000096.1 GCA_913048295.1 uncultured Dehalococcoidia bacterium
CGCCGCAATCCTGATAACAGCTGCAGCTGTCGGTGCCCAGGTAAGGCGTCGCACCCCCGGGTCGCGCACGCCAGAGCAGTCAATGTCGGGCCGGGGCGGTGGCAAACCCAGGCGTAACAAAGGCTAGACTGTCGACATGACGGCATCAGAAACATCGGCATCAAACGGGATCACCGAAGATATTCGGTCATTTATAGGGATCGAATCCGACCCGGTCACATACGAAATCGAACGGCACGCGGTCGAACGTTTCGCATGTGCAGTGGGTGATCCCAACCCACTTTACACCGATGAAATAGCGGCGCGGAAGTCATCGTACGGCGGGCTTATCGCGCCACCTACGTTCGTCAGGTCGCTGCTTCCCGGTGCATATCCAAAACCCTACCCGGAGCCGTTCGCACACATCCTCGACGGCGGCAGCGAGTACCGATTTCACGAACCCGTCCGAGTTGGCGACCGGATAACAGTGACGCGAAAGATCATCGATATTTTCCAGAAGCAGGGTCGCCTCGGAACGATGTTGTTCAGGGTTTCAGTAATCAGCTATGTGAACCAGCTGGGCCAGGTAGCTGCGAGTCAGACAACGACCACGATTACGTACGGTACTGGCGAAAAGGACCTCGGCATTGACGGTCATTGATCCAGGAATAGGAACTCCGACTCTCTGGTTCGAAGATGTAGTTGCCGGCGACGAACTACCCGAGTTGGTCAAGCATCCAGACACCCGGCAACTCGTGATGTATGCGGGCGCCGCGCAGGACTTCGTGCCGATTCATTACGACCTGAATGTTGCGCAGGCTGCGGGTCACCCGACGGTGATTGTCCACGGGGCACTGAAGAGTGCATGGCTGGCAGAGCTGATTGCGGGGTGGATGGGCCCGACCGGTCGGCTTGTCGAACTGGCCGTCTCGTATCGGGCAATCGACTTTCCCGGTGGGAGCGCGACCTGTTTCGGGAAGGTCACTGAAACGAGAGTCGAAAAAGGGATCGGACTCGTCGAACTTGAAATCGGAGTGCGCAACCCTGAAGGCGTTGTAACGACCCCGGGCCGGGCGCTTGTGGCACTGCCGATAAAGGCAAGTTTTTAGTAGCGACAAGATCGCCACTAAAAGCAACGATACGCAGTCAGTTTCTTCTTGGAACCCTCGGGCCTCAGAAGGCTGACTGAAAGGAAAAAATCGATGAACGGTGCGCTAGAAGGCAAGGTCGCGATAGTTACCGGTGCCGGTCGAGGGATCGGCCGTGGCATAGCCGAGGAACTCGCTGCAAACGGAGCCAGGGTTGTTGTTAACGATGCCGGTGTATCGCTGTCGGGCGAAACGGAATCCCAGGACCCGGCACAAGAAGTAGTGGCGGGAATCAAGTCGGCGGGCGGCGATGCCGTGCTTGTCACCGAGTCGGTGGCGACTTTCGATGGCGGAGAGCGCATCGTCCAGGCCGCGCTCGACTCATTTGGCCGTCTCGATATCGTCGTGACCGCGGCAGGAATACTTCGTGACCGGATGATTTACAACATGACCGAAGAAGAGTGGGACGCCGTTGTAGATGTGCACCTGAAGGGAACTTTCAACATCGTCAGGCACGCCGCGCCGTTGTTTCGCCAGCAGCGTGGCGGCCGCGTAATCACTTTCACCTCTGAATCGGGTCTCACAGGCTTCCCCGGTCAGGCGAACTACGGGGCTGCAAAATCGGGTATTGCCGGATTTACAAAAGTCGTAGCGAAGGATCTCGGCAAATACGGCGTTACGGCCAACTCCATCGCACCCCGTGCAGAGACCCGGATGGTCGAATCGATTCCTGAAAACGTCAGGGCCAAACTTGCCGATCAGGGCCTGATGCCACAAGCCGGTGAAGCTCCGTGGAAGCCCGGCGATGTCGCGCCCTTCGTGGCGTTCCTCGCTTCCGACCACTCTGCGCCGGTTAACGGCCAGGTATTCCTCGTTTACGGCGGCAACGTCGTTCACATGACCCTCCCACGCCGGATGAAGACGATCTACAACTCTAGCCCGCCTGCGACGTGGGAGCCGGAGCAGCTCGATGCGCAGGTGAAACCGCGACTCCTGGGTCTTCCGCCGGTAACCGGGTCTTTGCCCAAGAAACGACTCGCAGGCAAGGTCGCCGTTGTCACGGGTGCCGGGCGTGGAATTGGCCGGGGAATCGCAAAACTCCTCGCATCGCAGGGAGCTTCAGTGGTTGTCGCTGATGTTGGCGCTGCCCTTGATGGCGCTGGCGAAGACGCAACACCGGCTGCACAGGTCGTTGAAGAAATCTCCGAACTCGGCGGCAGGGCAGTGGCCTCGTACCATTCGGTCGCTACACTCGAAGGCGGGGAGAATATCGTCAAAAAGGCGATGGCTGAGTTCGGTCGGCTAGATATCGTCGTCACAGCCGCCGGTATTCTGCGCGACCGAATGCTGTTCAACATGACAGAGCAGGAGTGGGACGACGTGATGGCCGTGCACCTGAAAGGAACGTTCTCGGTCGTGCAGCCAGCATCGAAAATCTTCAAAGAACAGGGCAGTGGGCGCATCGTGACGTTCAGCTCTGTGTCAGGCCTGTACGGTTACGGCGGTCAGTCGAACTACGGCGCTGCGAAAGACGCCATTGCCGGGTTCACCCGGGTAGTTGCCAGGGATCTCGAACGATACGGCGTGACGGCGAACGCGATTTCTCCTGGAGCCCATACCCGCATGACCGACTCGGTGCCGGACTCTACCCGCGACAGGCGCAAGGGCGAGTTTTTGCCGCCGCCTGAAGGGACGATTACCAATGAACCAGACCAGGTCGCACCGATGATCGCGTGGCTGGCATCGGACCAGGCATCGGAGGTGAGCGGCAGAATTTTCCACTGTGTCGGCAACCGCGTCAGCCTTATGAACTCACCCGAGCAGGGTAGGTCGATATATAAGGACGGACGCTGGACCGTGGAAGAACTGGCGGGAGTATTCCCTGAAACGATTGGTCTCGACCTCGTCAACCCGGCACCCCCGCAGGACTGAGCGACGGGTTGGGGGATTGAATCCCTGCGCAACAGGGGCCCGGGCAATCATGGCCGTTTACCAAGCCGTGCGACTCAGCTAGGCCGCATCATCCTGCGGATCCAGCACGGTCAACAGGTCGTTGCAGCGAATCTGCGCGGTCGCCAGGTCCGTCCCGGAGCAGATCAGGATCATGTTGGCGTAGATCAAGTAGTCCCAGTACTTGGGAGTCTTGCAGTTCTGGGGTCCGGAATATCCCTTGCTTCCGGTGCAACGCCTGGCGTCTTTAATCCCCACAGGCCAGGTGGCAGTTTCCTCATCGAGACTCGCGCTATCGCCAATCCGCTCATCGGCGAGAGCAGTTCCGAGTTCGACAGCATCTGAATGCGGCGAGAAAAATCGAAGTTCATAGTCCTGTCGGTTATAGGGGTCCAGACCCCAGAAGCCGAAGTAGGCGCTGTTGGCCCCGGTAAGGCCTTCAACGTTATACCCCTTCGTTGCCCGCCCGATCGTTACGCCCCGTCTTCTGGGGGCTCAAGCATGACCAGCAACTCGCCGCACAACTTTTGCGCTGTTTCCACATCGCCGCCCGCGCAGAGCAGGATCATGTTGGCGTAAATCGAAAAGTCCCAGTATTTCGGACTTTTGCAGCTTCCAACGCCGTGCGACACCGGGCCCGACGCCACGTCGCCCTTGCATTGCCGGGCGTCTTTCACGCCTTGCGGCCAGCTCATTTCATCCTCACCGAGTATGGCGTCCTCGCCGCTGCGCTCGTCGGCCTGCGCAGTCCCCAGTTCTACCGCATCCGAGTGAGACGGGAAAAACCTGACCTCGTAGTCTTTCCGGTCGTACGTGTCGATTGCCCAGAAACCGTAGTAGGCGCTGTCGGCTCCGATGAGACCCTCGACATCGTAAGTTTTCGACTTCTTGAACCCGATTGCCTGGAGATCTTCAATGGTGAAAGTCTTGCCCGGGTCGGAAATCCGCGGGATCGCTGACGCTGCGGAATTGTCGTCACCGCAAGAACTCACAATTGCGCCCAGTACGAAAACTCCCATAGCCAAAACCAAAAAAGAAAATGAACTATGCCGACGCATGTAACGCCTCCTCGTGCCGGTATTATGCGGCAGCGAGCAAGATATTTCAGCAATCGACGCGTCGGGCGAGGACCCGATCAGGCTTCTCTCGGATAATGGCCCGGGCTACGTATCAAGACTGTTTAGGGAATATCTTCAGCTGGTCGGTATCCAGCACGTACTCGCAGCGCCGTACCACCCGCAGACCAACGGGAAGTTGGAGCGCTACCACCAGACGTTGAAGAGGGACGTGAACCAACTGCCTTACGATGTGCCACGAGAACTGGAGGTTGCGATCGGGAGGTTCGT
>CAJWWK010000097.1 GCA_913048295.1 uncultured Dehalococcoidia bacterium
ATCGTGTTGTACTCCTGCCGCCACCTGTAGTAAGTGTGGTCGGTGACGCCGATCCCATGGACTGCCTGACCGACACTCTTGCCATTTGCAACGGCGACTTCGACTTGCCGCAGCGTGTTCAAGACCTGCTCCGGGCTGTGTCTCTTTCTTGGCATTTCTGCCTCCCTTCATAAACCAGAGTTTCTAACATTTACCCTGGTCTAGTTTTTGGGGGGCAGGTCAAGCGTGCTCCGAGTTCTGACAGAACCGATGCTGAAACATGCTCTCAGCACTGACGCACCTATTCGGAGTGGGCGATGTCAAAAACTTGCAAGCGGTGACGGTTACTGTCGACCACGAACAAGTGATTTTCCCTGTCCAGTGCGAGTGAGGTGGGACCCCAGAACAGTTTTTCGATGTGCGCCGACCGCTCGTGAGGGTCATCGGTGTTGAAATCGATGTCCCGCTCCAAATTTGCGCCCGCTCGGGCTTTGCTCTCCTCGACATTCGTGTCGAGAAAGTCCTGTGCCCATTTGGAGATCGTGGCGTCACCGCCATGCAATTGGACGAAGTTGCCTTCGGAATCCAGCACCTGTATGCGCTGGTTACCCCAGTCCGCTACGTAGATGTAGCCATCCGAATCGACACAAACGCTTGACGGAGCTTCAAATTCACCAAAGCCCCGACCTGAAGAGCCAAAGTTCGCCAGGAATTCTCCTTCGGACGAAAACTTCACGATTCGATCGTTGCCCCAGTCAGAGACAAAAACGTTGTCATCCGTATCGACAAAGATCTCCCACGGCAGATTTAGCTGACCGTTGCCCGAGCCAGGTTCACCGAACGTCATAATGTGCTGCCCGCTTCCAGTGAACTTTTGAATTCTGCCGCTCAGGTGATCACTTACGAGTAGCTCGTCATTGGAGTTGAATGCTATTCCGTTGGGGCCGTTCAATTGGCCTTCACCAGTCCCGGACTGCCCCCAGGTGTCGAGTAGTTCTCCTTCGAGAGTTCGAACCATGATGCGATTCAGGTGATCATCACTGGTGAAAATTCGCTGTTGACTGTCTATAGCTATCGAGGCGTTCCATATGGCCTGTCCTGACCCGGTGCCAAACGAACCGAAAGTGCCGAAGTACTCCTCTTCAAGATTCATTACTGTTACGCGCGTACCCCGAGGATCGCTGTCCGAACCCCGACCGAGCACAAAGATCTTCCCATCGTCTGCAACAGTTGCCGACCACGGGTAGTAGAACCCGCGACCCT
Source organism: uncultured Dehalococcoidia bacterium (assembly GCA_913048295.1). Taxonomy (GTDB): domain Bacteria; phylum Chloroflexota; class Dehalococcoidia; order Lucifugimonadales; family Lucifugimonadaceae; genus Lucifugimonas. The sequence goes on from CAJWWK010000097.1 coordinate 1,243, forward strand.
GCATCGCCGCCACGCCGATCGTGCGGTTGTAGGAGAGTCTTGCGGTTCCGGGTTGTGTGGCGGTTGTCATGGTGTAACCCAGGGTGGCCTTACGCCCTCTGGAACTCGGGTGTGGCACCGACCAGTCTCAGCACATTTGCTATATGTTGCCGAGATTTTGATTCACTGTCGGACGATCGGTTCATTTCGCTAAGCTGGGCTTCAGCGAACTCAATCAACGCGGACTGAGTCTTCTCCGAAACATCGGTCAACGACAACACGTCGAGCGCCCCCTCAACAAGTCCCTCGGGCGTCAATTCGCTCGGATTATCCGTTGCTATCCGATCAATCATCGTCCGAACGCCAGGGCTGTCGAGATTGCCAAGTCGCTCCGATGCAAAGTTGACGCGTTCGACCAGAGCCCCTGAGTCGATCCACTCGGGGCCCCAATGCCATCCTTCAACCGAAGGTGGGTTCAGCAGCCACTGGCCCATGAAAGTTGCCTGTAAATGAGTGGGGTTCATATCGATCTTTGGGCGGTCGAACTCCTCTGTCAGACGCAATACTCCGGCCATTAGTTCTGCAGGACTTTTCACTCGTTGGTACCGCGCCTGCTCTGACTTAAAAAAGTCGGATTTGAAAAGGAATCGCAACATCTCGGTGATGTTGTAATCGCTTTCGAAATAAACTTTCGACAACGCCGCTATCGCATCTTCGTCACGAGGTGGCTTGTAGGGCCACTCCGGCACGGGAGGCTCATCGGCCACGAAGAAGCTGTACATATGGCGCGAGAGGAAAGCAGCAGTGGCTGGCTGTCCACAAATAATCGCGACGATATCCTCACCGTTGAGGTTCCCCTTGTGATCAAGGAATTCCTTTTCGCCGTTATCATGATCATCTTCTTTGTACTCGAAATGGAACGAAAGACGACCGTAGGGCCAGACTGAATCGCGCGCCGATTTCAGAGTCATGTACTCGGTATTGCCGATGGTCCAGCCGGTGAACGCTCGAGCCGCTTCTTTGACGTCTTGCTCCGAGTAATTGCCGACCCCCATTGAAAACAGTTCGAGCAGTTCGCGGCCGTAGTTCTCATTAACGGAGCCTCGATGATTCTCAGAATTGTCCAGCCACACGATCATCGCGGGATCTTTCGACAGCTCAATCAACAGATTTTTAAAGCTGCCCATACCATGTCGCTCGAACATCCTGATCTGATCGTGCAGGACCTTTCCGTTCGCCAACTTTGAGTAACCAGTAGCGAAAATGCCGTGCCACATCAGACCGACCTTCTCCCTGAGTGGGGCGTCAGTCGAAACCATTCGATACATCCAGTTTGCCCCGGCCGATTGGTTGCCCATCATCCCAGAATATTCCGGGTGATACCGGCGAATAAGATTGTCCGTCAGCCGAGTCGGGTGGCCGATCATCTCGAGCAGGTGATCAACCGTCTCGTTGTAGCTTTTCTCGACAAGTTCGTCGAGCGTTTCGCGGGAAACGCCGAACCCGGCGCGGCGCATCAGGTGTGCCATTAGTTGTACGTCTTTATCAGCCACGATCTACCGCCTAATCATGTCGAACTGTTCGTAGTTCTTATCCAGGACAGCCTGTGGATTAATACCCATCCACTGGTCGAGAACAGTAGCATAAATCCCCCGGAAATCGTTGTTGAAGCGCATGTCGCCTTCGAGCTGTTCGCTCAGTTCAAGTGATGGGTATTCGCCGTACATCCCGCCCTTGACCGGGTTGCCTATGACGAACGTCACACCGCCCGAGCCGTGGTCGGTTCCGCTGCCGTTGTCCTTGATGCGCCTCCCGAACTCGGAAAAAATCATGATCACAGCGTCGTCGCCCCGACCATGTTCTTCCAGATCGGCCATGAAATCATTAACTGCCGTCGAAAGCTCGTGCCACAGCTTCGCGTGGTTTTCGAGTTCACCGGCATGCGTGTCATAACCTGCATGTTGAGTGTAAAAAACGCGCGTCCCAAGATTGGCGAGCAACACCTGAGAAATGTCGCGGAGTGCCTGAGCGATCGGGATGTCAGCTTCGTATTCAATCGAAGACGAATAATTTGCGGGAGCGGAGCGCAAAATATCGGCGCCCAGGTATGCGCCCATTCCGGTTTCGCCGATCGCCTGCAACACAGCATCACGGGTGTCATCAGGTCCGTACATGCGAGCGAACACATCGACAGCCATGTCCCGGGTCATCTGGTCCGCTATGTCTGGCATCAGTCCATAAGTTTCGAGATTGCCGACTGAAGCGACCGGAACCCCTTTCGCGTGGAGTGCCCTCGGAAGCCCGCGTCCGAAGTTGATGCCTGTGATGACGTTTTCATGGTCGGGGTCAAGTTCGCGGATAGTTCGGCCCAGCCATCCGCTATCTGCGATGTGGTCAGACTCGGCCGTGTGCCAGATGTCCATTGAACGAAAATGCGATCGGTTTGGCCTTGGGTAGCCAACTCCATTCACGATTGCCAGTTTGCCCGCGTCCCAGAGTTCCTTCATAGGACCCATGCTTGGGTTAAGTCCCAGCGTCCCATTCAGGTCGATCACCGTATCGTCCGTTAGGTGGATCGCCTTGCGCGAATCGTGGTAAATACCGTCTGTATACGGCACAACCGTGTTCATTGCGTCGTTTCCACCTGACAATTGGATGACGACAAGGGAAGGCTTGCGCTCAGCGATGGTCATTACCAGAGGTTCCCTTCATAACGAACGCGGTGATCGGAGTCCGAAATCTTATCAACAACGCGACCAAAAGAGAACTGGACCAACCGTAAAGACAACGAAACTCATCACCCCTAACGACCCGCGCTCCACGATTCGTCACGAAACCGGTAGTTGCGGCATATGTAGCCAACGAGCCTCTAGGTTTCGCAGTCGGGATGCCCGTCGGCCCAGCGACTGAATGAAACTTCATCCGTGTCGGCCTGGTTGATCCTCGCCATCCGGGCTCTGCAATCCAGCCACGAGCGGCGCCAATCTTCAGCGCTGCGCAGTTCACTTTCCGGATGAGTTCGACTTCTGGCAACAAATCCCGGGAAGATTTCGCGGCCCGTGTTCTGACCGATCGG
>CAJWWK010000098.1 GCA_913048295.1 uncultured Dehalococcoidia bacterium
GGGGTTCGGGTTCAGCGTGGGCTTCCGATGCCCCGTCGATCATCTCCATCTGGCCGGATACGTTAACCGTTGAAGATTTGCCCGTACTGTCGGCTCCGGTACCCGTATCAGATTCTGTCTTCGGCAGCCGGTTGGCCGCGGCGCGGAGTTCGTAGTTCATCAGGGTTTTCAGGACCGCCCCGCGATCAAAATCGCCGAACTTCGACGCCCCGGCATCGAACTCGACCGGCACGTCTCGCACGATGGTCGTCAGCACAAGCGCCGTGGCGGCGGTCTCGCGGTGCTCATCCAGCAGATTCATCGCCCGCTTTGCACCCCGCAGGCCCTCGATGTTCTGGACCTCGTCGAGCCGGCTGAACAGCGAATCGAAGTGGCCCAGTTCGGTCAGCACAGCACGGGCCGCTTTCTTACCGACGCCCGGGACGCCCGGTATGTTGTCGGACGCATCGCCCTCGAGCGCCTTGATCTCGGCCACATACTCAGGACCGAGGCCGTCGTACCGGTCGGAAACGGCCTGGGGATCGTAAATCTTTACTTCACCAAATCCGGTGTACATCATCAACGAGGTCTTGTCATCGACCAGTTGCAGTTGATCGGCATCGCCGGTCAGGATCAGCGTTTTTATTCCCTGGTCGGTCGCCTGTTTTGAGAGGGTGCCGATCAGGTCGTCAGCCTCGAACCCATCGTACTCTAAGACCGGCACACCCATCGGTTCAAGAATCTCTTTCAGGATGGGAATCTGTTCATGGAGGGCGGGATCGACTTCCTGCCGCTGGGCCTTGTAGGCAGGGAACATGTCTTTGCGAAAAGTCGGTGCCTTGGTGTCGAAAGTCACGGCGACATGAGTGGGATTTTGCTCGCGTATAACCTTCAGGAACATCATCATAAAACCGCTCGCGCCGGTCGTGTTCTGTCCCGTCGATGTGATGAGGTGATCGCGGACGGCGTACCACGCGCGGAAGACGATGGCGTGGCCGTCGATCAGCAGAAAGAGGTTTTCGTCCGTGCCAGTTGTGGAGTCAGTGGTCATCGTTTGGAATACCTGGCGAACTCGTGTGCTGGTGAGTCCGAGAAGTTGTGGGGATTATAGCTTCAGGATTGCGTCGTGATCAGCGGGTTCAAAGTCCGTTGACATACCTAGCCAGACGATATGTCGTGTATCTAGGTATTGGACCGGTCCCCGGCCTTCTCGCAGAAAGACACCCGGCAATAGGAAAGCCATATTTGGAATGACAACTGTCGCTGAACCCACATCAAGACCATCGAACAACCTGGTCGATTCCGCATACTGGCAAACCCTGAACCGGAAGAGCCTGCTGCGGTTTTTTTCGTTGCATCAGTTGAGTTCGGGCCCGCTTCACGGTTACGAAATCGGCACTCAAATTGCCCTGTGTTGTGATTCGAGGCCCACCGACGCGATGATCTACCCGATGCTGAAAGAGCTTGCGACTGGCGGTTACGTCGAACTCGAAATCGCAGTAATCAACGGTCGCAAACGCAAGGTGTACTCACTTTCGGAGCGTGGTTTCGAGGCGTATCGGGCCGCGGCGCGGGCGTGGGCGATGGTCCTCCCGCAGATCGAGATGGCGGTCAAGGAGGCGGGAGTCGAGCCGGCCTGCTGCACTACTATGGTTATTGACGCAAGCATTTTTGGAGAATGGGCAATGAATGATGTAAACCCGCTCGGCGCGCTGACCCCGCTGGACGCTGCCGCATGTTGTGGCGATGGCTGCTGCGACGATGTGGCGACGGCTGAGATCACGCATGCCCAGCTCGACACCATCAAGGCTGCCGTCCAGCACCGCTATGGGAACCTGGCTGAACACGCCGCCGACAGGGCAGCCGACCCGTCGAGACGCGGTGCTTCCGACGTCTTTTACACCGAGGACCAGCGGGCAGCGATTACGAGCGAGGCCGAGGGCGCTTCGGCCGGTTGCGGAAACCCGGTCGGCATTGCGGACGCGAGGCCTGGCGAGACTGTTCTTGACCTGGGTTCGGGTGGCGGTATCGACTGTTTTCTTGCGGCGCGTGAAGTCGGCGACGACGGTTACGTAATCGGCATCGACATGACCCCGCGGATGATCGAACTTGCGCAAAAGAACGCTGCCGATCTGGAGACCGAGAACGTGGTTTTCAAGCTTGGCCATATCGAGTCGATACCGCAGGCCGACAACACAGTCGACCTTGTCATTTCCAACTGCGTGATCGCCCTATCCGAAAAAAAAGACCGGGTTTTTTCGGAGATCATTCGCATCCTTAAGCCCGGTGGCAGGTTCGTTATTTCCGACATGGTCACCGATCGACCGTTGCCGGCCGAAGTGAAGTCCTCAGCTACCGAGTGGGTTGCATGTGTCGCAGGTGCTGCGGTGAAGGACGAGTACCTCGAGTTGATAGCGGACACCGGATTCACTAATATCGATGTACTGGGCGACCAGCAGAGCAGGCCTGACGCTGACGATTGGCAGTCGTCGCTCAGGAATCTGACATTGAGGGCTTTTAAACCTGTGAGTTAGCGGGGACTCGATGCCAGCTGATTCGAACAGGATGCTTGGAAACGACGGCGACGCCTACGAGCTCTACGTGGGCCGCTGGAGTCGCCTCATAGCCGGTCGGTTCCTCGACTGGCTGGCAGTACCCGCATCGTCCCGGTGGCTCGATGTCGGTTCGGGCACCGGTAATTTGACCCGGGCAGTCCTCTCGCAATGCGACCCCGCCGAGATCCGTGGAATCGACGGCCTACGACGCGGTGGTGTCGGACCTGGTGCTCAACTTCATTCCTGACGTTGCTCGCGGAATTGCCGAAATGGTGCGTGCGGTGCGACCTAGCGGGACCGTTGCGGCGTACGTGTGGGACCACGTCGGTAAAATGGAGATCATGCGGCAGTTCTGGGACGTTGCGGTGGCTCTTGACCCGGCGGCTCACTTTGTGGACTTCGACGATTACTGGGTACCGTTCGCCGGCAAGCAGGGTTCCGCACCTACTTACCTGATGTCGCTGGGTGACGAATCTCGCAGGTTGCTGAAGGAACGCCTCCGCGCCGCCCTGCCAATCGCTACAGACGGTTCGATCGACCTGATTGCAAGGGCGTGGGCGGTACGCGGCCAACGGGCGGGCGCGTAGCGAACTGGCGAGCCTGACCTCGATTCGGCCTAATCGCCAATGGGACACATGGAACCCATTCGCACACCTGTCACTTAGACTTGTTCGTTGCGATGCTTATCAACCCGTGGGTGCGAAATTACGAGAAAGACGATCACGTCGCGCTTGCGCGCGTCCGGGAATGGGCTGCCAATAAGCTGGATGGGCCGGTCGACTACGGATTCGGCTACGGGACGTGGGTGTTTATCGGGACAGAAACCGTCATCAAGATCGACCCTGAGGTCGGTCGTCCCGAGCGTTTCAGCCACGAGCTGGCGATGAGCGACCTGTCGATACCCGGCGTTGCCACGCCGCGGGTACTCGAGACGGGGACACTTGAGGGCCGGGCCTGGGTGATCCTTAATCGCATCGAGGGCTTGATCGCCTACAACGTGTGGCCGAAACTGACCGATCCTGCGCAGCGGAGGCTGACGGTCCAACTGGCCGAAGCGCTGGCCCACCTGCAGCAGTTCACACCGGATATTGCGATGTTGCACGCCGCATCTGAAAACTGGCCCGGACAGGTGAGGATAGCGTTCAACCGGGCGCTACGGGCAGTCGATGCGATAGTGCCGGGGCGCGTGTTGACCCAGTCGCAGGGGGCTTTCGCACAGTGGGCTGAGGCGCTTGATGAGAGGCCGCGCGTGCTATGTCATGGCGACCTGTGGTTTGGTAATTTGCTGGTAGACGACGGCGGACTTGTCGGCATCGTCGATTTCGACCGGGTTGCCATGGCACCGCCCGACTATGAACTCGACATGCTGCTCAGGTTCTGGCGGTACCCGTGGAACTTCGTACCCGAGCAGCTCGAAGCGACGTACGAGCTGCCGCTCGACCTCGAACTGCTTGCTCCGTTTGTGGAGCTTTGCAGGGGCGACTTGAGCGACGAGGCGTTGTCGTCGAGGTTGAGTGCGCTTGAACTGATCTACCGACTGAACCTGGTGAACCGCTTCGGCTGGAGCGACCAGCACGCCGAGATGTTCGAGCTGGTGCTGTCAGGCAACTGGGCCAAGGGTTTGGTGTAGGTGCGCGGCCGGTGGTTGGAACGCGGATTCCTGTGGCCGACAAAGGACGTCACCGGCGTCCTTCGCTACTAACTGTAGTCGAATAGTGGATCGCATTC
>CAJWWK010000099.1 GCA_913048295.1 uncultured Dehalococcoidia bacterium
GATCTTCACTTCAGGCTCCTCAGGTCGTAATCGATTGGTGAGAGCGAATCATCGTCGATTGCCGCCCCTGACGGAACCTCGACATATCGGTACTGACGAACGCCCTTTACCAGCCACCAGATGAGAAAGACGACAATGATTGAAATCACACCACCAATGTACATCGTCTTGCTTGCCCCGATCATTCCTGACATCACACCAACTTCAAACTGGCCGATGCCGTTCGCACTCATCGCGGCAAGCGAGTGAGCAGCCGATGCTCGCCCCCGCATGTTGTCCGGGGTTGTGAGCTGGACAATTGCCTGTCGACTGGTCATGCCGACAGCATCGGTGGCGCCGAGGAAAATAACGACGATCATTCCGGTCCACAAAACAGTGGTTGCCCCGAACACAATCAACAGGAATCCGTAGAACAACGTCGCCCAGAGTACGAGCATTCCCTTGGCACGATAATCGCGGGTGAACATTACGATCAAGCTGCCTGTTAGGCCTCCAGCCGAATTAGCCCATGTAAGGGCTGTTACGGCTGCTCGGCTGTCTACGGGTCTGATGAACCCGTAGAGTTGATGAGCAAATATAGGAAACAACTGGCGGTAAAAACTCACGACCGTAACGCCAACATCTAGAAGGTAAAGGCCGGGCAAAATAGGGTGGGTCCTCACGTATTTAAGACCGTCGACGATGCTCCTCAATCGTGATCCACCAGTAGTCGCGTTCTCGGCTCTGCCATCGATACCGATCATCAGCGGAAGTACCACGCTGACAGCCGCAAAACCGGTGATTACACCGAACGAGAGAGTCAGATCGGTCGTAAGACTGGTCAACAAGAAAATGACTGGCGTAATCATGGTGCCGATTTGCATCGTCGCCGTGTTGGTGGCGACGGCGTGCATCAGATGGGACCGGGGAACAACTCGGGCTGTCAATGATGATCTGGCCGGGCCACCCAGGACGCTCGTAGATGCCAGAATGGCCGTTATGACGTAAATGTGCCAGACCTGCAGGTTCTCAAAACCTTCGAGCACTGCCATGGTCGCCATCAGCAAGAAACTGAACAACTGCGTCACTGCCATGAGCTTCTTACGATCAATCTCATCAGCGAGTGCACCGCCATACAAATTTGCGGGAATTCGCATCACCAGCTCAACTAATCCCAGGGCACCAAGTGCGGCTGGTGAACCGGTTTCTTCATATAACCAAATGCCAGTTGCCAGTATCCGCAGGTTCATGGTTGCCATTGCGGCGATGCTGCTGAACCACAGCATCCGGTAATCTCGAAACTTCAGGGCCGACCAGGGTTTAATGACCTGATGTCGCGGCGCTTGAGTTTCTGTATCAAAAGGTTCTGAATCGGATTCGGTTTTGTTCGAGTTCAAGTTGTTTTTCTATTGGCTGAGTTGCGAATGGCGGCATAGTAGCACCGACCAAACAAGCCCGACCGGCCCAATCGGCCCAAACAGAAATTTACCCGTAATCGACTCGGAAACTCGCTAACCGGCGTTCGCGGCGATCAACGAGAGAATACGTTGCGAAAGCCGGGACGACGACATGGCCCCGATCACGGTGTCGTGAACTCGCCCATTCCTGTTCAGGAAGAACGTTGTCGGCATGGTCGAAACTCGCCAGTCGGTGACGACCGTGCGGTTTCCGGTGTTCCCGGTGGGATATGTGATTCCAAGCCTCTCGATCAGGTCTTTTGCCTGGCCGGTGCTTCCGAGGCCAACGAACGGACCGATATCGACGCCGACGAATAGCACCTGATCGCCAAACTGCTCCCATGCTGCCTGAAGCGCGGGCATTTCGGCTTCGCACGGCGGGCAGTTACCGGCCCAGAAGTTGAGCATGATCGGGCGGTCTTCGCGGGCTATCAACTCGTCGAACGCCACCGATTGGCCCCCGACCTCTTCTGCGCCCACGTACAAGGTGAGAACGAAATCGCCTTCCTCGCCTGATGCCTTGTCCGAGCTGCAGGCCGCGAGCGCAAGCACTAGGACTGCAAACAGGATAAGTGTCTGGGAGGTTTTTATTGGGGAGGGAAGCATGTGGTTCCTGCCGATCGGCCCTTGTTGAATGAAACTGTATACGTGGTTGCGTTGTAACCGTGCAGGTCGAGTCCAGAGCTTTCGATGCGGGGGGAACGTTATTCGATGCTGGTCGTACGTGCTCCACCGGTGGTAGATTTGGCTCACTGCCAACCTGGCACGAACTAATTGGTCGGCACATTGGGGCGCTATCAGTCGGCGGAGAGTTGAAATGGGTGAATTTGACGGTAAATCGGTAATTGTCACGGGCGGAGCGTTAGGTATCGGCGGCGCGGCATCGGAAGCTTTCGCCCATGAGGGCGCGAACGTGACTATCCTCGATTGGAACGGGGAAGCTGGCGATGCGACTGTCGACCGGATTGCCTCCGCAGGTGGTACGGCACAGTTCGTGCAGGCCGATGCCGGAACGTCGGAGGGCTGCCGGGCAACCGTTGATGCGGCGGTCGAGGCGTACGGCGGTGTTGACGTGCTGTTCAGCAATGTTGGAATTCAGCCACCCGATTCGTACGTGGACGCCGTCGAACTGCCTGAAGAGACATGGGACAAGATCATCGCGGTGAACTTGAAAAGCCGGTTCCTGATGGCAAAATATTCCATCCCGCACATGCGCAAGGCGGGAGGGGGAGTGATCATCTCGTCGGCGAGCGTGCAGGGCCTGCAGTCGATGGGGGGCGTTTCGGCGTATGCCGCTTCCAAGGGCGGCGATCTTTCGCTTATGCGGCAGATGTCGCTCGATTTCGCTGCTGACAACATCCGGGTTGTGAGCGTGAATCCCGGTGCAATCGACACCCCGATGGTCAGGAACGCGATTGCCGGGACCGGTGGGAATCTCGAAGACGAGTTGATCTCGACCGGTAAGGCGCACCCGCTCGGACGCATCGGTCAGACCGAAGACATTGCGAACATGGTGTTGTTTCTTGCCAGCGACCGGGCGTCGTTCATCACAGGCTCGTATTTCAACGTGGACGGGGGCCTGATGGCGATGGGTGCATGGGCTGACACCGTTGGCGCCGACGGTTCGAATTAGGGTTGGGTCGATTTTGGGGCGCTGCCGGGTTTTTTCCTGTCCGGGTTTACCGCTTCTTCTTCGGGGGACAGGAACCACGCGACCGTCCCGAAGAAGTTTTTTCGGCGGACTGGAGCGGCGGAAAGCAGGCCGTCGATGCGTTCGATCAGCCTTTCGTCTTTTTGCGGCAGGCCTTACGCGGACCGTCGGATATTTGGCGTGTTCCTTAGCTTTTTCCAAACATGTAAAGACACCATTTTATTTGCTCGCGCCTCCTTCTGGGCAGAAGGAATAGCCTCGCATGTCAGGTTGCCGGGGCTGCCAGTCCAGACCTGAACCACGGCTCAAATAAACGCGATTGAATTATCGGGGTTCACCCTGTCGCCCCTGTGCCACGATCCGCGGTAAGGCTTCCCGGTCAACTCTTCTTCAACGATGTCGATGCCGAGTCCGGGTCCTTCAGGTAGCGGGTAGTAGCCGTCCACCGGTTCGATAACGGATGTGACCGAAGCGATTTCGGCCGGCTTGAGCGTGCGTGACTCCTGCACGAGGAAGTTTGACGTTGCCGCGTCGAAGTGAAGGTTCGCAACGCTTGCAAGCGGTCCCATCGGGTTGTGCGGGGCGACGACGAGGTCGTGGGCCTCGGCCATAAAGGCGATTTTCCGCATCTCGGTAAGCCCGCCGACGATACAGATCTCCGGCTGCAGGATATCGACCCCGCCTTCCCGTACCAGCTCCCAGAGTTCGAACTTGGTGTAAAGGCACTCGCCGGTTGCAACGGCACACGGCATTTTCTCTCGCAATCTGCCCATTTCATGGCGGTTTTCCATCCGGATGGGCT
>CAJWWK010000100.1 GCA_913048295.1 uncultured Dehalococcoidia bacterium
GGCGGAGACGAGGCGCGATATGTGCGCTCATCTGTCTCTCGACTCGTTTCGGCTGCTGATCAAGTCTGGATATCACGACCCGCGGGCCGGCTGTAATGAAGAGGCGCAGAGACAACTAAATGTTGCGAGATCGAACGTTGCATCCGTTGCATTAAGGTTCGTTGAGTCCGGGATCAGCAGTGTGATTGACGACGTGGTGTTTCCGAACTGGGAGCCTGCAGGTCTCGACCGATGGAGACGCGCTTTTGAACCTTTTGAAATCGATTGCGTCGCCATCATTCCGCAATGGGAGGTCATCCTTGATCGAAATGCCGCCCGACTAAGCGTCGATAAGATCCCGGTCGAGATGCTTCGGCAGATTTACGATGATATGTCAGGATGGTCCGATGGTCCGGACGTCCCGGTCGTGGACCGCTCGGCTCTCAGCACGGCCGGGACGATTTCCGAGATCGCGCGCTTGTTTCCTTCTGGAGCGACAGGGCAACCCACCCCCTAACTCCCTCCTAACAGGGAGGGAGGATCCAATCCCTAGCGCGTACGGACGCTCCCTTTGACCATGCTGGCTTCGTCGCTGGCGAGAAACGCGTAGACCTTCGCGATATCGTCGGGCGACACCAGTGCGCCGATCTTCTCTTCAAGGTCGCCTTCGCCGCCGCCGGCCTCGTGCATCACGCCGACCTGGGTGACCTTGAGCGGTGTGGCGACCGCGCCGGGAAGGACATCGTTGACGCGAATTCCGTATATTTCGAGGTTCGCTTCCATTACGAGCGCCAGGCCGTGAACGCCGCCCTTCGATGAACCGTAGGCGAAAGAAGAGCTCCCGCCTAGCACGCCTGCCCCTGACGCCGTGAGGATGATGACGCCCGAGCGCTGCTTCTTCATAACCCCGGAAACGAATTTAGAAATCACGAACGAGCCGCGCAAATTGATGTCCACGACGGTGTCCCACATCTCTTCGGGAAACTCGTCGAGGTCGACCGCTGCGCCCTGGAGCACTCCGGCCACGTGGATCAGCACGTCGATGCCACCGAGCCAGGTTTCGGCCGCCGCGACCGCGCCCGCGACTGCAGTTTCATCTCGCACGTCAACATGCCAATACCGGGCGTCGCCTCCGGCCTCGTTGATATCGCTGGTCGTTGTTGCGCCGTCGGCATCATTGACGTCGAAAGCAGCAACTTTTGCTCCGTTGGCAGAAACGCGGAGTGCTGTGGAGCGGCCTATGCCGGTTGCGGCTCCGGTTACGATTATTCGCTTGCCGGTGAGATCAGCGGCCATTTGTTATCTCCTGGAATATGTTTTGCTGTTAAGACCATCGGGGCCAGGTGAGATGGTCCGGCAGTATTTGCGTTCGTAGCCATCGGTTGCGCATGTGGGAGTCTCAGATTGTTGTGAAAGGTTTCAGTCCCATTCGATTCCGACACGTTCAGCAACTCGGCGAATCCCGGCGGCGGCAATTGGAATTTTATCGTCGGGCAGGTGTTCCACGAGTACGTGGGCGTTTGGGTTCACTTTTTGGAGTCCGAGCAGCAGCGCTTCGTTATCGAGCAGGCTTTCCGGTTGGTCAATGATCGATTCCTCGAAATGTGTGAGCAAGCCTTCAACAACCGTGAAATCTTTTGCATGGGCCCCGACAATTCGGTCGGGTATCAACTCGTAAAACTCATTGATAAGTGAAGTGGAATCGTAGGCGGTATCGAGCGAGTCGATGAAGTTGACAGGATCCATGTTGAATCCCAGGTTTTTCGACCCGACTTCGTCGATCAGGTCCTTCATTTTCTGGGGCGTGGATACCGGGCAGACGGCTCCGCCCTCGACTGCGATCATGATCCCTTCGTTTTCTGCAACTCTGCAGATTTGCTTTGTGCTATCGACGAGCCGGTCCCAGACTTCTGGCGAATGGTTCTGCGGATGCGGCAACCAACCGCCTTTCGGGTTCAGGCTGCCGGGACGAAGATATGTGTTTGGGCTGCCGAGGCGGGCAGTGAGGTTGATCATTCGTTTGACGAACTTGGTCTCTTCCCGACGTTCGGATTCGTCTTCTGCGATGAGCTTGCCGCCGTAGTTGCCAACGGTCTGCGGCATTGCAAAGCCGCGGCCGGAGAACATCGCCTTGAGGCGGGTAACGTCGCTATCTTTTAACGACTGAGGGTCGGTCACTCGAATTTGGACGGTCTTGAAACCGTGTTCGGCAACGTTGTCGAGGACGGCCCCGTCAATCGATTTCCAGTCGCCCGGTACAAGACCCGCAACACCTAGCAGCATTTATGAACCCTTCCGCGTAAACCAGGTCGATTCGCCGGTAAAACGCATGTCGCTGGCATGTTTCAACCATCATTCCAAATTTCGTTGTGTGGTTCGCAGTGCGAACGGTGACTTAGCTTATCTGCAACCGAACGGCCGCGGGCCGCATTCCGGTTGATATTTGAGCAAGTGGGGTACAAAGGGTTACAGATGGCTGATTCGACTGCTCGGACTGGTCGGCGGTTGACGTCGCGGGCGAGCCAGTTGGCGGGCTTACCTCAGAATCGTCGGAGTCGGGGGAGCACGCCGTGACCCCGACAACCGAGATCGCCATTATCAGGACGAGCAGTATCAGTTTTCTGCGCACTCGTGTGTCGCTTCAGGATACTGGCGCTGGTGGCGTTCAGTCCCCGCTGGCGAAGGCGGCCACCATGTGCCTTCGCTGAATTTTGCCGGTTGCGGTGCGTGGGAGCGAGTCAGCTATGTAAATCAAATCGGGCACCTTGAAGTCGGCCATCTGCTCACGGCAGAAAGTTCGGATCGACTCCGCGTCAGCATCGCCCTTCAGGACAACTGCGGCATGAACGACTTCGCCGTACTTTTCATCGGGAACCGCGAAGCAGACCGCTTCAGCGACCGCAGGGTGTTTCAGCAGGACGCCATCGATCTCAAGCGGTGAAATTTTTTCTCCCGCCCGGTTGATAAGTTCTTTTATTCGACCGGTAAGGGTCAGGTAACCGGCTTCGCTGAGGAAGCCCTGGTCGCCGGTGCGGAACCAGCCATCTACGAAGGCTTCTGTGTTGGCCTCGGGGTTGTTGTTATAGCCGCGCATTACGTTTTCGCCCTTGATGACGATTTCGCCGATGTCGCCTTTATTTTGCATGTCGCCCGTTGCTGCCATGTCCATGATCGCGACCTGTACGCCGGTCGCCTGGCCAACGGTCCCTGGGATTCGTTCTCCCGGGGGCATCGGGCTCGACGACATCTGGTGCGAGGCCTCGGTCATCCCATAGGCTTCGAGCACGGGGGCACCGAAGCGGTCTTCGAGTCGTTCGAACACGGCGGGTGCCAGTGCCGACGAGCACGACCGGATGAAGCGGAACGACTGGTGCGGTGCGCCGTCATCGTCGGCACGCATCAGAAGGATCTGGTGGATGGTCGGTACCGCCGAGTACCAGGTCGCCGAGTTTTCGCGCTGGATGTCCCAAAAGGTAGTGGCGGAGAATCGTGGCGGGATTACGAGCGAGCCGCCCGAGTTCAGGGTCGAAAGGGACGCGCCCATCAGCCCGTGCACATGGAATAACGGCATCACGATTATTGAAGTGTCGTCGGGGGTGAGCTCGTAGTGGTTTTTGATGTTGCTGATGGATTTCATCAGGTTGGCGTGGGTAAGCGGGACGCCCTTGGGTCGGCTGGTGGTTCCCGAGGTGTGCAGGAACAGGGCGACGTCCTGTTCAGACGGTGGCTGGGGATCGGCGGATGTCGTGAGTTTCGAGCCGTTTTTGCTGAGAACGACCGAGTCGCCTTCGAGAGATGTTTCGAGAATCGGGAGGCCGAGTTCGGTGGCGGCGTCGCGGCCCAGGTGCGCCCCGGGCGGAACGATTGCCAGTTGGGAATCGGCGTCTTCCATGAAGAA
>CAJWWK010000101.1 GCA_913048295.1 uncultured Dehalococcoidia bacterium
AAACTCGTCGCTTGTTACAGTGTCAACTGGGAATTGCAGCCGATCACGCAGCTAAACTCTGCCGTCTCTGAAAACCCACCAACCACCGGCAACTGGACTCCGTGACCTCACTAGGTAGTTTCCACGATGCGGACACCCTGGTTTCACGTAAGAATCAATAGTGGACATACCAACCCACGCTTACGTAATTCCCCGAGGCACCCCCCGGTTGAACACCCTGTTTTTAAACGCAACCACGAATCAAAGTCTTGCGGCGATCCAGGAAATTGAGGAGCTGGGTCACGATGTCAGAGTTGCCAACTCGCTCACCGCAGCGGTCCGGTCCATCGAAGGACATAACCCCGACCTGATCGTGATTGAGGCCAGCCTGGAGTTCAGTTCGTCCGATGCGATTCTGTATTTGCGACGGGCGTTCAACGGAGATATTGTTGCGTTCGGCGCAAATATCTCCTCCGCTACCCAGCAGTTTCTCGCCCGCGTCGGCATTCCGACAGTAACTAGGCCCATTTCGGAAATAGTGTCGCCAGCGGCATCGAAGACCGATACACGCGAACTCGCTGCAGCCGCCTAGGCGTCAGACCGGCCACACGAACCCCTATTCCGCTTGCCGCGCCAGAGCTAATCGACTTTCGGCAGAACTTCCTTCACAAGCACCGACATCGATTCGTACCACGCGTCGTAAGGGTCCCACTCGTGACCCATCGCCAGCAGTGTCCCGAACCCGCCAAGTTCACCATTCAGGTCGTTCAGCTTCTGTGTCACTTCGTCGGCACTCCCAACAATAAACACGTTGTCCATCAGGTAGTCGATCGTCACGTCGGAGTCGGGCATGTCAGGATCGATTTTAAAAATTCCCAGCCTGCCATCGTGCGCCAGCATCGGCAGGAAATATCGTTCGAAGTCACGCGCCAGAGTTCCCTCCTGCATCATCCGGCGTGCCTCGGAAGTCGTATCCGCGATGAAGACTTCTCTGGCAACCCGCCATAGCGACCGGTCGGGCTGCGTTCCGGCCTCCAGCGCTCCCTCCTCGATCGAATCCCAGTGCGTCTTGATCTGCACCGGAGGCGCCAGGTTGATGCTCATCGGGATCCAACCGAACTGACCCGCCATCCTCAGGGTCGGTGAGTTAGGGGAAACGCCGGCAACTCCAATCGGCGGATGTGGCTTCTGAAACGGCGTCACGTGCGCGCCCAACCCAATATCGTCCCGCCGCTCTGGAATGCGGAACTTCCACCATTTCGACTCATACAGGCCGGGTTCCGGGTTGTCCCATATCTTCAAAATCGTCTGGAGCGATTCGCGCGTGTAGGCACCGGCGTCGACACCACCGTCTTCGTCATACCCAAATACCTGCGTATCTCCAGGAAAGCTCCCCGTTCCGATACCCCAGTTCAACCGCCCCTCCGACATGTGGTCGAGCTGTGCGATTCGGTGCGCGAGAACGAACGGGTCGTGGTTGGGCATGCAAGTCACACCGGTTCCGAGCCGGATGTTTTTCGTTACGCCCAGCGCCTGTGCGATAAACAATTCGGGCGACGGGATGTTTTCCCATGCGGCCGTAAAGTGCTCACCTATCCAGGCCTCCGCGTATCCGAGTTCGTCCAACTTGACGATCTGATCGAGGTCCGACTTCAGCGTCTCAGTCATGTTGGCACCCGGAGGGTGCAAGGGCATGGTGAAGAACCCGGGTTTCATTTTACTGTCCAGAATTGGCTGGTTGACGGTCCGCCGTGATCTCTTGGACCACTGGGCCGGAAGCGTACAGTCGAATACTCCTTAACTCAATACTCCAGTCAAAATGCCATCGTGATCACGGCGTTTTTGCAGATCGACCCTCGTTATTCCCTTCCGTCGACTTGCGGCAAGCATTTTTGACACATGGTGCATTCCCCGGACTTCTAAGCCAGACACGCCCAGCTGCTACTGCCAGCTTCTGCGAAAGGTCAGGATTTGGCGCGGTTCTTGCACCCAAGTCACACTTAAGCCCGTGTATCGGCCCGCTATAGTGTCGGCGATGGACACAGCAATCAACTCAACATCCGAGCGGTTTCCGTTATTGGAAAGGCTGGGAACGCGGCTTTTTGCAACCTCTTTCCAGATCGAACGCAGCGCAATCACCTTTCGCCTGATCGCCACCTGGCCGCTCGCACTCGTTATTTTCGCAAGCAAAGACCAACTGCCCTACTGGGAGCTTGCCGTGGCTGCGATCGTGGGAATGTTTGCCGTAAACCTCTGGCTGCGCCACGCCAACAAGACAAAACTCATTTCATCAGTCAGATCGGCTCTTTTCGGCTCGGTGGCCGATACCTTGCTGTTACTCCTGGTATCGAATCTTGCAATACGGGCGTCCGCCGACATCAACAGTACGAGCGAAATGTGGTTGATATTCCCGCTTGTGATCCTGGCGTTCGTATACCGGGCAAAACCAGTCGCGGGGATTGCTTACTCCGTGCTACTAACCGCCTGGTATGCGTCACACATCCTTGCATTCTTCTAGACGGGCGACCGGGCAACCGTAGAACTGCCAATCAGGGCGACATTCTTCATCCTGATGGGCAGCTTGGCCGCGGTCTTCGGCGGCAGCCTGCGCAAACAGGGATCGGCCGACCACTAGCTACCGGGCGCGGTCAGCACGCCCGGCGACTAACTCCCTACCCCTTACTTACCGCGTTTCTTCTTCCACTCTTCATACTCGGGGCGAGCCTCGTCCGACAGCGGATAGTAGCGGCGCAAATCACCACCCTCTTCCAGCTTCCCGCGGCTGAACTCTTCCCACTCAGCGTGCACCTGACCCAGTTCGGCCAGTTCTTCTGCAAGCTGTATTGGCACGACAACTGCGCCATCGTCATCGGCAATAATAATGTCGCCAGGTTTTACAAACGTCCCGGAACAGTTGATCGGAACGTTTACGGCGTAGGGCATCATCTCCGTTTGAGTGTGGAAGTTTGGCGTGACGCCCTTCAACCAGAGCCCGGGGCCGATGTTCTTGCTCTCCGGGTAATCACGGATGCACCCATCGATAATCGCCCCGATACCACCCTGACCGTGAAAATAAGTCAACATCATGTTGCCAAACACACCGCTGTTCAGACTCCCCAACGCATCGACAACTATCACGTCGCCCGGTTTGGTGTTGTACAGGGCATGGCGGTGCAACTGGGTCTCCGGCTCAACGTACTCGCCTTCCGGATACTCGTCTTCACGCTTCGGCATGAACTGCAGGGTCAGCGCCGGACCGACGACTTTCTTGCCGGGAGTGAACGGCAACGGACCCTGGATGAATGCATCCCTTATACCCAATTTGCTGAGATCGCCTGCCGCGGTTGCGGCGCTGACGTGTTCGAATAGTTTCGCGATCAACTCTTTCGAGGGCCGTTCAATATCATTCGTTTGAACCATTTCAATCCTTTGTAAGCACTATTTTCTGCACAACGGTTGCACGTAAACCCAAATCCCCACGACCGCCGGCCACCGCCAATCGGGGCGTCTGCCCAACCAGCAAACCAATCGGTCATCGGCTGACAGGCCATGTGGAATCGCCAGATCGACACACCTCGGTCAGATTCGACAGACACGAACGTTAATGATCGTTTCGCCCTTTCGCAAGCCAACCGGCAATTTCTGCTCAAGACGAACCGGCCTCGAATTAGCTATTACCGAAGTTTGCCACCCCATCCGAAAACCGCACCAGGCCGGAGTCCATCACCCGGCGGCACTGAAGACCGCCGAAATTCCGGCAATCCCATCTAAAATCATGCACGAACGCGAACTTCATCATCAATAATCTC
>CAJWWK010000102.1 GCA_913048295.1 uncultured Dehalococcoidia bacterium
GCGGTGCCCTGCGCACCGAACCCGATATCGACATGGCCGGTGCGGTAGAACCGCGGGTAGCGCCAGCTCATGGTGTACATCGGTATTCCGGCCCTGCCGATGTTCCTGATCGTCTCGACCATGTTTTCAAGCTGTTCGTCGAAGCGTGGACCACCGGCGATCAGGTGATGCCGCATGTCGATCTGCGTGTTTTCTATCGCCGTAAGTGTCAGGCCGAACTCGTTCACCCTGTTCTTCAGAGAAACAAGATCGACAAGTTCCCATTTGCCGTTTTTGACCGGCACAGGCGGTGTGTTCAACACAACGTCCTGCACGCCCAGCTGCGCCATGTACCTGAGTGTTTCGGTGTTCGTGGAGGAGTTGAGCCCCATGCCGATCCTCATGACGAAGCTCCCTTCCCGGCTGCGCTCATATCGACCGGGCCGCCGTACTCGACCTCTTTCTTCACCGATTCGATCACCCCGGCGATGTAGCCCTGGGCGAACAACCTCGACCTGTACCCCCCGAGGTTGCCGGGGAAGTCGGTGTCGTCGACCATGAGCGGGCAGTGGTCGTCGATGAAGTTGCCGGTAAAACCGGCGTCGCGGTAGGTGCGCATCGCCTTTTTCATGTTTACGTAGCCCGTGTTGATGAACTCTTCATTGAAGGCCGGGGCCTTGCCGCTCACGTTGCGGAAGTGGACGTACATCACCTTGTTGCGGCTGGCGAAGTACTCGATCATTTCGTAGATATCTTCGCCTGGCATTTCGCTGAACGTGCCCTGGCAGAATTCGATCGCGTTGTAGTCGGAGTCGACAATTTCAACGAGCCGCTTGAACGCCGCCATATTGCGGAACAGCCCCGGCACGCCGCCCCGCTGCGGTACCGGCGGGTCTTCCGGGTGAATCCCGCAGCGCATCCCAACCTCTTCGGCCACCGGCGTTACCGCCTTGATCCAGTATTCGAGGGCGTCCCACATGGTGCCTTCGTCCATGTCTTCGCCAAATGTCTTGGGTCGCCGGTCGTTCTCCCAATCGTACTGGTAGCCGGTGCCCATCGCGCCGCCCCGGATGATCGTCGGCTGCGCCCTGCCCCAGCTGTTCGGCATCCAGTTGTAGCCATAGATCGGGATGCCCGCCCTGCCCATGTCGCGGACCTGGATCAGCAGGTCTTCGATCAGCTCGTCCTGTTTGGGGCCGCCGAAAATCACATCGTGATAGTTGAGATCGGGCGAGAAGCCGCCTTCGATTGCCGCGAGCTTCAGGCCAAACGACTCGATGCGCATTCGCAGCGTCACGTACTCCTGGAACTTCATGTGGCGAGTGCCGGGCCCGCCGTACACAAGGATGTTCTTGATGCCGTACTGGACGGCCGTTTGCAGAACCTCGTCGCCGCCCTGCCCGTGAATCGCAACCATCGGTTCCATTTTTGGATTCCTTGCACCGCTCTCTGAAATATTTTTTATTACAGCCGCAGCCAACCGCGGGCCGACAACTCCCAGAGTCGGGAATGTAGCACGCGATGCGTACCCTCGGGTGCCGGATTCGACTCATCTCGCCGAATGGCATGAAAATTACCCTCGCGGCAAGTCGTGATTCACTTAAACGAAACACCGGGCGATTCGCGGTCGCCCGGTGTTTCACCAAGATTTTCAGTTCAGGTTGTGTTCACGCAAGACTTTCCTTCAATGCGTGAGACGTTCGAGGCAGAGCGGCAGATCAAGGGGTGGAGTCGGGCAAAGAAGCGAGCGCTGATTGACGGAACGTTCGACTTGCTGCCGGAGCTGGCCCGAAACCATCAGGTTGAACAGCGTTGACCCTTCGACAGGCCCAGGATGGCGGTGCTGGCGGCGGCGTTCACCCGTCGAATCCCCTGATCATCCCCCGGATGTAGGCAACCTGCCCCAGGTGCTGCGACTCCTCGGCCAGGATGTGGCCCAGTATCCAGCCGATGTTCAGTGAATCGTCACGGTAAGGCGCGTAAACGTCGCGCGTTAGGTCGGATTCATCGAGCCCATCGATCATCGCCAACAGCGAAGCGTGGCTCTGATCGAAGTACTCAAAAACCAGCCCGATATCGACCGGCGGAAAGTCACGCACCTGCTCTGGAGTCTCACCCCTGCCGTACTTCTCGACCGGCATACCCAGGCGCTCGGCCCAGCCGTCCGCCTCCCACAGTTCGTCGCCACCAAGCACCGTAGAGTTGGCCCAGCGGTCGGAAACCCTCGCCATGTGCCAGACGGTCCAGAGAATGTGATTCGACTCAGGACCCGGCTGCCACAAAAGTTCTTCGGGCGTCAGGCCCTCAACGGTCTGCTTCAGCTTGCCGTAATACTCGTTCAGCCCACTTTTGATCGGTACTTTGAACGCGCTCATCGCCCAACCCTCGCTGCTATCAGCCGTTTAGACCGCGGATCATCCCGCGAATGAACCCTACCTGCCCCAGGTGCTGGGCCTCTTCAACCAGCACATGACCCAGTATCCACGACCAGGTGACCGATCTGTTACCACGAGTGAAGCTCTGAGACAGATCTTCGTCCGTCATGTCATCGATCACCTCGAACGCCGCTGCTCTCACTGCGTCGTAGTAATCGATCACCACACCTACATCGACAACCGGCAGCGACGGAGCCTCGTCATCGGTCTCACCGAAATCACCATTCTCATGTGTGACCCCGGTACGCTCCGCCCAGTTGCCTGAATCCCATACCGACTCACCACCCGCGATGGTGCTATTGATCCAGCCATCTTCGACCCGTGCCATGTGCCACACGAGCCACGCGATCGAGTTCGAACCGAGGGTCGCATTCCAGTAGATCTCCGCCTCAGTCAATCCCTCCAACTTGGTCTTGAGATCGACCAGGTACTCGTTCATCCCACTCTTCACAGCGTCTTTGAAACTACTCATTGGTCATCCTCCAATCTCGCACATATTGGCTGGAACATTCAGTAGCCACTGGTTCTATCGCCTCCACTCGACCACCATCGAAAGATAGGGGGCGAATCCCATTGACCGCGATCCACGCAATACGGTCGGGAAGAACCCGCACCCGCTTTTTCTACCCCAAAGAAAAGTGCGCCGCCACCAGTCCGGCGTTCGACCCAAACCCCATCAGTCAGCTCATCCCAACCTAACGGTAAATGTGCCAATGGCACCTAGGCGCTTATTACTGGATTGTGCAGCACACCCACATGCTCGATCTCCACGGTCACATCGCCACCGGGGCTAATCGGCGGAGTCGTGCCCGAAGTGCCCGTCCACAGCATGTCACCGGGATCGAGCGTCACGTACCTGCTGATGTAGGAAATCGCCTGCGCCGTCGTGAAGATCATCTCCGACGAATGGCACTTCTGTCCCTCGACTCCGTTCACCAGACCCCGAATCGCCACATTCTGGGGATCGATATCGGTAACCATGAACGGACCCGTCGGGCCAAACGTGTCCGACGACTTCGCACGCCACCACTGGGTGTCGGCCTTTGCCCCCGACTGCCACTCGCGTGCGCTCACATCGTTGCCCCCGGTATAGCCAAACACGTAGTCAAGCGCCTCGTCTTCCGAAACGTTGCTTGCGGTTTTGCCGATTATCGCGACCAGCTCAGATTCACAAACCACAAGCCCGGCATCGGGAGGAAGCTTGATCGGATCGCCGGGCCCGATGATCGCGTTGTTGTTCTTGTAGAACGGCTGCGGGCGGTCCGGCCGGTCGGCTCCGAGCAGGTGCGATCCGTAGTTGAGTGCCAGCGCCAGCATCTTGCCAGGCCTGGGGTTCGGGGCGAGTATTTTGATCTCGTTCAGG
>CAJWWK010000103.1 GCA_913048295.1 uncultured Dehalococcoidia bacterium
AGGAGAAGCGGCTCTTTTTTCTTTGCCACGCCCACGTACAGCAAGGCCCCGGCGATTACCCACATGATGACGATCTGCGGCTCATCGCCAATCGCGGTGAAGCCCTCCCACAGTGCGTCGAGTCCGTCTAGCATCGGGGCTACGCCTGTTCTATCTCGACCAGCGTCTGGCCGTGCTGGACGGAGTCGCCCGCTGCTACATGAACGGCTGAAACCGTTCCGTCGACCGGCGATGTGATCGTGTTTTCCATCTTCATCGATTCGAGTACGACGACCGGTTGACCTTTGGTCACGGCATCCTCAACGGAAACGCTGACGCTGATGATCCGGCCTGGCATGGGCGAGCGAACTACCCCGTCGCCTCCCGAGGTTGGAATCGATGGGCGTGCGACTGGCCGTGGGGCTGCCGGCTGCGAGATTGGTGCCGCGGCTGTCGTCGAGGTGGGAGTTGCGGCGGTTGGGCCAGGTTCGGGGAACTCGACCTGGTAAGCGGTGCCGTCGACAGTGATTTCTACCGGAGATGATGAAAGATCGCCGACCTGGACATCGTAGGTGCGCCCGGCGATGGTGATTTTGTAGTTCAGGGGGCTCACTTTCCGCGCCGCCCCGCGGAGCCCGGGGTGTTCCCGAGCGAGCGTAGTCGCCCACTTTGCAACCACGAACCCGCGGACGGCCCCGGTGATGGCCCAACGCGGGGGCCTGCGGTTGGCGACAAGTTCTGTTCGGAAAGTGCGAGGGCGAGTCCGATCGCCGCAACTTGCTGACCCGTGATTTCGCCTGCGGATGACGGTATTTCAGGTGACAACTCGGAACCCGCGGCCTGAGAAACGACTGCTGGATTACGATCGAAGAGGTTCAGGACCTTGATCGACACAGCCAAAAGGGCAAGCACGGCAAATACGATGCCCATGCCAATAAGGCTCAAGAGCAGCCCGTCGTTTAGAAGGTCTTGGTCGAACGTTGTCGTGCTCCCCGGGCTAGGGCGTGTTCATCGTGAGTCGTGAGGGCGAGCTTCGTCATCGGTGGCGAATACGATGGCCGATTCTAACAAAGCGTCCCTACTCAGCAGGGGTATATTTTACGGCTGAAATCGGATAAGCCACGTCGTTTATCCGGGCGATGCGCGTGATGAGGTCGCGACGGCCTACTTCGTCTTCGGTTACGCCAATGGAGACGTGCAGATCGTCGACCTGTACCGAGAACGTATCGACAGCCTGCCCCAGTTCCGGTTTAAGCAGTCGATTCGAGCGATCTCGGAGAAGTTGCTGGGACTCTTCTACGCTGATCGGGGCGAACGTGATTTTCGTCCCCGGTGCGGTCTGGCCCAGCTTCGGAAGGTCGACCGTTATCACCGTTGCGATCTTCGCGTAACCCCCCGTTGGCTGGCGATCGGCAAGCAGGACGATCGGCTTCCCATCGCCGGGGACCTGCACTGAACCATTAACAACTGCGTCCGACACGATGTCGTAACTCCCGGTTCGAGATTCAATCACCGGACCGTCCAACCGCAGCCCCTGCCGATTCGACTGGTCGGTAACTGCGTATGTGGAGTCTAAGAACGTCCTGATGCCGGCCGCCGAAAATTCATCGTCCTGTGGCCCGAGGACCACCCGCACGTTTACCGCGGGCAGCTCGGAATCGTTGGCGGAGCTGTCACCGCTGTTGAACATCTTTCCGGAAACGGCAGGTACGAGTATCTCGCCGATCTTCAGCACATCCCCCGGTTCCAGGGCTCTGCCTCCGACCCCGCCAATTTCCGAGGCGACGTGCGTAGAGCGTGATCCGAGTATTGGGGGGGTTTTTATTCCTCCGGCCACGGCAAGATAGGTGCGCAGCCCCTGACCGGGGATCGGCATCTCCAGTACGAGCCGTGCTGCGGTATGGGCAGAGTACGAGACGTTGCTGACCAGTGGCACACCATCGAGAGTGGCGCCGGTCTCCGCGCCGGTCAGCGCGAATGTTGCGGCCGTCTCAAACTCGAATTCGGCACCGCCGAGCAGGATTTCCACTGCGGCATCGTAGGGGTCGTTACCCACAAGCCGGTTGCCGATGTTGAGGGCGTCCATGTCGGCAGCACCACTTACCGACACCCCGAGTTTCTGAAAACCGGTCCGGCCGCCGTCCTGGACCAGGCTTTGCGGTCCGGCCGCGATAACCCTGATCCGGCCAGTTTGGTCACTGTCGATCGCCCGCTCAGTCATGGTTGTCAACCGGGACAAACCGCACTTCCGAACCGGGGGTGATTAACGATGGCGATGTGTTTGCAATTGCCAAACCGTGGTCGAACAGCTTCACCGCGGTCCTGCCGATCAATTGCCATCCACCTGGACTGGCGTTCGGGTAGACGCCGGTCTGCGATTCTGCGATACCAACAGAACCCGCAGG
This sequence comes from uncultured Dehalococcoidia bacterium, assembly GCA_913048295.1. Taxonomy (GTDB): domain Bacteria; phylum Chloroflexota; class Dehalococcoidia; order Lucifugimonadales; family Lucifugimonadaceae; genus Lucifugimonas. Next base: position 2,385 of record CAJWWK010000103.1, read on the forward strand.
AACTTTCGTGCGGGGGGTCTTCAGCCGGGGGCATGCTATTCGGGGGTCGAGGCCGCCTAAGTACGGAAAACCCGGGGCAAACCCGAGCATGTAAACCCGGTAGTCGGTACCCGAGTGAATCTCGATTACCTCGCGCGTCGAAAGGCCCGCATGCTCGGCGACCGTCTCAAGGTCGGGACCATCTTCACCACCGTAAACGACCGGCAGTTCGATGACATTGGGCTGGGCAGCGGAGACGGGTATTTCATTCGCGCCGGCAACTGCCTCATCTAGAAATCTCGACATTTCCCGGTAGTCGCTCACCAGCGGGTTGTAGTTGACCAGCAATGAGCGATAGGTCGGAACCAACTCTACGACGGCGGCATTGTGCGAGGCCTCGATCTGGCCTGCGAGAGCGTAGACCCGTGAGTTCACTCCCGGGTCGATTTCCGACCCGAATTCGATCAACAATGCGGAATCGCCGACGGCTAAAATCCGCGGGTATTCCACGTTCTGATCAGCCGCTGGGGCCTGCTCAGTCATTACCGGCTGGCTTGATCAACTCGTTCATCGGGATAATCTCAACACCCGCCGCTTCGAGCCCGTTTCGCACCGCGGCCGCAAGCTCTACTGCACCGGCGGTATCGCCATGCAGGCAGATCGAATCGGCTGAAAAATCAATCTCGGTCCCATCGATCGCAGTAACCCTGCCGGTGGTCGCGAGCTTCAGCGAACGGTCAAGCACCGCTTCCGGCTCGTGGATCACGGCGCCCGGTTGCGAGCGGGGCACAAGCGTTCCCTGGGGAGTCACTGCCCTGTCGGCATAGCACTCGCGTGCGACCCTGACGCCGTGATTTCGTGCGATCTCTTCCCACTGTGATCCGGCAAGAACTACGTGAATCAGCTCTGGATCAAACGCCTTGATCGCGCTGACGACAGCCTCTGCAACATCAGCATCGCGTACGGCCGTGTTATAGAGCGCGCCGTGCGGTTTCACGTGCTGAAGTTTTCTAGCGGGCGCAAACGCCGCCAACGCTCCGACCTGATAGGTGACCGCATTGCTGACTTCGTCGGGCGTAAGGTCCATGTTCCGACGACCGAACCCCCCCAGGTCCGGGTAGGCAGGATGTGCACCGATACCGACACCGTTTTCGACTGCCAGGGAAACCGTCCGGGCCATCCAATCGGGATCACCCGCGTGGAATCCCGTAGCTATGTTGGCCGAAGTGATGTACTTGACGATTTCGGAATCGAGGCCGAGTTCGTACCCCGCGAACGATTCGCCAATGTCTGCGTTGAAATCCATTCGCCCTGTCGGACCGTTCGTCAATCAACATCTCCAAACTTTTCGATTTCCAGAAGATTCCGAGCAAAAA
>CAJWWK010000104.1 GCA_913048295.1 uncultured Dehalococcoidia bacterium
GAAGCCCGCATACCGATCGTCATGTCGATGAGCTTGAAGACGATGAATGAAGTCGGGAACACGAACAGGAACGCCGCTGCGACACCTGTGATCTGGACTCCGAGCTGCGCCAGACCGCCGCCAAAGAACAGCCCGTCGACACCTCCGTAGGCGGATGAAGCGAACAGGCCAACCGCAACCGTGCCCCAGGCACCGGCGAACCCGTGGGCCGCAATGGCACCCACTGGGTCGTCGACCTTCATTACCCGTTCAAGTAGAAGCACGGCTCCAACAACGACCATTCCACCGATGAGACCGGTAAGTGCGGCCATGCCCGGGCTCATGTTCGCCGTGCCCGCGGTGATGGCGACAAGTCCACCGATAACGCCGTTCAGAGTCATCGATGCGTCGAAGCGTTTCCACAGGAGGTAACTGAGCGATAGTGCGCCGAGAGCACCGGCTGCAGCAGCCAGGTTCGTGGTGACCATGATGATAGCGATCGACGCATCGTTGCCTGAAACAGTCGATCCGGCGTTGAAACCGAACCAACCGAACCAGAGGACGAACACACCGAGTGCTGCAAGTGTTATTGAGTGACCCGGAATCGCGAGGGGCGATTTGTCAGCGGCAAATTTGCCAAGACGCGGGCCCACAACTATCGCACCGGCCAGGGCGGCCCAGCCACCGACGCTGTGAACAACAGTCGAACCAGCGAAGTCGATGAAACCGTTCTCCCCGAGTCCGCTCAGCCAGCCTCCGCCCCACACCCATGAGCCGAAGACCGGGTAGATGAAGGCCGTTACTGCAACCGTGTACATGAGGTACGCGATGAACTTTGTTCGTTCGGCAACAGCACCGGAAATGATGGTAGCCGCGGTAGCCGCGAACACTGTCTGGAAGATAAAGAACGCAAAATCGAACATCCCTTCATCGGTCGATGGGTCGATTTCCGACAGGAAGAAGTTGTTCGTGCCAATCCAGCCGCTCTTGTTCGCTCCGAACATAAATCCGAAGCCGACCATCCAGAAAACAAGCGACCCAATGGAGATGTCCATCACGTTTTTCATGATGATGTTCGCTGCGTTTTTGGCCCTGGTCGCGCCAGCCTCGAGCATGGCGAAACCCGCCTGCATGAGGAAGACGAGCGCTGTTGCGAACAGCACCCACACGATGTCGAGGTGAATGGGGTTGTATTCCATCGCCCGAGATTCCTTTCAGACCAGATCATCTCTGGTCAGCTCAAATATGACCGGTGATTTGGCGCCAACCTGGTCGACATTCGCCGGGGTCACATCCGCGAGCACCAAATAAAACTCGGACCTCGCTCCGTCACCTCAATCCACGCTATGAATCGAATGTTTCACCGTGTTTGCGGGATTGTTGCGCTATTTAGTCGAGCAAGTAAAAGCGATGTTTCGATCGTGTGCCATTCAGCCCGGGAAGCCGTTAGATGGATGCACGTTTCGTCTTTCGCGAGTACGATTCGCCGAGATTTCGGAATCACCCAATTCACCACTGCAAAACGACGGGAAGACCATGGCAAAGCGAATCAACCGGGCGATCGAGTTACTTGAGCAGGACCAGCCGATCTACTACGACGGAGGGCACACGGGTCACGTGCTTACCCGCGAGCAGGGGATGAAGGACGCACACACGTGGGCCGACTACATCAACGTGGGCATGGAGCACGGTGCATTCGATATGACGGGACTCGACAACTACATGCAGGGCCTGATCGACGGTGGCCCGACGGACAGCGGCCACCGGACTCCGGCGGTCATTGTCGAAACACCGGTCGAAGGCTCTTCAGAGGAAATTATCCGGTTCAACGCCTGGCAGTTCCGGATGATCCTCGCGCGTGGCGTTCACGGAATCCTGCTCTGCCAGGCTGAAACTCCCGATGCTGTCCGGGCGTTCGTCGAATCGTGCCGCTACCCGATCAACATGACCGGTGTCGGCTACGGGCTGGGTCGGGGAACGCGTGGCACCGGGTCGCAACCTACCTCCGCGCCTGTGTGGGGCGTCGATGCCAATACTTACACCGATAAGGCCGACCCCTGGCCCCTGAATCCCGATGGCGAGTTGCTTCTGGGGGTGAAGATCGAAACGGTCCGGGCGCTTTCGAACTGCGAACAGTCGCTGGCGGTGCCGGGTCTTGGTTTTGCCGAGTGGGGTCCGGGTGACCTGCACATGTCCTTCGGTATCAAGCGAGATCCAAACGGTCCCCTGGACCCGCGCCTGGCCGAAGCCCGCGCAAGGGTAATTGCTGCCTGCAAGGAGAATGGCCTTGCGTTCCTCGATGGCTGTACGCCCGAGAACGTGGCGGACAAGATAGACGAGGGTGTGCGGGTTATCGCGGGTCATCGCGAGGATACGGCGGAGATCGGCAGGGCCCACTCAAAACGCACCATGCCCGTGTAGTCGGATCGCCACCTTTCCTGAGGTGGCATTGCCACGTTTGCTGAGTGGCCGATTTATACTGGCTGAATCGTCAGGTTGAGCTTCGGACTGGTGGCTTGGGTGCGTGTGGGAATATTGGGTGGAACGATGATTGATCGCGATCTGTTGAACAACGTAAGGCCGTGGATCGAGTCAACGCTTGGTTACGAGTTGCCCGAAGCCGGAGATTTTGGGCTCAGAATTGGCGTAACCCCAGACAACGACGATGCCATGCCATTGTACGCGGTCCGCGTCGACAACACTGTGGCCGTGGCTGCTCGATCGGAGTGGCTCGTCGAACTCCGACCGATACTGGTCGATCTTCACCCCGACTTGTTGTTCTCGGTGGCTGGAACTTACGAGCTCAGCCGGGTGACACTCCACGATGGCGTTGCCGTATGGGGTCCGGTTCCCTGCTACGTCGCCAACTCAAAGACCTGGCGACCGGTTTCTTCGGGCGCGGCCGTGAGGCTCGATGAATCACAGGTTGCTGAAGCCAATTGGGACGTGTTCTGGCACGTTGCTGGTCCTTCCGGTATTGCGCAGTTCGGTGTGTATGAGGGTGGCGAACTGATGGCGGTGGCTTCGGTATCGGACAAGGGTCACAACATCTACGAGATCGGCGTTGAAGCACGCCCTGACTCGAAAGGGCGCGGGCTCGGGAGCATCGTAGTCAGTGCCGCGGGCGACTGGATACTTGCACAGGGAGCGGTGATGTTTGCAAGTGCGGCCCACTGGAACGTGCCGTCGGGTCGAAATTTGCGTCGATTGGGAATGCAATACACATACTCGGCGCTGATCAGTTGGGAGGGTGAATTCCAGGTGCCGCCCCAACCGCTGGGTCAACCTATCCCGGGCCAACCGGTGTACAACCGCTATCCGACGTGGGCCATGAACCAGGATATTCGGGAGAAGCCCTAGCGGACTAATGTGTCAGCCCCCATAGGAGCGGTTCCGGGGTGAATCCGCGCCCACCGTTTGCCGGGGCGTCACAAGTCGACAACGACCTGCGTTCGGTCTCGCATGTAGAGCTTGGACAGCACACGCTTCACGTGGGTTTTTACCGTGCCCTCGGAAATGAACAACTCCTCGGCGATATCGGCGTTCGTGTCGCCGTGGGCCATGAGCATGAACACTTCCTGTTCGCGTGCAGTCAGTTCGGCGATCGGGGTTAGATCGGGGGTACCCTCGGGCATTAGCTCCGATGGATTCGGGACCGGGGTCAGGATCGCCGCGACGGGTGCTGAAACTGG
>CAJWWK010000105.1 GCA_913048295.1 uncultured Dehalococcoidia bacterium
TCGAACTCGCGACCCTTTGCTTGGGAAGCAAAGAGTCCACCACACATCTCAAGCTTACATCTCCGTCTCCAGCACGAATCTGAGTTGGTCTTTTATGTACATGCGTTCAGGATGACAGTTTCCGGTTGTTGGTGGGGTTAGAGGCTTCGCATTGCGCCTGCTACGGTGATGGTTTCGCCGGAGATGTGGCTGGCGTCTTCTGATGCGAGGAATGCGACGGTTGCGGCGATGTCTTCGGGTTCGCCGAGGCGTCCGAGCGGGATGAGGCTGACGCGGGTGTGGATGTGTTCGCCGGGTTTGAGGCCGAGTTGTTCCTGTCCGATTGCGATATCGACGGGCGCGTGAAACGGGGTGTTAATGATGCCGGGAGCGATTGCGTTGACCCTGATTCCGTACTGGGCGAGGGCTGCGGCCGCCACGGTGGTGAGGTTGACGAGTCCGGCTTTTGCGGCGGCGTAGGGTGGCGACGAGGTCGGTCCCCCGAAGGTTCCGGCGATGGATGCGATGTTGACGATGTTGCCGGATCGCTGTTCGATCATCTCTTTTGCCGCTTCCTGCATGAGGAAAAATGCGCCTTTGAGGTTGAGGTTCATGGTCCAGTCCCAGTTTTCTTCTGAGACGTTCGGGAACGGTTCGATGCGTACTGCGCCGGCGTTGTTTACAAGGACGTCGATGCGGCCGTAGGCGTCTTTTACGGCGGCGACGAATCTCGGGGCGTCGTCGATGTTGGCGGCGTCGAAGATTCCGCCTGCGACGTCGATGCCTTCGGACTTCAAGTCGCCGAGGGTATCTTCGAGCATTTCGGCGTTAATGTCGCTAATGTAGAGCGCTGCGCCTTCCCGTCCGGTGCGGAGCGCGCTGGCGCGGCCGTTGCCGCTGGCGGCGCCGGTGATGGCGACGACGCTGCCTTCAAGTCGGTTCGAGTGGCGTACGTTTTGGCCCTGGTGTGGGTTGGTCATGGCGGGGTTCCTCGGTGGGTGTGAGGGGTGGATTGTGGAGGTTGTGCGATATTATCTGACGCGGGTGGGATTCTGAATTTACCGTTCGACCGATTCGTTAGCCCCCACTTCGGATTCAAAGAAGCTGATGCTGGCGACGCTATAGTTGCCGGAATCGATGAGTCGGTAGGCGTGGAAACCTGCGACCGACTTCAGAATCGTTGCGAATTCGCTCTCGACTCGCCCGAGGAGTTCGTCGTCGAGTTTTTCAACATTGGTCTTATAGATTCGCATTGATGCGTGCATCGTTCGGCCCCCTGTGCGTCGCCGGTTATCTGCTGTGGATGTCGGGCAGTGTGCCACTGGTGTGAGTGGTTGGGCAAGCGGGGGTGGGAACGGCCCGGGGGTGGCTGTTTGTGAGAGGCGGCGATCGAAGGGTCTGTCTTGCTTATCAGGGGAGCAGGGTCGGGATCAGGACCGGGTTGCCGGGTGGAAATGATCTCGGGGGCGGGTCAGTTGGGATAAGCTTAATGTCGAAGCCCCGGAACCTTTGGGTTCTGCCAGTTGGTGCTCACATTAAATCGACTTTAAACGGTTCATGGACGGACGTTTTCACATTCATGAGTAATGCCCGAGCCTACATCACGACGCCCATCTATTACGTGAATGGCGATCCGCACATTGGTAACGCCTTTACTTCCGTGATGGGCGATGTGTTGAAGCGCGCACACACTCTTTCTGGCTCGCAGGCCATGTTGACCACCGGTACGGACGAGCACGGCCAGAAAAACGAGGAGTCTGCGGCGGCGAGCGGGTTGACGACTGAGGCCTTTCTGGAGCGGCAGTCGATGCGATTTCGGGCCGCGTTTGACGAATTAAATGTTGGGTACGATTTCTGGGTTCGCACATCACTTCCGGCTCACAAGGATGTCGTCACACATGCGGTTTCACTGCTTCACGAGCGCGATTTGCTGGTGAAGAAGGAGTATGACGGTCTGTATTGCGTCGCGTGCGAGCAGTTCAAGCCACGGGCGGAGTTGGACGAAGAGGGTCGTTGCCTGTTGCACCTGACGTTTCCTATGGAATCGCAGGAAACCAACTACTTCCTTGCGCTGGAGCCGCGCCGGGAGTGGTTACGAAACCATATTGAGGCCAACGACGACTGGATTCTGCCCCGGATGTTCAGAGACGAGGTGCTGCAGATGCTTGTCGAGCCTCTGCCTGACCTGTGCATATCGCGACCGAAGAACCGGGTTGGGCTCGGGGTTGAGTTGCCGTTCGATTCTGAATACGTGACCTACGTCTGGTTCGACGCGCTGATCAACTACGTGTCGAGCATCGATTGGCCCGGTGAGGACTATTTGAAGTGGTGGGGTTCGTCGACCCATCTGATGGGCAAGGACATTATCAAGACTCATTGTGTCTACTGGCCGATCATTCTCAACTACCTGGACGTTGCTCCGCCAGCAGAAATCAGAGTGCACGGATTTTTTGTTGCCAGTGGTGGACACAAGATGTCCAAGTCACTCGACAACGTGGTCTCGCCGGTCGAGTTGATCGACCTGGTTGGAGTTGATGGCGTTCGTTATTACATGACGAAGTCGATGCGCGGCAATGACACGCCGATCACGCGGGAACTTGTTGCAGACACATACATGGCGGATCTTGCCAACAACGTTGGCAATCTTCTTTCTCGGATCATTAGTTTGAGCAGAATTGCATGGAAAGAGGAGGCGCAGCCGTCGGCTGATCTGGCCCCAGAAGACGCGAAGTTCCTGCACGAAACGTTTGAGAACGTCAGTCATGCGTGGGTGCACCCGGACCTTACGACCCTGGCGGATTCGGTTGCCGGGTTGAACGCGCAGGGCAAGGCGCTGAACAAAATTATCGAAGACCGGCAGCCGTGGGTTATTTTGCGTGATCCCGAGCGCAAGGAAGAGTACGAGAGTCTACTGACCGCGTTGCTTGAGAGCATTCGGATTTTGATTGAGGGGCTGTGGCCTGTGGTCCCGGCCAGTTCAAGAAAAGCGATCGCCATGCTCGGGCTGGTTCCGCCAAAAGACGAGGACCGGCCTCTTGCGCCGGTGATACTGGAGCGTCGGTTGGAGCGGGTCAGCATGGAGGCTCCCGAGCCCGTGTTCCCGCGTTTGGAAAGCTGACGAAGACGGGTTTGGGGAGCTATTGCCCTCAGGTCGGGGGCCTGGTGGGTGTTGGCGGTGTGATCGGGGGTTCCGGAGGGCACGTGGTATCGCTGGCGAGTGGGTCTCGCGGGTTCTGTCAGATCTCGGAGCTCACCACGAAACACGGCCGACCTAAACACATGATCGATCACTTAGATTAAGCAGCCAATTCGGTCATTAGAGTCGACCACTTG
>CAJWWK010000106.1 GCA_913048295.1 uncultured Dehalococcoidia bacterium
GACAAGTTGATCCTGAAAGAAGCGGCCGAGGGAAACTTCCAGGCCCTGCACGTCGCCGAAAGTGTGTTGATCACGTTCGGCAGGTATGCAGCGAACGTCGGACTCGTCATAGTTTCGGGCAAGCGGTTCTGGCAGCGTGCCCCGGTGCCGCTGCTCCCAACCCCGAAGTTCGACTATCGGCCGGGGAATTGCCGACCACGGCCGCTTTCCTGGCGGACTGCATTCAGGGTTGCCGTGGCAGTGGCGCTGGGGATCGGGTTTTTCGGTTCGCTCCAGATGGTTACAGGCCAGTCCGAGTTAGTTGAACAGGCTGAGTACAGGCAGGGGATTATCGAACACCAGGTCGACTTGCGAAGCCTGAGGTTGGAGGATATTCGTGAGGCGAGGGCGCTGTTGAACGCGGCGCAACCCCGAACGGAGCGACTTATCGCGGCAAGCGAGTTGATCCAGGACCGTGCCGCTGGGTTCGCCGAAACGATGTCGACGATCGCCGCCGCGACGCCGCCTGATGTTCGCGTGACCACCGTCGACGATGACGGCCGGGTTTTGGCCGTAGATGCAGAGGCGGCGGAATATTCGACACTGCTTGGCTTCATTGGGGTACTGAACGAGGTCCCCCAGTTCGCCCACATATGAATTCTGAACTTGAGCAAGGTGACAGATGCCGATACGGGGACGAATGCTGAGCCCGCCATGCAGTTCGGGGAGTCGGCGGTTGTCGAGACCGGGGTCAAGATGTCTATCGAGATCACTCGAATCGTGCTGATCCCCGACGAGAACGAGATCCTGCGGGGTGAAGAACTGGCAGTCGCGGGCAACCAGGATTCCGCAGTTGGCCCACGGTAGGCAGGTAGCGCGGGCGAGTTTCTTCAACAGGAAGCGCTACGCCTGGGTTTCAACTTCCTGGTGAACGATGCGCATGGCCTGGTGGTGTGGCAGGCCGTCGTCGCGGAGCTGCTGGTAACGCGTTTCATCGATGCTTGACCGATCGAGGAAGCCCCGGATGTCGTAACGTCCCTCGCGTTCGAGCGGCAACTTGCCTTCTTCGATCATCAAATCGAGCGGGTATTCCTTTTCCTGCATTGGCAGGTGGACGACCTTGTTGTGACGGGCCGATTCGTACATCGCCATCATCACCTCGACCGTGTCGCGCGCTTTTCGTCCTGAGCCACGGCTTTCACTGCCGCCTTCGATCCACTCGATAAGCTCAAGGGTTTGCGCGGCGTTCATGTTTCCGCCGATGGCCTGGTCGCCTTCTTTCAGGCCCAGGTCGATATCTTTCCAGCCTCCGGTATCGGCGTTGAAAAGCTTGAGCACCGTCTCCCGTACGTGCAGCATCCCCTCGGTGCCTCGAATGAAGAACTTTCCGGCATCGGAGTTTCTGTCCCAGAGATCGGACTGGATGAAGAACTGAAGGCTGTTACCGAAGTGGATAAGGCCCATGCAGGAGTCTTCGATCGCGGTGTCACGCTCGTGCTTGTCGGTGGTCCGTTCGACTGCGCCCATCACCCATTCGGCCACCGGGTCACCGAGGATGAAGCGTGCGCCGTCGATCGAGTGGGTGCCCCAGTTGGCGAGGCCGTCGCGTACTCGCAGGTCGGCGCGCAGTGGAATGCCAATGGCACCGTCTTCAACGAGCTCTTTCGCCCTTTCCCACCCCGGCGTGAACCGGCGCTGGTGCGATATGGCCAGTTTCACGTCGTTGGCTTCACAGACATCGACCATGGCGTCTGCCCTGCCCATTCCGATGGCCATGGGCTTTTCGCAGATTATTCCCTCCACCGATGGCCCGGCCGCGACCTCTGCGGTCACGGTGTCGTGGAGCAGGTGCCAAACACACACGCTAACGATGTCGGGCTGCGCTTTTTCCAGCATCTCGGCAACAGTTGCGTAGCCCTGCGGAATGCCGTAATCGTTCATGTACATGTTGCGGGCCGGCTCGAGCGGGTCGGCGACTGCGACGACATCGACGTTGTCGAGCCGCTGGTAACCCTGCATGTGTGCCTGGCCAATTGAACCGCAGCCAACGATTGCGGCCTTGTACTGTTTCGACATTGATGGGGAGTCCTGTGTGGAGCCCGGTGTCTTCCGGGAAAGGGTGGTGATTTCGGTGCGCGAGCGGCAGTTTACGCCTGCCCGGTGAGGCGTGCAGCAGGCACCCGGCTGCTGTTGCTTCGCCGGTGGCAGGCGCTAGATCAGCAAGGTGGGCAGGTTTGCAGCTGCACCGAACACAAACATCAAACCCAGGGCCAGGCTGAATATCGCCACGATAATCCCGAACAGGGTGTAGAGGGCGTGGTGTCGCCTAGTCCCGACGAGTCCTGCCATCGATGCGATGGTGATGAGGGTGTTCGAAACGATCAACCCGACGACGAACGCGATCAGCAGGATGCTGCCGGTAAGTGCCGATGTCGCGCCGGCTGCGGATGCAAGCAGAAGCGCCTGGCTGCCGGTTTCGGCTCCGATGCCGTGGACTACGCCGATCGATACCGAAGCGCCAGAGCCGTATTCGCGGCGGTTTTTGTCTTCTGTTCTGATTCCAGATGCCGGTTTTCCGATCATTCTGCGATAACCCGACTTTGCAAGGTCGAAGATCAGCATCCAACGGCTACGGAGTACCAGTCGCCCGCGGTTCCTGGCCATCGTCCAGATCAGCCAGGCTCCCAGCAACAACAGGGTGACGCCGACCACAATTTCCATGTAGCCGTCGACCCAGTCCGGCAACATGGTCCCGAACCAGATGGCTAGGAGCCCGAGAACGACGACGACCGCGGCGTGCCCGAGCGCGTAGAGTGTACCCATACCCAGACTGCGCCTGCGATTTTTCTGCGATCCGGCCACGTCCGAAATCGCCGCGATGTGATCCCAGTCGATTCCATGTCGGAGACCGAGACCGAGGCCGGTACCAAGCAGGGCCATTCCGATTTCAGCAGGCATTGAGGGCCTCCGGCCCGGTGAGAGACCTTTTTACACATTGTTTTACGGGCGCTGATGGTGGAAATCGCCCACGGATTCTTCAGAAGAAAGTTTCGATCAGCCGGGGATATTAGTTGGAATCGCATCAACAGAATGGCAACGTTAGGCGCTAAATATCGCATATGCAAACTTTTGCATGTAATGAAAACTTGACCTGCCCCCATAACCTGTACCACTCGTTATGTTAGTCCGACGGCCTGTTTCA
>CAJWWK010000107.1 GCA_913048295.1 uncultured Dehalococcoidia bacterium
GAATCCGGGTCGCTTTCTCTCCCGCCACCGCCGTAAATAAGGACGATTAATGAAAATTCCATTTCGCTACTTTCTGGTCGTTATCGCGCTTATCTCCGCTACCGCAACAATCCTGGCGTGTGGCAGTTCCGAGCAGCAGGTGACAGGTTCCGATGTCGTGCCGGAACCCACCGGCACTCCTGTGCCTGTACCTGTCGGTGGCGTTTATTCTGTCGGTGAAGGATCCGAGGCGACGTTCACCGTCAACGAAAAATTGTCCAGACTTCCTTTGCCGAACGATGCTGTCCTCCGCACTGGAGAAACCTCAGGTGAAATCGACCTTTCAAAAGGCTCCGCCTCGCTGGTAATCAACCTGCACGCGTTGAAAAGCGATCAGTCCCGACGCGACGGTTACGTAAGAGACCGGATGTTTCCGCGCCAGCCGGACGCAACGATTTCGATTACTGAATTTCCCGAGATTCCAGCTTCGTTCACCGACGGAGAAACACTCACTTCGTCCGTGACTGCGACCGTGAACGTAAATGGGACCGATGCCGAGATCGAATTCTCGATCGAAGCCTGACTCGATCCCGACCGGCTGCTGGTGCTTGTAAAAGGCGATTTCGTATGGGCCGATTTCGGGATGACCGCCCCGGTTAGCCGCCTCTTCGTCGTAACGGACGACGTGCACGTGGAGGTGCTCGTTTCGGCAGTCTCCGACTGATCAACGGATACCGGAGATCGCCACAAACTCCGAACTTGCTCGTAGGTCCGGCTTCGCCACGCAGGGAATTTCTACGCTTCAGGACTAGACTTGAAGAACATGCCGCAAGATCACGTCCGAAACTTCTGCATCATCGCCCATATCGACCACGGTAAATCGACCCTGGCCGACCGCCTGATCGAACTAACAGGGGCAGTGACTGCACGCAATATGACCGAACAACACCTCGACACGATGGAGCTGGAACGCGAACGCGGCATCACGATCAAGGCACAGGCCGTTCGACTCCAGTACAAAGCAGCTGACGGGATTGACTACCAGCTCAACCTGATCGACACTCCCGGCCACGTTGACTTCTCTTATGAAGTATCGCGGTCGCTCGCCGCCTGCGAGGGCGCTTTACTGCTTGTCGACGCCACCCAGGGCATTCAGGCGCAAACACTTGCCAACGTCTACCTGGCCCTTGAGCATGATCTTGAAATCATCCCGGTCATCAACAAGCTTGATCTCCCCGCCGCCCAGACTGATCGCGTCATGATCGAGCTTGAGCAGGCATTTGGATTCGGCGAAGACGAGGTCTTGCAAATTTCGGCCAAGACCGGCGAAGGTGTAAGAGAATTGCTCGAACAGGTCGTGTCCAGGGTGGCACCGCCCGGAGGTGATGTCGATGCGCCGCTCCGAGCGCTCATTTTCGACTCCAAATACGATCAGTACAAAGGCGTTATCGCCTACGTAAGAGACATGGACGGCTCGCTGAAATCCGGTGAAAGAATCCGACTGATGAGCACGGGGGTCGAGACCGACGTATTGGAATGCGGATTCTTCAGTCCTGTGCTGGAAAAAACCAGCGGACTGGAAACCGGAGAAGTCGGTTATGTCGCGACCGGGCTCAAAGATGTCAAGGCGGTGCGGGTAGGCGACACGATGACCCTGACGGCGAACCCTGCCCAGGAACCACTTCCCGGCTATACGCCACAGCGTCCGATGGTGTTTACCGGTATCTTCCCCACTGAAGGCGAAGACTATCCGGAACTGCGTGATGCGCTGGACAAGCTCCAGCTCAACGACGCGGCCCTTGTATTTGAACCAGAATCATCTGCTGCCCTTGGTTTCGGTTTTCGTTGTGGATTTCTTGGACTGCTGCACATGGACATCGTCCAGGAGCGACTTGAGCGGGAATATGGGCTCGGTTTGATTGCGACCGCGCCCAGCGTCAGCTACGACGTTTTGCTGAAGAATGGCGAAGTTATTACGATCGACAACCCGTCGAAATTGCCAGATAACAACCAGTTAGACGAAATTTACGAACCGTGGGTCAACATAACTATTGTCACTCCATCGCGGTACATCGGTTCCATCATGGAACTGGTCACCACGAAACGTGGCGAGTACAAAAAAATGGAGTACCTCGAAACCAGTAACGGTGGTTCCGATGAAGGTGGCACAGCGTCCGCAAAGGACGCGCGGGTGATGCTCGAATACGACATCCCTCTTTCGGAGATACTCGTCGAATTTCACGACAAGTTGAAATCGGTCACACAGGGGTACGCATCGATGGACTACTCGATGATCGACGGCCGGCCAGCCGACCTCGTGAAACTCGATGTGCTGGTCAACCACGAACCGGTCGACGCACTCTCATTGATCACCCACCGCAGCGAGGCTGCTGGCTATGGGCGTGCGTTGACTTCTAAACTGAAACAACTTATTCCCCGCCAGATGTTCGCCGTGCCCATCCAGGCGGCTATCGGCGGCAAAATCGTCGCCCGCACAAACGTGAAGGCGCTCAGAAAGAATGTCCTGGCCAAGTGCTATGGCGGCGATGTGACTCGAAAACGAAAACTTCTCGAACAGCAGAAGAAGGGCAAGAAACGCCGAATGAAAATGGTCGGCTCGATCGAAGTCCCGCAGGAAGCCTTCATGGCG
>CAJWWK010000108.1 GCA_913048295.1 uncultured Dehalococcoidia bacterium
CACGGTTCAAGACGGCGGAAATCGGCATGTCGCTGGGTACGAGCCGTGCCAATCGAGCCAGTCCGGGCGTGGACTTTGAAACCAACGCCAGGTCCGTCGGCACGACGCGCATCAGTACATCCAGATCGGCGCCATTGAGGTCGATTCCGATATCCCACGCCCTGATCATCTCCATGAACATCTTGAACTTGGCCACATTGGCGGCCTGGGCACGCTCTATCGCCGCCATCTGATCTGCCGGCAAGGCGCCAGCAGGCAAGGGCTGCTGCATCATCGCGAGCATTCCGTCGATCTGCTCTTTGAACTCGTTGAGGGCCTTGGCCTGATCGAAACTGGCCGTCCCAATCCGTTTTAATTAAGACCACCTTACAGGAATATGCCCACGACTCACTGGTGTAAAGTGAATTTAACATTATTTAGGATCTAATCTAAGAAAAAAAAGGTTTTTGCAAGCACAAAATATCTGAAAATCTCTGGAAATTCTCAGCTAGTTACGAAACCTCTAAAAACAGAGGGTTTTTTTTACCAGCATCTGATGCCAGGCATGAAGGAGCAAGCCGCGGCGACGATAGATCGAGCGTTGACAGCCAAATAGGTAGTCATGGTCACAACTTGGTCACAAACGAGTCACCACCGACGACCACAAAACGAGACGGTTATGACGGTATTGAGTTCAACTAGCGGCACACAATGCAACAATCCGCCACTCTGTGGGACACTGACTCACTAACTGTCAGGGAGAGGGAACCAGGCGACCGTCTACAGTTGTTCGATTTCGTGGAGCAGTTCGCCCGATGCCGGGAGCGAGTCGGTGTAGACGTTCGACCAGCGGATCATACCTTCGGTGTCGATAATGAAGACCGACCGCCGGGAGTTGCCGCGTTCTTCGTTGAACACGTCGTAGGCCTTCGACACCTCGCCGTGCGGCCAGAAGTCGCTCGCCACCGGGAACTGAACAGCATCACTCTCATCGTCCTCGTCGGTCATGCTCGCTGTCCAGGCCCTCTGGACAGCCACGGGATCGCAACTGATCTCGATGATTTCGGCGTTCACGGCCTGGAATCTCTCATAATTTGCGCGGAACCCGCGCACCTGGTTCGTTCACCCGCCTGTGAAGCTGGCCGGGTGGAACCCGACCACCACGACCTTCCCCCGTAAATCGGAGAGCGTGATGCTCCCGAGATGGGTGTTCAGAGTGAAATCGGGGGCCGGTATGCCGGGTTGAAGTGCCATATGGGGTGAATGCTCCGTGTTTGCTCTGGATCAGCGAGACACGATTCTACTCGCTGTCCCACTTCCAGATGCGCATAGCGTTGTCTCCCAGCAGTTTTGCCTGCTCACCAGGGGTCAGCCAGTCGAAGCCCTCGCGCACCAGCCGAAGCTCGTCCGCAAGTGACAGCCAGCCATGGTCGACCCTGTGGTAGCCGGGGTAGCCGGTGCCCCACATACAGCGGTCGATATCGAACGCATCGACCGCCATTTTCACGGCATCGTGCATATCGGCAAACGGGAAACTGCCATCGGAACGGTTGTGAACGTCGGATATCTTGATGTGGACGTTCTCGTGCCCCGCAAGTGCCAACACAGGCCTGTAATCGTCCCAGCCCGGAGCCATTTTCGGCACCGGGTACATCATGTGATCGATCAGCCAGGTGATGCCCGGATATTTTGCAGCCGCGTAATTTAACTGGTGGGCGTTGGGTGGGCGATTGTGGATCTGCAGGATCCCGGAACGCTTTTCGATTTCGGCGAACATCGCAGCATTCTCCGGGCGCAACAGGACATCTACGTCGGGGTAATAGTCCGGGTGAAACCTGAAGCCAGCCATTCCGCGTTCTTCCATCCAGTAAACGGCTTTTTCAGCATTATCGTCTGCCATGGGGTCCATCAAGCCCATCGCGGCAAACCGGTCCGGATGCTTGATCGCTGAATCGGCGACGTAGCCGTTGTCCCATGTCGACCACGAAGTCTGCACCAGAACCGTCTTGTCGACCCCGTTGGCGTCCATATCATCGATCAGTAGTTCGGCGTTGCCCGATTCGGCTGGCTCGGCGGTCCAGCTCGGAGCGGTCGGGCCAATCGGCGCGATCGGGGGCAACTCCCAGATGTGGACGTGTGTATCGATAATCATCTGGCTGGTCGTGCTCCAGTCTGTGCTTTATTTACAGGCTCTGTTCCGCGCTCCAGCGGAGCACCGGTCTTCGGGCTGCGGTGGCTTCGTCGAGGCGCGTGGCCGCGAGATCGTGCGGTGCTTCGTGAATCAGTTCCGGGGCCGTGTCGATTTCGTCGTCGATCTGCCGCATTACCGCGATGAAATGGTCGAGAGTTTCCTTCGACTCTGACTCGGTCGGCTCGACCATCAGCGCCTCATCGACGATCAGCGGGAAGTACATCGTCGGCGCGTGAATGCCGTAATCGAGCAGGCGCTTTGCGATGTCCAGCCCGGGTCCTGAACCCGGGCCACCGCCGCCATGCGGGGTCGAAAACGTCTTGTGCAGGTTCGAGTGGCAGATATCGACCCCGATGGCACCGAGGATCTTCGCTCGCTCCAGGTCGGTTGACGGAATATACGGGTGGTTCACGGATGACG
>CAJWWK010000109.1 GCA_913048295.1 uncultured Dehalococcoidia bacterium
CCACTACCAATCGATCCCCTTGAAGAGGCCCTCAAAGAGGGGATTCGACGCAAGGAACTTGAAAACAGGAAATTCCGCTCCAAGTAACGGACGGGACGAAAGGCACCGATTTGGAAAAATTCACAAAGTTACAGGGCATCGTTGCGCCGCTCGACCGGGCGAACGTGGATACCGACCAGATCATTCCCAAGCAGTTTCTGAAGCGGATCGAACGGACCGGGTTCGGTGAGTTTGCCTTTTTCGACTGGCGATATCTTGAAGACGGTGTACCCAATCCCGACTTCATACTGAATCAGGATAGGTACCGCGATGCGAGCATTCTCGTAGGCGGTGGTAACTTCGGTTCCGGTTCTTCACGCGAACACGCCCCCTGGGCCCTGATGGAAATGGGTTTCAGAGCGATCATCGCACCAAGTTTCGCCGATATTTTCCGGAATAACTGCATGCAAAATGGCCTGCTTCCCGTGATCCTGGACAGCTCCGAAGTGGACACGGTAATGGCCCGTGCGTTGCGTGGCTCCGGTTACTCGGCGACTGTCGACCTTGAATCGCAAACGGTCACCGACGACCAGGGTCTCGACGCCAGCTTCGAGGTTGACCCCTTCCGTAAAAACTCTCTCCTGAAGGGTCTCGACGATGTCGGTATTACGCTAAATTACGAAGATTCAATCGAATCGTTCGAATCGAATCGCGCTGCCCGCTGGTAGGCGATCTGAGTCGATTTTCATGCCCGGTGAATATAGATGTGGTGGGCGAGCCTCGCCGCTGGTAGACTTCGCAGGTTGTTTCGGGGCGTGGCCCTTATTACGGGACGAAGGTAGAGCCAATAGATGGACGTACGGATCTCAGTTCTCGGTGGTGACGGTATCGGCCCGGAGGTTACGGCCGAATCGGTAAAAGTCCTCGATGCAATAGCCAGTCGCTTCGGGCATGACTTCACATACATCACCGGCCTGGTCGGCGGTTGCGCTATAGATGCGACGGGATCGGCCCTTCCCGACGATACCCTGAACATCGTTCTCGGTTCAGACGCCGTGCTATTCGGAGCCGTCGGCGGGCCGAAATGGGACGACCTCCACGCAAAAGTACGGCCCGAAGATGGCATCCTCTCGCTGCGCAAGGGCCTCGGCCTGTTCGCAAACTTGCGCCCGTGCAAGGTCTACCCACAGCTGATCGATTCATCACCGCTGCGACCCGAGCGACTCGTCGATGTCGATTTCATCATGGTCCGGGAACTTACAGGCGGTCTCTACTTTGGTAAGCCAAAGCGCCGCTGGGAGAACTCGCGTGGACGGCGGGCGGTCGATACCCTCGCTTACTCCGAAAAAGAGATTGAGCGAGTCGTGCGGATCGCGTTTGAACTGGCCCGCGACCGGAAGAAGCGGGTGCACTCCCTCGACAAGATGAACGTGATGGAGTCGTCCCGCCTCTGGCGAGAAGTGGCATCGGAAGTCGGTGTCGAGTACCCGGACGTCGAGTTGGTCCACATGCTCGCCGACAACGCCGCGATGCAATTGATCACCAACCCGAGTGTTTTCGATGTGATCGTGGCCGAAAACCTGTTTGGCGACATTCTTTCCGATGAGGCGGCGGTTATCGGCGGATCGCTCGGAATGCTCCCTTCGGCCTCCGTGTCATCGCTGCCACCAAAGCACGGTCGCCGTCGCCGTGGTGGAAAGCCAGCCCTCTACGAGCCAATTCACGGTTCTGCGCCCGATATTGCGGGCAAATCTCTCTCAAACCCCATGGCCTCGATCCTCAGTGCCGCAATGCTTCTCCGCCTGTCACTGGGTCTGCGGGCGGAGGCAGAAGCCATCGAGAACGGTATCGATTCGTTATTGTCGGAGGGCTACCGTACCGGCGATATTGCCTCGAACGGCGAGCGACCGCTCACCACCAGCCAGGTGGGCGACATGGTAGCCGGACTGGTCGTAGGCTAGGATCGGCTTCAGGCCGGTGTGTTTCGGATTTCGGTCGGTTCGGTTCCGATTCAATTCAGTTCGTCGAACCAGTCGCCCCAAAGCACGGTGTTCGGATTGAAATCTTCCCACGCCCAGTAAAAGGCCGATACATAGGGTGCGCGTTGGAGTACCGTCCCCCTGAGCGGCCCGGCGGTTGCGATTCCAGCCTCAATGTTCCACGTTGACCCCGTCTCCAGATCGCGTACTTCGGGCACATCGGCCAACTCGCCAGCACCGGGTGCACAGGGGGAATCGACCAGTTCGAATGTCAGCGTTTCCGGCAGGTCTTCCGGACCGTTCAGCCCCCGTCTCGGCGTTCTCAGGAACACACCACGGCCCTGATGTCTTTGTCGGCGAACACGACCCCCGGAAAATCTCCTACCGACTCGTTGACGCCCCCCGCGATTGCGGCCTAACCAAAATAAAAGCCAGTCGCCGCATCGCCGATCGAAACACCGATCACAAACCGGTCAATCGCATACCGGGCGCCGTACGTGAGATCGGCCCGTTCGTCGACGAGCACCTTCGCATCGGGATGA
>CAJWWK010000110.1 GCA_913048295.1 uncultured Dehalococcoidia bacterium
AACTTGAGATCGTTGCCGATACGGTGCGTTCCACTCTGATCAGTGCCGCCTCTGGCGAACAGTTGCGAAAGAACGGATAAATAGATGCCCGAGCTCGCAGGAAAACACGCCCTACTTCAAATGTTTCAGGCCGAGGGCGTGAAGTATATTTTTGGAAACCCGGGTACCAGCGAAACCCCGATGATGACGATCCTGCCCGAGTACCCGGACCTCGAGTACTTGCTGGTCCTTCAGGAGGGAGTTGCCGTCGGGATGGCCGAAGGTTACGGCAGGAGCACAGGCACTGTGCCGTTGGTGTCTCTCCATATCGATAATGGCCTGGCCAACGCTTTCTCAATGATGATCGACCAGTTGCGCTCTGGAACGCCCATGGTGATCACTGCCGGAAACAAGGACATCCGAAAGCTGGGACCCGGAAGGTCCGACCTCGCCGAATTAGCAAGACCGTTCTCGAAGTGGAGTGCGGAGATCACTCATGCGGGCCAGGTGCCCTCGGTCGTGAGGCGAGCGTTCCAGGAGGCGCGTACTTCACCAACCGGGCCTGTTTTCGTCGGAATGAGCGCCAACGCGTTCGATGATATTGCCGACGTCAATATCGCCCCATCGACCGAAATGGCAGCAAACTCCTCGGCCGATCCAGCCGCTATTGACGAGGTTGTCGGCCTGCTTTCCAGAGCGGAAAAACCGATCATGATTATCGGCGACCGCCTGGCCGGTGCCAACGTCGACGCCGTCAGGCTGGCCGAGACTGCCGGTATACCCGTGTACGGTCATGGATCGGCCGAGGTCAACTTCCCTGCCTCTCATCCCCTGTGGCAGGGCAACCTTTCGGTGCGTGCTCCCCAGGCCATAGAAGCGATAAGGTCCGCAGATCTGATACTCGCGATCGGGTGCACAGTGTTCGACGACTTTTTCTACCAGCCCGGCAGCGTGATCGGTCCAGGTACCAGCCTGGTCCACATCGATTCGGACCCGGGTTCGATTGGAAAGTCGGAACCAACCGACATCGGGATTCTCGCCGCCCCGCCTGCCGTGGTTAGCCAGTTGGCCGATGCAGTGTCGGAAATATTTACAGGCACCAGGGCCGAAGAAGCCGCGCTGCGGGTCAGGGAAGCTAAGGCAGCATCGACGGCCCGCAAAGAGGCGTTTGCCCGATCTGCAGCAGCTCAAAGGAACGGTGCACCGATGAGCCCGGCTACGATGGCACGCGCACTGGCCGATGCGCTGCCGTCCAACGCAACCGTCTTCAACGACGGAATTAGCGCCGGAGGAACCATCTTCGAGGCACTTAGTCCCTCAGAGCGAGGCAGCTACTACGCAATACGTGGCGGGGCAATCGGCTGGGGAATGGGAGCGACGATGGGCGTTCAGCTTGGAATGCCAGACAGACCAGTTGTGGGCGTGATGGGCGATGGTACGGCGATCATGACGGTGCAAGCGTTGTGGACCGCAGCGAATTCCAACATCCCCGCGGTATTCGTTATCTGCAACAACCAGTCGTACCGGGTGCTCAAGCTCAACTCAAACGTGTATCACCGGCTCCAGGGACTTCCCTTCCCCGACAAATATGTCATGACTGATTTCGACATCCCCCTCGACTTTAAAGCACAGGCAGAGGCGTACGGAGTTGAAGGCGTACGAGTCGAGACCCCTGAAGATCTGGCCGCCCAGGTTCGCCGAGGATGCGAAATGGATAAGCCCCTGGTGATCGATGCAATCATCGACGGAGCAGTCTAGCTCGCCTGTCTGCGCAACAGTCGGTCATCCGACCTCTGAACATTCCCTTAATCGCCCGATGACCGGATAACACGCCCGGGTCGTATTCCAGTCGGTACTCCGTTGTTGACGACCATGGAGCCGTTAACGAGCACGTGATGGATGCCTTCCGAATATTCGTGGGGACTCTCGAATGTAGCCCTGTCGCGAACGCTGGAGGGATCAAACACGACTACATCCGCGAACTGACCCGGAGCCAGTCTTCCCCTTCGCTCAAGTTTCAGGCGCTCTGCGGGAAG